>JAGRIK010000107.1 GCA_020443325.1 Halioglobus sp.
TCGTGCAGCGGGTTGAAGTCATGCGCCATCTGCTTGGCGAAATCGCTGCCCTGTTCGCGCGTGAAACAAATACGCCCGTTAGGCTCACTGAAGAACTGATCGATGATCATGGGAGTTTGCGTTTACCTGTGGTTGTGGGGATAACAGTGGAAGGCCGTGTGCGGGGTGCAGTCTAACAGGAAAACACGGCGTTCACGCACTCTCATCCACCCACGTACTCGCCCGCAGCGGCAGCTGGAGCGTCCTGGTGACACCCTGATCGCACAGCTCGAAAGCCTGCAGCCTCGGTCGTAGCGGCGCACCGGGCAGCCAGCAGAGCGCCACGCGGTATCCCGGCTGTAGCTCCAACAGGCAGTAGTGGGCCACAGCAGCGTCCTCCGGCGTCGTCAGCGCAATAGAGCCTCGCGGCGACACTGCAGCGGGGCTGGAGGCCAGCGCAAAGCCGCGCGAATCCAGGCCGGACACCAGCACCGAGCCCCTGGCCTTGACCGCCGCTTCCTTCAGTGTCCAGAGATCGTAAAACAGGTCGCACTGCGCGCCATCACCGCAAGCGGCCATCGCTGCCACTTCCTCTTCGCGAAAGAAACGGCGTGCCAGCGTCATCACATCGCGGGTTGGCTTGCACTCCTCGACATCCACGCCCACCGGGGTCCCCGCGGTGACTGCACAGACCAGCCAGTCGCCGCTGTGGCTCACATTGAAGTCGAGTGCGAGTGATGTATCCAGCAGGTGCGGCTTTCCCTGGTCGCCAAGACCAAACTGCCAGGCGCCGGGCTCATGCCCGGCATAGTGGGAGAGAACACGGCGTTTAAATTCGTCGGAGCTGGCGATCCGATTGCGCGAACAGCACCAGATATGAATATCCCGCTTGTCGAGGCAAAAACGAGCCGCGCACAGGACGGCCGGGTGGCGCTCAGAAGCGCTGGATGTTTTTGCCGATAACTCTGTCACGCACCTTCCAGAACAGGTTGTCCGGGTTGACCACGATAATGAACACGCGGCGCAGTTGGTCCTCGGGGCTATTGATAGGCCTCACCGCATGCCAGGCGTGATCGGTGCGCTTGATAAGGGCGCTGTAATTGCCGATAGATTTGCACTCGGTGATGCCGTCGAACGCCTCCAGCGCGGGTGCCGAGTTGTAGTCCAGTCGGCCGCCGTCATCCAGGATCAGCGTGGCGCCACCCCAGGCGGGATCCCAGTCAGCTTCCGAATTGAAGTAAAACAGGTGGGAACCGTGCTCGCGGCTGGAATCGCAATGCGGTGAAACATCCGCACCACGGGGCGTGTAGTGCCAGTGAAAACGGAACTCCACTTTTTTTGCCCCCAGCAGACGCTCAATTTCATTGCGGTAGGCGTCGGAGCAAAGTTCCCCGATGAATTCCTTCCACGGTTTGGGCACTGGCATATCGGGCGTGTACTCCAGTGAGTAGCGGTCGTGGGGGGCTTGTCCGGCGCGCCGTTCATAGCCAAACTTCTGCTCGAACATCTCCAGCGGCGGCATGTTGGCCAGCAAGTCCTGAAAGCCCGCCTCTGTCAGCACACCTTCATCGTTGTAATACGGAAACGGCCTGGTCGTGTTAAAGGCCTCGGTACCCAGATTGCGCAGCTTCTCGATATTCAGGTATTTCATGCCGCCCTCGCTTGTAAATCGGGAGTGCGATCCAGGACTTCGAAAGCATCGTGTCGCACATGGTTCTTGCGCATTTCTTCCCTCACCAGTTCCTCGGTAACGTGGCCCACCTTCAGGCATTCCTTCAACAACCCGAAGAAAAAGTCCTGCTGGGCACGATCCGGGTGCTCGCGGTAGCGACCCAGCAGACCGTAGTCGCCGAACACTTTGGCGCGCAGGCGATTGGCCGTCGCCAACACGGGCTTATCCTTGAACTTGTCGGCGGGCGTGTAATCCACGGGCAAACCGGTTTTCCATGGCTGCGTCTTGCGTTTGGTGTTGTGCAACAGCCTCGTGTTGCTGTCCAGGTGATCGAAGTCATTCCAGCAATCCGGCAGGTAGCCGATATTGGCCGGATCCTCATAACCCAGCACCATCCACTCCTTGTAATCCTTTTCGCTGCGAAACAGTTGCTCGAATTCCTGCTCGGCATTCCAGTGCCGCAGGCGAGCGCAGTCCATCAGCAACACACTGGTGGCCACCTGGGCACGCTTGTCTTCCTTGCCGGAGCGGTGGCGGCCCATCACTGCAGCGCCGTTCATATCCATGTCCAGCAATTCGTTCACATCGCCGACCGCAAAGACGTCCGGGTCCGTGACCACAGCCCGTCCCTGCCAGTTCATCAGCCTGGGCGGCAGGAAGCGCAGCGGCGTGAATGACTGCAGATCTTCCATATGCCACACCCGGCTGGTACCGCCACGCAGGAAGCTTTGCCCCTCCTTCGCACGCAGGTAGGGGTAATCGCGTGTGTGAATAAACTTCACGTCAAACCTGTCGGCATTGGCCGAGTTGCGGCGAAAGGAATACTCGGACACCAGTGCACCCAGCCACTGCCGTTCATTGGTATGAATAAAAACGCATCTATCGCTCAACGTATCACCCCGCTTCGGCGCTGGTATAGCCGAACCCCGGCAACAGCCTCGAATCTACCATCGCTGTCAATTCCGCGACTTGATCGTCGTCAAAATAGTCGCGGTAGCCACCGACTTTGGCCTTGCGAACCTTGAAGGTATTGGGATCGTTCACATCTTTTGCCTGCACACGGCTGCCACTGCGCCAGAAATAGTTGTCCTGCTCCTTCTTGCGCAGGTTCTCGACCGAGGCAAATTCAGCCGTATCGCGCAGGTATTCGGGATTCGCCTCCATGCCCAGAAACTCCACGATACGGGCCATCTCCTGCTCCGGATACGCTCGCAGGTCCTCATAGCGCACCACCAGCAGGTTCTTGATCTTCGGCAATTCACGGGCCCAGTTGTTCAGGAACTCGATGATGTGGGCAAGGCCCTGGTCCTGGCCCTTGACGAAATCGTAAACCGAGATATCCGCCTCGTGCGGGGGATACTTGTTCATGGCCTTTTTTTCCGGTCGCATGCGGTACTTCCACTGGAAAAACTGCGACACCGCGACATCGATTGGATTGCGCACCAGCAGCACGGTTTTCTTGTCGTAGAAGTCTTTCTTGGAATCGACATTGCCCGTGTAACCACGCAGGTAGTTATCGTGGGTGAAAAAGATCTTGGGTATGTTCGCATCCATCCGCGTGAAATTGTCAAAGCCCATCAGGATATTGTCGGGCAATTTATACACCAGCTGGTAGTAGCGGGAAATCATCACCCGCACCCAGGTGCGCCCGCTTTTTCCGTAGGATGCAAAAATATATTCGCAGTGGTTGTACTTCCAGAACTCTTCTTTACCACGCCGCCAGCGCTGCAACTCGTGCGCCTTGGCCTCTGGTAAAAATACCGAAATCGCGCGTACTAACCATTTGATTAGTCGCTTGATAATCATATGCATGTAGAATTCCCCTGATCAGGGCAGATATAAGCGGCGAAGGGTATAGGATGCTCAGGCTATTCTCAAGATTGTCTGGTATTTTTAACGGCTTTCGCACGCCCTGCGCAAGCAATTGATTTACAAGAAAAATTAAACGATCAAGCCTGCGAGCGAAGCGCTATCAAGCGTGTATAATTGGTCCCGGTCCGGCGCGTTCAGGCTGCTACGTTCGCATTCTGGCCCGCACAGCCCCGACCTGAAGTCACCCCGTATCATCACTATGGTTACCCTCCATGATCAAGCTATCCAAACTTCTCACGGTTTTATTCTCCCTCTCGATGGCGAGCCTCGCCCAGGCTGCACAGGATGAGGTTCCCAGTCTGCCGAGCTGGCAGGTGCTGGACTACGAGCAGAAAGCGTTCTGGGCCACCGCCCGCTCGCGCCTGGAAGTGCTGCCGGCTCCCGGCAAACCGAATGTATGGGTACTCGATGTCCTGAGTTCGGTTGTCGATAATTCCGAAAAGTTGCAGGTATACTTTGATGCCGCCACCGGCCGCGTCCTCTCCCGCTCCCGCATCAGCAGCGGTAAAGAGCAGCGCATGAAATCCTACCAGTACGAGGCGGATCGCATACTCCGCGAGCGGCGCAATGCCCCTGTGGACTCCAAAACGCCAGCGGACCAGTGGCCGGTCACGAGTACAAGGTACCTGGAATACCCCGCAACCATCGGCAAGACCGTCGTCACCAGCCCCTACATGCTGGTGCTCCTCGCCGCGCGATTGGCGGCGCAGGGGCCGGACAGGTCCATGGAAGTCATTGTGAATACCGATTTGAATTTCTATCGCGTAAAGCTCACCAGTGGCAGCGGCGGCGCTGTTAAAGCCGATTACAAGGTCACAGGCCAGGAGGCCGTCAGCGGTAAGGTCGAGACCATTGCCGTGGCGATACATGCCAGCCCGGAAGGCGCACTGGCTGACGACGATGATTTCAGCGTGCTTGGGCTCGACGGGGAGATCATCCTGTTTTTCGACCCCAAGTCCGGCCTGCCGCTGCAGATCCGCGGCGATGCCCCGCGTATCGGTAACACCGAGATCAAGCTCAAGTCTGTCACGATGAGGGCTGCGCCGTAGTGAAACCACCGGCCAGTCCGGTAGGCTTGATCAGCAACCCCGCCAGCGGCCACAACCGTGACCAGTTCGCGGGCATCTGCTCACAGATCGACGGGCAGTCGGCCATACATCACCGCATTACTCACAGCGCAGCCGATATAGCACCTGCGCTGGCGGAGCTTGCCGCTCTCAATATCGGCGTGCTGGCAATCAACGGCGGCGACGGCACGGCGTCAGCGGTGCTGGGCGAATTACTGGAATCCGGGGTCTTTGACCGCCCCCCGCTGATCGCGTTGCTGCCCGGCGGCACCGCCAACATGAACGCGGGTGATATCGGTGTGCGCGGCTCGCTGCACAAGGCAGTGACACGATTCTGCCAGTGGTGTGACAGCGAGCGACCGACAGCCGGGAAACTGGCGCAACGCACGCTGATGCGGGTTGTAACCGATGGTGAGGAGAAGCCCAGGTACTGTATGTTTCTCGGTGGCGGCGCGGTGATACACGGCACCGAATACGCGCACCGGGAAATCCACTCGCGCGGCCTGCGCGATGATTTCAGCCTTGCACTGGGCACACTGCGCACTGTTTGGGGCGTGCTGCGGAACGACCCGGCATTCAACCGGCATGTCGACATCACACTGACGCTGGATGACGGCGAGCCGGTACAGTACGACACCCTGATCCTCGCCGTAAGCACCCTGCAACGCCTGTCCTTTGGGATGCGGCCCTTCTGGAGCCAGCAGCCGGGCGCAATCCGCCTGACCCTGATGGAACAGGGCTGTACGCGCTTTGCCCGCACTTTTTTCTCCATCGTGCGCGGCCACCCCAACCGCAATGCGGTGCCCGCAAGCGGATACCGCAGCCACAACGCCGACCGGCTGGGTCTGGCGATGTCGGGTAAAATCAATCTCGACGGCGAACTGGTGGACGTTGCAAAGACCGCGCAGATCAGTGCCAGCGCGCCGCTGGAGTTCCTGCGCCTGTGAGTACCTACCCGCCTGTCAGCGGCCCGGACCCGGCTCTCGACCCAACACTGGCCGCGCTGCTGGCGCAATTGCAGGCGCGGCATCACGACGCCATCTGCTGCACGCTGGTATACGGTTCCTGTTTGCGCAGCGGCGATATCTACGACGGTCTGCTGGACCTCTACCTGGTCTGTGACACCTATCGCGCGGCCTATCAGCGGACAATTCCAGCCGCGGCCAACTGGCTGCTGCCACCCAATGTGTTCTATGCCGAACAACGCGCGGTGGGCGACGCTACCGGCCCGACCCTGCGCAGCAAGGTCACGGTCATCTCGTTGCGCGACTTCCAGCGGGGGTGTTCACCGGCGTGGTTCGAGTCCTATATCTGGGGTCGATTCGCGCAGCCGACACGGATTCTGTACGCCCGGAATGAGCAGATTCGCACGCAGATCGAAGCGGCCCTGACCGCCGCAGCGCACACACTGCTGCGCAACGCCCTGCCTGCGCTGCCGCCCGAGGGAAGCCTGGTATCCCTGTGGGAGCAGGCCCTGGGCCTGAGTTATGCCACGGAGCTGCGCACGGAGCGCAGCGGCCGGGCACAGGAGCTGGCACAGTCCTCACGGGATTTCTACGCGTCCCTGACGCAGCATCACGCGGCGCGCCTGGGGAACGGCTTTACCCTGTACCAGCATGCCGGGGAATGGCGGTACCGCTGCGCGCCCGGACGGTTCAGGCGTAACGCGGCAGTGCTGGCCTGGACGCTGCGCCGCGGCCAGGGCAAGCTGCTTTCCATCCTGCGACTGGTCAAGGGCCTGTTCACGTTTGAAGGCGGGCTCGATTACATCGCCTGGAAGCTGGAACGGCACTCCGGCGAGGAGATCCACATCCCCGACAAGGTCAGGCGCGCGCCGCTCATCCACCTGTGGGCCTTTTTCTGGGGCCTCTATCGCCGCGGCATCTTCAAGTAAACCACCCTATAGCGCGTACTATTCACGCTGAAAGCGGGGCGCCTGAAATGGAAAAACAGGCCATATTCCTTTATAGTTCCCGCCCAATACAGTCACCTTCTGACAGCCCCGGCGGCCCCATGAAAGCCAGCGTATTTATCCAGACCAACCACAAGCAAATCACCGGCGCCATTGTCGCCGAGCACGCGCTGCGCCGCTATTCCAGCAACAATGACAAATTCGACGTGCAGATCATGGACACCCGTGATTACCCGTTTTTCGCGGCTCGGGAAGGGCAGGAATACCTGCGCGATGGCGTCAAGCGCACCTGGATGAACGACGATTTGCAGTCCTTCACGCCGACCCGGTTCATGCCCCCGAAACTGATGGGCTACGAGGGCCGCGCCGTGGTCATCGACCCCGATATCTTTGCGGTGACCGACATATGGGAACTGCTCAGCCGCGACATGCACGGCAAGGCCATCATGTGCCGCATGCGCTCCGGTCCCAAGGGTCTGATCGACAAATGTATGGCCAGCAGCGTGATGCTGCTCGACTGCGCCCAGCTCACGCATTGGGATGCACACAAGAAGTTCGAAGCGATGTTCGATTTCACCCAGGACTACCAGCCCTGGATATGCCTGAAAGAGGAGGATCGCAACACCCTGGACTTCTTCGAGCCCGAGTGGAACGATTTCGACAAGTTCACCCTGCAGACCAAGATGCTGCACACCACGAGGCGCAAGACCCAGCCCTGGAAAACCGGGCTGCCCACCGACTGGCGCCCCGCAGAACGTTTTCGACTGTTTCCACCGGCGGCGTGGGTGATGCGGGCGCGGCGCAAATTATTCGGCGAGTACGCGTTTCTGGGCAATTACAAGCAGCACCCCGATCACAACCAGGAAGTGTTTTTCTTCGGCCTGCTCAAGGAATGTGTGGAACAGGGCAAAGTCACCGAGGAGTTCCTGCGCAACGAAATGGCGCAAAACCATGTGCGTCATGATGCGCTGGAGATTCTGGCGAAAACACCGGATCTGCCCCCCGCGCCCCTGCACCCCCTCACCGCGATATCACAAGCTGCCTGACCGCCTGCGTCGCGCGCTTCAGGTCCGCGCGCGCGACTGGGCCCTGTTCCACAACGGGCACCTGCTCCGGTAGTGCCTGTAACGCCTGCGCTGCCGGGCCGATTGTCTGTGGCGACAGCCACTGCGCCCTGCCCAAATCCACCAGCGCATCCTGAATCTTGCCGATATCGCGCCGCATGCGTCGCGGCCCGAAGCGCATCGCAAGGCGATGCGAAAGCGGCTTGTAGCGGTAATTGTGCGACAGGCGCCACCAACTCACAGGGTCGCCCACATCGAAAATGTACAGCGGCTTGCCGGTATCCACCGCTTCGCCCAGCATGGACATGGACTCCCCGGTGACAACAAAGGCATCTGCCAGCGCCAGCAGCCCCCGGTAGGGGTTCTCCCCCGGCCCGTTCCAGCGGTGGCACAGGAACGGCACCTGCAGCTGTGCCTGCATGGCATCGCCCGCAGCGCGCGGCGTCCGCGGACTGTCGGTAGCCAACACCGCCCCACCGGCACCTGACGCCAGTGCCTGGGCCAGCTCTCCCAGGCGCGCGCCCTTCCCTGGCGTCATCACAAAACGGCCGCTGTCTCCGCCCATAAGCACCGCCACCCAGGGGCGCGGCAGCTGTTCAAACTGTGGGCGAAATTGCGCGGCACGGCTGAGATCTTCCGGGGTGAAGCGATGCAGGGGCAGGCTGTTGTGCACAATGTTGGCACGTTCGGGCAGGAAGTACTGCGGCGTGGTGATGACCAGATCCCATACCGGCAGCGGCGCCCACGGGCGGCCGATGTGCACCAGGCGCGCCCTGCCGCCGGACTGCTGCTGGATCCAGCGCGCCACCGGCTCATTGCGACGGCCCGCGCTGATGACGATATCCGGCCAGGGTGCTGCGAGCTCACTCGACTGGGCGCGGTCTATCCCGGCCAGCGTGGCCCGCCCGCCGATATGCACTATCAGTTCCCACGATTGGGCGGTGATATGCTTTTCCTGGTAGCCCCAGCCCAGTTCCTCGGCCAGCGCTCGCACCTGGGTGTTGTCTCCGGCCTTTTTGCCGAGCAGACACCAGACTGTGATAGATCCCTCGCCCACGCGGCGTCCTCGTCAGGTTTATTGCGATATACGGCGCGCCGCCGGGGAGCATCGCTCCAAAAATTGCCAAAGCCAGTCGTTTGTGGAACAGCGGGCTGGCGGTAAACTATCCTACAGATTCCTCGCGAGAAGAAACAGTTTGAAACCCACCGTCTTTATACACACCAACCATAAACAAATGCTCGGCGCCCTGGTCAGTCGCTATTCACTGCGCAAGCGCTCCGCGCACGCCGACAAGTTCGATGTAAAGCTGGTGGAGGTGAAGGACTACCCCTGTATGCTTTTGCGCGAAGGACAGCTCTACCGGCGCGACGGTGAAATGCGGCCCTGGCTGAACGACGATTTGCAGTCCTTCACACCGCTGCGCTTCACGCCCCCGCAGCTAATGGGCTACGAGGGGCGCGCCGTCATCATGGATCCGGACATTTTTGCGATCGGCGATATCTGGGAGCTGTTGCAGCGCGATATGGCCGGTGCCGCCATCATGTGCCGCCCCAAATCCGGCCGCAAGGGCCGCAAGGGCGCGTTTGCCAGCAGTGTGATGCTGCTGGACTGCGCCAAGCTGGAGCACTGGCAGTTCGAGCGCGATTTCGCCGAGATGTTCAAGCCGGTGAAGCGGGATTACATGGACTGGGTGTCGCTTAAACTGGAAAGGCGCGGGTCTATCGGCACACTGGAAAACCAGTGGAATGATTTCGATCACCTGGACGACAACACCAAGTTGCTGCACAACACCAAACGCAAGACCCAGCCCTGGAAAACCGGCCTGAAGATCGACTATCGCCCCGCCGACACCTTCCAGCTGTTCCCGCCCCGGCACTGGTTGCGGCGCGGTCGACGCGCCCTGTTCGGCGACTACAAGTTCGCCGGCACCTACGACACCCACCCCGACCCGAAGCAGGAATCGTTCTTCTTCAACCTGGTGCGCGAGGCCCTGGAAGACGGTGAGCTTTCCGAATCCCTGTTGCAGGATGAGATGGCAAAGGGCCATTTACGCCCCGATGCGATGCAACTGATCGGCGGCTGAGATATTTGGGGTCAGAGTAAAAACTAGATATTTGGGGTCAGAGTAAAAACTAGATATTTGGGGTCAGAGTAAAAACTAATCGCATACGCGCCACTACCTCCAGGCAATTAATCACCTGACTCTAATTCCGACAGAGACCCCATCTAATATTTGGGTTCAGAGTAGAATGGCACCTACATACGCTTGAAGATCGGCAGAAAATTGAATCCCATGGGGTTGGGGACACGCCGTTAAACCATGCCCATAAAGCGGGGCAGACCCTCCATGGGGCTTGAGCTCGGCTTGCCCATAAAGAGGGGCAGGCCCTCCTGCCTCGCTCAGTCCCAACCCCATGGATTTGAATTTCCCGCCTACATGCCACGTTCGGGCTTAAGTAAGCTCACTTCTACTCTGACCCCGAATATTCCTATCGTTTAGAGAAGTTTTTACTCTGACCCCAAATATCTCCCCGAGCTACACACCCTCCGTTGACACATATATTAGACTTATCTAATATATAAATGATCACAGCGGTAAATTGAAGGTCGGGATGTCCATGGATATTGAACGTATGCGCAGCAACGTGCAGGAAGCATCGGCACTGCTCAAATCGCTGTCCAATCCCAATCGGCTGCTGGTGCTGTGTGCGCTGTTGACCCGCGAACACACGGCCGGTGAGCTGGAGGAGTTAACCGGACTCAGCCAGTCCGCGATTTCACAACACCTGGCGCGCCTGCGCGATGAGCAAATCGTCGCCACACGGCGCGATGGCCAACGCATTTTCTACTCACTGACGAGCACACACGTCACCGCCATGATCGAAACCCTGCACGGAATCTACTGTGTCGAACATTGAGGAAGGTCGCTACGGCCGCGCCATCAGCAACGCGATCGACGGCATCGTGCACTACGCGCTGGGTGGCGGGCTGCCGAAAGTCATTTTCCTGCTCGCCCTGGGCGCGGGCGTGCTGGCGCTGCTGTATACCCCCCGCGAGGAGGAACCCCAGATCGTGGTGCCCATGGTCGACGTGCTGGTGGAAGCGCCGGGGCTCAGCGCCCGCCAGGTCGAGCGACAGGTGACCATACCGCTGGAAAAACTGCTGTCGCAAATCCCCGGGGTAGAGCACGTCTACTCCGCATCCGCCACTGGCCGCGCCAGCGTCACGCTGGTGTTCTACGTAGGACAGGATCGCGAGGATTCGCTGCTCAACACCTACAATAAACTCTACGCCAACCAGGACCGCGTGCCCCCGGTGGTCAGTCGGTGGCTGGTGCACCCGGTGGAAGTGGATGATGTGCCCATCGTGATGCTGGGCCTGTGGAGCGACAACGACGAGCGTTACAGCGACTACGAACTGCGACGCGTCGCCGATGAAGTCTCCACAGTCTTGCAGGGCATACCCGAGGCAGGGGAAGTCAATGTGGTGGGGGGACGGCCGCGCACGATCAAGATACTGATCAATCCCGAGAGCATGGGGGCACGCAAGACCACCACAGCGGATATCGTATCGGCACTGGCTGTGTCGAACGTGCGCCGCGCCGCTGGCGATTGGACCCTGGGCAATGACTCCATCGAACTGGAGGTCGGTGACTTTGTGCCGGACAGCCAGGCGCTGGAGACCCTCGTAGTCAATGTCATCGACTCAGTGCCGGTCTACCTGCGCGATGTAGCGCGCATCGAGGATGGGCCGGCGGAAAGCGACAGCTACACCTGGATTGATTTCACCGCAGCCCACCCCGCCGCTCGCGCAGACACTGGCGCGGCAGCCGCCGGTGCCTCCCATCCGATGGTCGCGATATCGGTCGCCAAACAGCGCGGCGCCAATGCGGTTACCGTCGCACAGGCAGTGCATCGCGAAATAGCCCGCCTACAGGACACCCTGCTGCCGCCCGATGTACAGGTGGAGGTGTTGCGCGACTACGGCCAGACGGCCAACGAAAAAGTGAACGACCTCACCGCCAGCCTCGCATTCGCCATCGTCACCGTGGTGATGTTTATCGGCGTATTCCTGGGCTGGCGCGCCGCCATGGTCGTCGGGCTGGCGGTACCGATCTGCTATGGCATCACGCTGGGCCTGGACTACGCGATGGGTTACACGATCAATCGCGTGACGCTATTCGCTCTGATCCTGTCACTGGGCCTGCTGGTCGACGACCCCATCACCGGAGTCGACAACATAACCCGCTTCATGGACAGGACATCGATGCCGCTACGCGAGCGCGTGGTGGCCGCCATCGCCGAGATTCGTGTGCCGTTGATATTGTCCACCGTCACCATTGTTGTCGCCTTCCTGCCGCTGGCATTCATCACCGGCATGATGGGACCGTACATGGCTCCTATGGCGTTCAACGTGCCGGTCAGCGTGATCGCCAGCACGCTGGTGGCCTTCCTGGTCACGCCGTGGCTGGCCAGCCGATTGCTGAAGGCATCCCCGGGCTCAGCTGTGGAAGCAACTGCGGCACCGAATGGCGGTTTATACCGCCGCGCGATGGCCCCAGTGATCGGCCATCGCGTCCGCGCCAAAGCCCTGCTGTGGCTGGTACTCGCCCTGTTCATTACGACAGCCGTCCTGCCGCTGCTGCGCGCGGTACCCCTGAAACTGCTGCCGTTCGACAACAAGAACGAAGTGCAGGTGCTGATCGATATGCCCGAGAGTGCAAGCCTGGAGCAGACGGCGGCGGTCACACGCGAGGTGGCGAACCAGGTGCGCCGGCTTCCTGAGGTCATGGCCATTGCGGCGTTTGTCGGGGTCGCATCGCCCATCGATTTCAACGGGCTGGTGCGCCGCTATTACCTGCGCGAGGGCGCGCACATGGGCGAGCTGCGACTCACACTGGCCGACAAATCCCGCCGTGCGCAACAGTCACACGCGATCGTGTTGCGCCTGCGCGAGTTGCTGGCGCCGATCAATCGCGACGGGGTAAGAATCAAGGTGGTGGAAGTGCCGCCCGGACCGCCTGTGCTCAGCACACTGGTCGCGGAAATCTACGGCGATACGCTGACGCCGTACAGTGCACAACAGGCCGCAGCCACTGCACTGCTGGACCGCTTGTCGCGCGAGACGCACGTGGTGGAACTCGACTCGACAATAGCGGACGAGCAGGTGCGACTGCGCTTCGTAACCGACAAGCAGAAAGCCGCGCTGTCCGGCGTGGCCACGGAAGACATTGCCAGCACGCTGGCCATGGCCAATGCGGGCTACACCGCCGGCTACCTGCAACTGGAACGGGAGGCCAGGCCACTGCCGCTGGAGCTGCGACTCGATCCACACCTGCGCGTTTCGCAGCACGATTTCGAGGGCCTGCTGGTGAAAGGCCGCCAGGGTGTCACCAAGGCCAGTACCGAGCAGGGGCTGGACATCGCCCCGCAGCCACTCGTGCCACTGGGTGAACTCGGGCACTTCCAGCAAAGCACCGCCGACCAGACCATCCACCACAAGGATTTACGCCCGGTGGTCTATGTGACGGCGGAACTTAACGGTCGCACGCCGGCGGAAGTGATCGCCGATATGAGCGCCGATGAAGGCGCGTCGCCGCGCGACGGTGCGCCCTGGCATGCGCGCACCTATCTCAACAGCGGCGGCGGGGACAGCTGGGAACTGCCGGCTGATACCCACGTGGTGTGGGGCGGCGAGGGTGAATGGCGCATCACCGTGGACGTCTTTCGCGACATGGGCCTTGGCTACCTGTTCGCGCTGCTGGCGATCTTCGTCGTGTTGCAGTTGCAAACGCATTCCACCGCGCTGGCACTGATCATCATGTCATCCATACCCCTGACCATCATCGGCATCATGCCCGGCTTCTGGCTGATGAACCAGTTCGGAGAGCGGGTCGTTGGCGGCGCACCCGACCCGGTGCTGTTCACCGCAACCGCGATGATAGGGATGATCGCGCTAGCCGGTATCGTCGTGCGCAATTCCCTGATTCTGGTGGAATTTATCAGCCAGGCCAGGGCACGCGGCGAGACCGTGCAGGAAGCGCTGTTGCAGGCCGGCGCAGTCAGGATGCGACCGGTGTTGCTGACCGCGGGCACCACGGTGCTGGGCAACCTAGTAATAACGCTGGACCCGGTGTTCAGCGGGCTGGCACTGGCCATTATTTTCGGCATTATCGCATCCACCTTCCTGACCCTGATCGTGGTCCCTGCGGTCTACCTGTTGGTTTTTGACGAGGACGTGACAGCATGAACAAGATCCCGCGCAAACTCCTGCTGGCCGCGGCCGCGCTGCTGGTGCTGGCTTTACTGGTCGCGGCGATGGCGGGCGTGTTCACGGACAAGATTGCCCCCGGGCTGGCGGCGAGCGACGCCATTGACACCAGCGAGGCGATTGCCGTCACTGTAGAGGAAGTGCCTTTCACCGAGTCGGTCCCCGCCTCCATTGAGGCCAAGGAAACGACGATCATTTCCTCGCGCCTGCTGGCGCGTATCACCGGCATCTCGGTGCGCGCCGGTGATGTAGTCGAGCCCGGCCAGTTGCTGATAGAACTGGAAAAGGGCGACCTGCTGGCACGCGCGCAACAGGGCAGGGAACAGATTCTCTCCGTAGAGGCGAGACTGACCCAGGCCAGGAAAAACCTGGAGCGCGCCGAGGAGTTGCACAAGCGGGGCCTGATCGCCATCGCCGACCGCGATGCGGCGCGCGCCAATGCCGCCGCACTGGAGGCCGATCTGGGCGCAGCGCAGCAGGCGCTGCAGGAAGCAGAGACCGCCGTCAGCTTCACCACTATACGCTCGCCCATTGCCGGGCGTATCGTCGATCGGTTTGCGGAGCCGGGCGACACCGCCTCCCCCGGCCAGAAGTTACTGGCCCTGTACAACCCGTTCTCGCTGCAGGTGGAGGCCTGGGTGCGCGAGCAACTGGCGCTGGCACTGCAACCCGGCGCCGAGTTGCAGGTGGAGGTGCCCTCGGTACAGCGCACATTTACCGCAACCATTGAGGAGATCGTACCGGCGGCGGACCCGGGCTCGCGCAGCTTTCTGGTGCGGGCGGTCCTGCCCTCCGACCAGACTCTGTTGCCCGGCATGTATGCGCGGCTGCAGGTACTTGCCGGTTACCGTCCGCAGCTACTCGTGCCCGCTGACCGCGTGGCCAGTGTGGGCCAGCTGGACGTGGTGTGGGTAGCGCACGACGGTGTTATCGAGCGCCGCTTTGTCCGCCTGGGACAGACCGGCCCGGCGGGTATGATAGAAGTTATCAGCGGCCTGGAGTCAGGCGATCTGGTACTGCCCCGGCAGGAGTAGGCGTTCAGGCCGTTACATGGTGACTCTTCCACAATTGCAGAATCACAAGGAGTAACACCCTGATGCAAGCAATGGTACTGAAAAAGATGGGACAGCCACTGGAGCTGATGGAACTGCCGCAGCCGGTGGTGAGCGATGGGCAGTTACTGCTTCGAGTGTTGGCCTGCGGTATCTGTCGCACCGATCTGCATGTTGTCGACGGGGATCTGACCGAGCCGCGATTGCCACTGGTTCCCGGCCACCAGATCGTGGGGATCGTGGAAGCGCTGGGCGACAATGCCGGCAATTTTTCCGTGGGACAACGGGTGGGAGTACCATGGCTGGGCGGCAGTTGTGGCCATTGTGAGTTTTGCGCCAGTGCCCGCGAAAATCTCTGTGATGACGCTGTCTATACCGGCTACCAGGTTGATGGCGGCTTTGCGGAGTACACGCTGGCCGAGGGCCGTTATTGTTTCCCCGTGCCGGAAGGCTTCAGCGCATTGCAGGCAGCGCCACTGCTGTGCGCAGGACTCATAGGCTATCGCTCCTGGCGACCGGTTGCCGATGCCGGGCGCCTCGGTTTCTATGGCTTTGGTGCGGCGGCCCATATTCTTATCCAGCTAGCCCGTTATCACCAACAGGAAGTCTACGCTTTCACACGCCCCGGGGATCAGGCCGCGCAGGACTTTGCCCTGAAGCTGGGCGCTCGCTGGGCGGGTGACTCCGGTGTCAGTGCCCCTGAGTTACTGGACGGGGCGATAATTTTTGCCCCGGACGGTGACTGTGTACTTCAGGCCCTGAGGGCGGTTAAAAAGGGCGGCAAGGTGGTCTGTGCGGGTATCCACATGAGCGACATCCCTCCCATTCCCTATAGCGACCTATGGGGTGAGCGCAGCATTCAATCTGTCGCCAACTTGACCCGCGCCGACGGCGAAGAGTTCCTACCGCTGGCCGCAAGGATCCCGATACAGACGGAGGTTCACCGCTACCCTCTGGACCGGGCGAACCAGGCCCTGGATGATCTGCGCAACGGTCGACTCACAGGTGCTGCGGTGCTGTCGATTGCACCGGACTCGTCGCTGCAAAACTAACGGAGGGAGATAGCAGTGCCTACTACAGAACAGCAGTTGCTAATCGAGGCCTTGCTGAACCCCGCAGTCTTTCCAGAAGAGACTGACACCCCGGAATTGATCGAGACCCATATCTCCTGGGTGATACTCTGTGGTGGCTATGCATACAAAATCAAGAAGGCGCTGGACCTTGGATTCCTGGATTTCACTACGTTAAAAAAACGCCAGTACTACTGTGAGGAAGAGCTGCGTTTGAATAGCAGGCTGGCACCGAATCTCTATCTTGATGTCGTCCCTATCACCGGTACGCAACAGGAACCAGTGTTAGCAGGGACCGGACAGGTACTGGAATACGCGGTGAAAATGCGGCGCTTTTCCCAGGACGCATTACTTGCCCACATGGCGGAGCGCGGCCTTCTGGAACAGTCGCATATCGATCAGGTCACCAGCCAGATTGCAGATTTTCACGTGAACTTACCAGCTGCGCAGGCTGATTCTCACTATGGTGACCCGCATCAGGTTCACGCGCCGGTGCAGGAAAACTTCACCCAGATTCGCAACCGCACTGACGATCCCCAACATATTGCATGGCTTGGTTTGTTGGAGCGGTGGATGAGCCAGGAATATCATCGCTGTTTTCAGCAGTTTTCACTGCGAAAGCAACAGGGGTATGTTCGTGAATGCCACGGTGATATGCATTTGGGTAATATGGCCATGATCGATCAGATGCCCGTCATTTTTGATGGCATCGAGTTTAATCCGGATCTCTACTGGATCGATGTAATGAGTGAAGTGGCGTTTCTGTTTATGGATCTGGAGGATCACAATAAACGAGAATATGCTTTCCGTTTCCTGAACCGCTACCTGGAGTCCACCGGCTACTATTCCGGTTTATGCGTTTTGCGCTATTACCTCGCCTATCGGGCAATGGTGCGAGCCAAAGTTGCGAGTATACGTTTTGAGCAAGTTGTTGATCGCAGCGCTCAGTCAAAGTCATTGGCAGAGTTTGAGAATTATATGCAACTTGCCCTCGGCTACACCCGGCGAAAAGATTGCCTGTTGCTTATCACGCATGGATTATCCGGCAGTGGTAAGTCTACATATTCCGCACCGCTCGCCGAGCGGATGGGCGCGATCAGGGTTCGCTCCGACCGGGAACGCCAGAGACTGTTCGGCAGGGGTAAAGCAAACAATGAAATGGCCAGTATTGGTGTTGGGGTGTACTCCGATACGGCCACCGAAAAAACATATGCAACACTCCGGCAACTGGCGAGGGATATCCTCGAGTCGGGTTACTCGGCGATCATCGATGCTACATTTCTTGGTCGTGCGGAGCGAGACATATTCAAACAGTTGGCCAACGATCTCTCGGTGCCCCTGCGCATTCTGTGTTTTACTGCTGACCCGGAAGAGCTCAGGCGTCGTGTCGAAGCGCGCCAGCGCGAAGCAAACGACATTTCAGAAGCGGACCGGTCTGTGCTTGAACACCAGCTGGACACCTACGAAGAGTTGCATGTAGATGAGCAAAGCGACGCTGTTGTCATTAACACACAACTGGCGTGTGATAGTGACAGAATTCTCGCACTGATCAAACGCTCCGTCGCTACAGCAGGATATTTAGGGGCAGGGTAGAAAGCTTGCTAGTACTCGTTTGTCAGTTTTTTTTACACTCCGGCATCACATGATCTCCCAACAATATGTAAGGCATTGATTTAACTTTAACTCTTTCATCTTGGCATAAATTTCGCATATATACCTGCGTCAACAACGAAAGGTGTACAACCGCACCAAGGAGAAGGTTCATGAAAATGTTTGCAACTGCTACCAAGAGGTTAGGCCAGGCGTCCGCGATACTGCTTGCGTCTGTATTAACCGTCCCAGTAAATGCCGCTGTGATTTCACTGGTCGGAACACGGAGCGAACTGGCTACGATAGAACAAGGTTTCATCGCGGCGGGCGACACCACTACCCGCTACGGTGACTGGAGCAGCCTGAGCGCAGCACAACTTAACGATATATTCATGTCGGACATCGTCTGGGAAGGCGATATTTTTAATGGCATAAGTAACGACGTCCAAAGCCGAATGACCAACTTTGTTGGCTCCAATGGCGGGCTGTTCCTGACAGCCGAACGCCCCTGTTGTGAAACTCACAATGCTGCGATCCAGCAGATCGGACGCGACTTGACTGGCGACCTCGGTTTGCTGGTCGGTGGTCTGGGATTTGATGTCTTCGACCACGTGTTTTCCAATAGCCCGACAACGATCCTCACAGATCCGTTCGACATTCGTAACCAGCCTGCACAGCACAACGGACCGGGGCGCGTCCAGCCGACAGGTGGCGTGAACAGCGATGCCTGTTTCACGGTTTCCAATCCAGGTAATCCGGTCTGTACAGCCGCAGCGTGGGGCCCGGATGTTCTGGTGGATAACATGGGTAGACTGGTGATTTACGGCGATATAAATAGTCAGCCGTCCCTGGTGAACAATTTCAACTCCGAACAGTTCCTGAATATTCGCAGCTTCCTGCTGGCGGGATTCACGGGTGGAGAAGACACCTGCGACACCAACCCCAATCTCCCGGGCTGTCCCACCACTGACATCCCCGTGCCTGGAACGCTAGCCCTGATGAGCCTCGGATCGCTGCTGTTATTCTGGCGTCGGCGTCGAGCCGCCTGATCGGTTCTACCAGGAACCTCCAAGCAGAATACCCAGCCACACCTAACGGATGTGGCTGGGTTTTGTTATTTCAGGGATGAACTTTGACGTCAGAATAGAAACCAATCCTTTCTAACCCGTTAATTACAGTCCACCAAATCGTTAGTCTGAAGCCAGACATCTGCGGCACTAATCGCTACCGCCGAACCAACCCCTCCACCGCCGTCGGCCCATTGCTGGATATGATATCCGATAAAGCAGGGCAGGCCCTGGGCGTCTATATGATATTTGGGGTCAGAGTAAAAACATTAGTTTTTACTCTGACCCCAAATATCCCTCTGACCCCAAATATCCAAATATCCAAATATCACCACTACCAGTCATCGCTGCTGAATGCCTGCAGAACCCTGTATTCAATGGCGTTGTCACTAACGCCGAGAATTTCTATCCTCGCCTCATCCACCGAAATCAGATTACTGAGTGATAAATCGTGAATGATGCTTTTCTTTGTACGCGATCCTGCACCCCGATAGGAATAGTACGAAAAGAATAATTCCTGGTTATTCCGTCCGCTATACAGCAGCGTTTTCTGGACTCCATTTTCGTCCTCGGCGGAATATTCGCCCATATCATACGACATTTCGCCATTGGCAGACCGTGTCACGCTCGGCATCCGACAGTAGATGGCTACCCTATTCTTACCAGTGGCGGGATCCAGTTCATTCTTGTTCAGCTTTAACCCGCCTCTCACCACGTTGGAAGTAATAAGATCGTAGTCGGTCACGTTATTTCCAGGAAAGTAAAGCCAGACATCATCCTCAAAAGTCGCCACGAGGACTTGCTTTGGCACAGTACACTTGATCAAAAATCCTCCGTCGCCACCATCAGTATCTTCGTGCAACTGAATCGCCGGATAAATAAGATACGATGTAAGCGACATTACAGCCTCACCTATAGTCGCTACCTGTATATCAGCGTTCTCCGGTTGAATGGAAAATTCCTTGTGCGGTTGCACCGGGATAATTGGGCCCGTTGAACAGCCACATATCCCAATAACACACAGAAGCAACGCCCACTTCAACACCATAGATTTCTCAACTCGAATCGCACTCTCCACGGCATAACTACTCAATCGTTCAGATCATGAATCATATGAACTTGTAAATCGCCGAAACATGCGTGATATCCGGTAATGATATTTGGGGTCA
>JAGRIK010000108.1 GCA_020443325.1 Halioglobus sp.
TATACCGAGTTGCAGGCCCATCTCGACTTCGATGACCTGGGCCAGACGCTGACGTATTTTGATTACCAGCGCATCCTGGAAACAAAGGGCGGCGCGATTGACGTGGATTTTCGCTGGCCCGGTGGCCCACAGGATTTCCTGTTGTCAGAGGGGCAGGGCAATCTGCAGATACAGATTGGGCCGGGCAGTTTCCTGGATGCGCCAGCGGGCGCCTCCGGTGCTGTGCGCGTCGCCAGTATCCTGAATCTCGCCGATATCGTGCAACGCCTGAGCCTGTCCAATATGTTTGAAGCGGGGATCCCGTTCGACAGTGTTCACGGCGAAGTCGAGGTGCAGAACAGCATGCTGACTGTGGCGCGCATGGATGTCGAGGGCGGGTCGAGTTTCAGGTTCAGCGGGGTGTCTGACTTACACGACAGGACACTGGACGGCCAGCTGGTGGCGACCCTGCCGGTTGCGAATAATTTGCCCTGGATAGCGGCGCTGGCTGCCAGTCTGCCGGTGGCGGCAGGCGTGTTTGTGGTGAGCCAGGTCTTCAGTAAGCAGATGAACCGCCTGTCGAGCGCGGTCTATACGATTGGCGGCACCTGGAATGAGCCTGAGGTCAGCTTCGATCGGATTTTTGATGACACGCCAGCGGGGAAGACCCCCACACCCTCGCAGGACCAGGCAGGCGAAACGGCGGCTCAGTCGGAATCGCCGTGAGTCTCAAACAGTTCCCTGAGGTATGCGAATAATTTGCGGCTGGCTGCGGGTGGTTTGTTGCGCTCGGTCTCCCGGCCGTGCTGTAACACCAGCTGGCGCAGGTGCTGCCTGTCTGCATCGGGAAACCGCACCATAGCCAGTTCCACGCCCTCAACACCTGCTGCCAGTATGTCCGCACGCAATTGCTCCAGTTGATGGAAGGCCGCGTTGCGCTGCTGCTTCGCGTTGTCCAGGGCCAGTAGCGCCTGCTCAATGGGTGCGGGATCAATATTGCGCATGAGTTTGCCAATGAACTGCAGGTGGCGTTTGCGGGCGCTATTGCTGTTTATTTGCCGACACTCCCGGATAGCGGACAGCAGCCGCTCATCCTCGATGGGAATCTGCGCGAGTTGTTTGTCGCTCAGGTTTACCAGCGATTCGCCCATCGCCTGTAAACCGTGCATCTCCCGTTTACGTGCGCTTTTGCTGGGCGGTTCGTCCGGGTCGGGCCCATCGTCCGGGCGGTATTTAGCCATAGTAGAGTGTCGCCAGGCCGAGGAAGGAGACGAAGCCCACCACATCGGTCACCGTAGTGAGCACCACGCCGCCGGCAAGCGCAGGGTCGATCTTTATCCGCGTCATAAAGAGTGGCAGTACGGCGCCCGCCAGGGCGGCGGTTACCAGGTTGATGACCATCGCGGCGGCAATGATCCAGCCTATCGTCCAGTCGTCAAACCAGATGGAAGCGGCGATCGCCACCACTGCGGCCCACAGCAGGCCATTCACCAGTCCGATCTGGAGTTCCCTGTTTATCAACCAGGCCTGGTTGGATCTTCCCACCTGTCCCATCGCGATGCCGCGTACTACCAGCGTCAGCGTCTGTGTGCCGGCAATGCCGCCCATGGAGGCGACGATGGGCATCAGAACTGCGAGGGCGACAACCTTCTCAATCGTGCCCTGGAACAGGTTGATAACAGAGGCGGCGATGAACGCGGTGACCAGGTTGATGCCCAGCCAGACGGCGCGGCCCGGCGCGGCGCGAATAAATGGGGCAAAGGTATCGGCGTCCTCATCCAGGCCCGCCATGGACATCAGGGAGCGATCCGCATCCTCGCGGATGACGTCCACCACGTCATCGATAGTAATACGCCCCAGCAGCGTGCCATTGTCATCCACCACCGGCGCGGACACCCAGTCGTTCCGCTCGAACAGTCGCGCTACCTCGGTGTCGGGGGTTTTCACGTTTATCGCCTCAATATCGGTGACCATCATTTCCCGTACCGATGTCGCAGGGTCGGAAACCAGCAGGGTGCGCAGAGGCAACATACCTATATAGCGGTCGGAGCGATTCACCACGATCAGGTTGTCTGTCATTTTCGGGATTTCGCTGTGGCGGCGTAAATAGCGCAGCACCACATCCAGGGTTAACGCGGCCCGGATGGTAATCGTGTCCGTGTTCATCAGTCCGCCGGCGACATCCTCCGGATAGTGCACGACCCGCTCAAGCCGCGCCCTGTCCTGGTGGTCCATCGCGTTGAGCACTTCACGCATGATATGGCCGGGCAGCTGCTGCAGGATGTCAGCGATGTCGTCGTCTTCCAGGCGCTCGGTGAGCTGTATGACCTCCGCGGCGTTCATCGCGCGCAGGAACTGTGCCTGCAAATCGTCGCCGAGTTCGCCAAGCACCTCACCTTCTCGCTCGGCATCGACCATCTGCCACAGGATATGCCTGAATCTGGGAGGGGAGGATTCGATCAGGTGTGCGATGTCGGGAGGAGACAAGCCATTCAGCATGCGCCGGACATCGACAAACGTCCCGCTTTCCAGAGCTGCTGAAATTCGATTGAGGGTTTGCTGGGATATTTCTTTATCTTGAGCCATGCGAATACCCGAAAAACTCCCCACAGGACAGGAATGTCCGAAGAAAGAATTATCCGGAAAAGCGGGGCCTGCAACAACGTGATTAGTTACGGAACTGCTGTTTACTCGGGTTCGTCGAAGCGGTTTTCGAGGAGTTGCTGTAGCGCGGCCAGTGCTTCCTCTTCATCACTGCCGTCGATTTCAAGCTCCAGCACTGTGCCCTTGCCGGCGGCGAGCATCATAACTGACATGATACTTTTGCCGTCGACAAGATGACCGTCCTTGCCTGTCTGTATCCTGCTGGAGAAGGCGGAAGTGCATGCGACAAACTTGGCTGCCGCGCGAGCGTGCAAACCGAGCTTGTTGATAATGAGTATCTGGGTCCGAATCACGTGATGGCCTGTCTACTGGAGTTCCCTGTGTCTTATGTGCATCGACGGATATTCCGTCTGGTAGTGCTTGTAAAGGCGATTCGCCAAATATACTGACCGATGTTGGCCTCCGGTACAACCCAGGGCAATATTCATATAACTGCGGTTGCCCTCGCGATAGCGTGGGAGCCAGGTATCCAGGTAGTGACGAAGATCGCGATAGAGGTCTGCAGTCATCGGTTGTTCTTCGAGGAAAGCGCAGACCTCGTCGTCGAGGCCCGTCTTTATGCGCAGCTCTTTGACCCAGTGTGGGTTGGGCAACATCCTCACATCGAACACCAGGTCCGCGTCCGCCGGTACCCCGCGTTTGAAGCCGAAGGATTGGATCAGTATCGACATGGTGCCGGTACTGGTGCCCAGGAGCTGCTGCTTGATCGCATCGCGCAGTTCGTAGACCGTCATCTGGCTGGTATCCAGCACGAGGTTCGCACATCGGGCGATCGGTTCCAGCAGTTCCTGCTCGCGGTCAATCGCCTCCGCCAGGGACACCAGGTCGGTACTGAGGGGGTGGCGGCGGCGCGTTTCGCCAAACCGGTGTAACAGTGCGGTCACCTGGGCGTCGAGATAAAGCACCTGGAGTTCTATCGAGGATGGGAGTTCGTCGAGTATATCGCGAAAATTCTTCAGGTCCTTCCAGGCATTGCGGGCGTCGATACAGACTGCGGTACCCTGGAACAACTGGAATTCCTCGTCGTTCACTTTCTCCATCAGCGCGGGCAACAGGGACACCGGCAGGTTGTCGATACAGTAGAACCCCTCGTCCTCCAACTGGTGTAGCGCGGTACTCTTGCCGGAGCCAGAGCGCCCACTGATGACAATCAATCGCACTCGCAGTCCTCCACTTCAGGCCTCGGCACTACACGCAATATCGTACAGGGCACGGTCATCCCTGGCCGCGCGCAGACGGGCACAAAAGTCCGCCTGGCTCAGCAGGCGCGCCACTGTTGCCAGAATGTCGAGGTGTTGTTGATGGGCCTCCTCGGGCACCAGGAGTACAAACAGCAGGTCTACAGGCTGGTCATCCGGTGCGTCGAAGGGGATGGGTTCTTCCAGCGTGAGGAGGGCGCCCAGCGGCTCGGCGCAATCGCCGACCCGGCAGTGCGGGATGGCGATGCCCTGCCCGAGAGCGGTACTTCCCAATTTCTCGCGCGAGATAAGGTGGTCCAGCACCTGGTCGTAGGGCAGGGCAACCTGGTCTTCACAGACAATCGTTGCAATGGTTTCAAACAGGCGTTTTTTGCTGATGCCAGGCGCGCAGCATACCGTGCGCGCCGGGCTCAATATTTGGCTGAGGACACTCATTATGGTTTGTCTAGTGCCCCCGGTGCTTTTGTTTGTGCTTGATCAGCTGGCGGTCCAGCTTGTCGGACAGCGCATCAATCGCGGCGTACATATCTTCCGATTCGGAGTGTGCAAATAAGTCTCCACCAGCGATATGGACAGTGGCTTCCGCGCGCTGCACCTTTTTTTCAATGGTAAGAATGACATCGGTGGCGGTAATCTGGTCAAAATGGCGCTGGAGACGCTCCAGTTTGCTTTCCACGTACTCCTTCAACGGTGTGGTGATTTCCAGGTGGTGCCCAGTGATGGTGAGTTGCATAGATTGCTCCTGTTACAAGTGTGAGACAAGTGGTGCCTGACGCCGGCGAGGCCGGTTACTGATAGTATGATTCTAGACCAGACGTTTGCGTTCGTTGGACGGGGGTATATAAAGCGCGTCGCGGTATTTGGCAATGGTACGTCTGGCAATTTCAATGCCCTGCTCTTTTAACAGCAGGGCGATTTTGTTGTCGCTCAAGGGTTTACGCGGGTTCTCCGCTGCGACCAGCTTCTTGATCAGCGCCCTGATGGCCGTTGAAGAGCACTCGCCGCCGGCGGTAGTCGCGACGTGGCTTGAGAAAAAGTACTTGAGCTCGAAAACGCCCCTGGGCGTGTGCATGTATTTGTTGGTGGTCGCCCGGGATATCGTGGACTCATGCATCTCCACGGCCTCGGCGATCTCGTGCAGCACCAGTGGCTTCATGGCTTCGGTGCCGTACTCGAGAAAATTTCGCTGGTGATCGACAATTTTACTCGCCACCTTCATCAGGGTTTCGTTGCGGCTGTGGAGACTCTTCAGGAACCAGCGCGCTTCCTGCAGGTTATCCCGTAAGTAGGTGTTGTCCGCGCTGTTGTCGGCGCGCTTGATCAGGCTCGCGTAGCCCGTATTGATACGCAGTTTCGGCGCGATATCCGGATTCAGCTCGACCAGCCAGCGACCATTGCGCTTGGTGACGAACACATCCGGCACAACATACTCCACGTCCTCAGGGACCGCGGTGTAGCCCGGGTTGGGGTCCAGCGACTGAATCAGCGTGAGGACTTGCTTGAGTTCTTCCTCGTTGATACGTGTGCGCCTCAGGATCTGCCCGAAGTCGCTGGTGGCCAACTGGTTCAGGTAGCGACTGACGATCAGCCTCGCCTGCTCCAGCCAGGGTGTTGTGGGCGGTAGCTGGTTCAGTTGTATCAGCAGGCATTCCTGCAGGTCGCGCGCGCATACACCGGCGGGTTCAAATTGCTGGAGGCGGTGCAGCACGGCGATCAGCTCGTCAAACTCCACATCGAGGTCGCCCGACAGGGACTCGAAAATCTCCTCGGGGGTGCTCAGGAGGCGACCGTTGGCATCCGTGGCATCGATAATCGACAGCGCGATGAGGCGGTCGGTATCGGAAAGGCGTGTCAGCCCCAGTTGCCATAGCAGTTGCTCGCGCAGGGATTCGCTGGCCGAATTCTGTGCAGCAAAATCGCTGTCATTGTTGTCATCACCCTGGGATAAGGGCGCCGACGCAGACGGCAGCAAGTCGTCCCACTGTACATCGACAGGCAGTTCATCGGACATCGAGCTTGTCCCGTCCAGCTCCTGTGAGCTCCAGTCGGGGGCGTCCTCCGGGGTGTCACTGTTTTTGTCATTCTTGTTGCGCGGGGAGTCGTCGCTGTCGCCAGCGTCGTTGGAATTGTTGTCTGACGGGTCGTCATCGGCACCGTAAGAATCATCCTCAGACATTTCCAGCAGTGGGTTGCTATCCAGCGCCTGCTGGATTTCCTGTTGGAGGTCCAGTGTCGACAACTGCAGTAACCGAATCGCCTGCTGCAGCTGCGGCGTCATCGTCAGCTGTTGACCCAGTTTCAGCTGGAGTGATTGCTTCATTTCAAGGCTCGGAGCATTGTCTGTCTCATGCGTGTGTCGACCCTGTAACGGGGACTGACATAAACAGTGTAGCCCCCGTCACCGGAGGGTGGCAAGGCGTTGGCGTGAAAATTGCTAGGTTCTGTGAGGTGGTCGAATAATCGATTGCTGTGACCTGTTCGGGCGGCGCGACCTGCGTGGCCCTACCCGGGCGGCCCTGCCCGGGTGGCCCGTTACATACGGAACTGGTCGCCGAGGTAGACCTGGCGGACGTGCTCATTGTTCAGTACGTCCTCGGTTGTCCCGGAGGCGATGATGCGGCCCTCGCCGACGATGTAGGCTTTTTCGCAGATATCCAGGGTGTCACGCACATTGTGATCTGTGATGAGCACGCCGATGCCCCGGTCGCGCAGGTGCTGGATGATCTGCTTGATGTCGGCAACAGAGATTGGGTCTACGCCGGCGAAAGGCTCGTCCAGCATAATAAAGTCAGGCTCGGTAGCCAGTGCCCGGGCGATTTCGACGCGACGTCGCTCGCCGCCCGACAGGGACTGGCCAAGGCTGTCACGCAGATGCGCCACATTGAACTCGTCCAGCAATTCGTCGCGCCGCGCCAGACGCTCCTTCTTGTTGAGATCCGAGCGGGTCTCCAGGATAGCCATGATATTGTCGCCGACGGTGAGCTTGCGAAAAATTGACGCCTCCTGCGGGAGATAGCCTACGCCACGGCGCGCCCGTTCGTGCATTGTGAGGGCGGTAATATCCTCCTCGTCAATCGTGATAACCCCGCGGTCGGCGGGAACGATCCCGATGATCATATAAAAACACGTGGTTTTTCCCGCGCCATTGGGGCCCAGCAAGCCGACGATCTGCCCGCTGTCAATCTCGACGGAGACATCCTGGATGACCTCCCGTCCGCGATAGGCCTTGGCCAGGTTACTCGCTTTCAGTTGCGCCACTGTTTTTCTCTTCCTTTAGTTCGCTGGGAGGAATAACCACCACCACCCTGTCGTCTTTGCGATTGGGATCGGATGTCGCTTTGGTCAGCTGCTTCTCGATGAAATAGTCAATCGAATCGCCATTGACGACCGAGCCGTCCTGCTCCACATACCCGTCAGTCTGCAGGTGCACGCGCTCTTCCGACCGGTAGTAGGTGATGACGCTGGCCCTGGCGAAGACCATGGCTTTGTCCAACTCCGGTCTCTGTTGCATCTTGGCCGGATTGCCCTCTGCGACAATCTTGTTCGCCTGGTCATCGATCACGTAGATCGTGAGTTTCTCTGACTCCAGCTTCAGGGTGCCCTGGATTGCCACGACGTTCCCCCTGTAGATGGTGACGCCGTTGACGTCATCGCGCTCGGCCTTGTCGGCAGTAATCCGCATGGGTTTATCGCGATCCCCGGGCAGTGCCTGGGCCAGGGTGGCAGCAAAGCTCATAGACAACACCAGCGTTGCGGCGAGGGATTTCATCGAACTGCTACGAGGGTTCGGACAGTGTGTTGACATAGGTACACTCCGCAAAACATTTTTTTCATGGGTGGGTGAGCTCAGTGCCGCCAAATCCGGCAGCAGGCGAGCGAGGGTCTCGCAATCCTTAGAGGGCTTCATCGAAGAACAGTTCCGTGTCAGGCGATGCCCGCGTGCAGCAGGTCTTTCAGGTGGAGAACCCCGGTAAGCCTGCCCGCTTTGTCGAGTACCACGAGAGAGCTGATTTCGTTTTCTTCCATAATGTGCATGGCGGCAGCCGCGAGCATGTCGGCTTCGATTGTTTTCCCCCCCTTGCTCATCAACTGCCCGATAGCGGTGTGGTTGATGTCGGTGCGGCTGTCGAGGGTGCGGCGCAAGTCACCATCGGTAAAGACACCGACGAGATTGCCGTCCTTGTCGACCACGGTGGTCATGCCCATGCGCTTGTTGCTGATCTCCAGCAGGGCCTCGGACAGCTTGACCTCCTCGGTGACAATCGGAATATCATCGCCGGTCTTCATCACGTCCTGAACTTTCAGGAGGAGTTGCCTGCCCAAGGTGCCGCCGGGGTGTGAGAACGCGAAATCATCGGCGGTAAAGCCGCGCGCCTCCAGTAACGCAATGGCCAGCGCGTCCCCCATCACCAGCGCCGTAGTGGTGCTGGATGTTGGCGCCAGGTCCAGTGGGCAGGCCTCCGTATCCACGCCGGTATCCAGATGTACATCGGAGGTTTTGCCCAGCGGGGACTGCGCGTTCCCGGTCATGCTGATGAGGGGAATGCCCAGTCGCTTCAACAGCGGCACGAGGGTCATGATTTCCGCTGCGGCGCCGCTGTTGGAAAGGGCAATCACAGCGTCTTCAGCCGTTATCATCCCCATGTCCCCGTGGCTGGCCTCGCCGGGATGGACAAAAAACGCCGGGGACCCTGTGCTGGCCAGCGTGGCGGCGATCTTACGTGCGATATGGCCTGATTTGCCCATGCCAGTGACAATAATCCGCCCGCGAACCTGCAACAGCAGTTCGCAGGCCGACGTGAAATCCGGCCCAATTCGCGATTCGAGCGCCGCTACTGCAGCGGCCTCCATACGGATGGTGCGCTGCGCTGAGGTTGTGTAACTGATGGAGCCCTGCTCCGACATAAAGCGTTCCCTTGCCTACATTGTTGTGTAAAGCGAGTAATAATACAGGGCATAGGAGGCCACTAAAAGCGTTCCCAGGGTGCGTCCAAGGTAGGCGTGCCCTACAGAGGATTTGCTGCGCATACGGCTGATGTAGATAGAAATGGCCAGGAATACCGTCAGCAGGGTCATGGTCAGGTAGTCTCGGGAAATGGCGGCGGGTTCCAGTGTGTGGGTCGCGACAATACCCGGGATGGCCATCACACCCAGCAAATTGAACAGGTTCGAGCCTATGATATTGCCCAGCGCGATTTCCGTGTGCCCGCGCATTGCGCTGGCGATTGTCGCCGCCAATTCGGGGAGACTGGTGCCAATGGCGACAATCGTAAGCCCGATCACGAGTTCCGATACACCCAGTTCCTGTGCCGTATGGACTGCCCCCCAGACCAGCAGTTTGGAGCTGATAATCAGCAGTACCAGGCCGACCAGGAAGCTGAACCAGGCCCGCCCCGGTGGCAATAATCTCTCGGGCTCGTCCCCCGCTTCCTCCAGCAGCCCCGGATCCTTGAACTGTTGGCTCACCAGCCGCGCGATGATGAATACCAGCAGGGCGACCATTAACCAGCCGTCTGATTGCGACAGTTCACCATCCAGAATCAGCTGGCCCACAACGAACGTCGACACCAGCAACAGGAACACTTCCGACTTCATGCAGCGCTCCTGCACCATCAGCGGGGCAACGAGCAGGGTAATTCCGAGTACGAGCGCAATGTTCGCAATATTGGAGCCGATGGCATTGCCGATAGCCAGTTCCCCCGCGCCTGACATGGACGCCGTGATCGACACGAGGATTTCAGGGGCGGATGTACCGATGGACACGATGGTCAGGCCGACGATAATAGGCGACATGCCCATATTTTTCGCGATGGAGGCGGCGCCGGCGACAAACAAGTCCGCACTCCAGATGAGGACAATGAAGCCGACAAGAATCATGGACACTGCTAACAGCATAGGAGCGATTTTCCTGTTAAAGTGTGCGCCGCCCGGTGCCGGGGAACCATAAGGTCGGCGTAGATGTCGAAAGCAGTTTGCAGCATGGGGCGGTGAACTAATAGGCATCCTCTGAGTGCAACGCCGAGTATACAGGGCATTGCGGTTCAGGGTGTTAACAAATTGAGTAATGGAGCACAGGAATGTCAATTCGCAATCTGAAGGTAGTGATGATCGCCGTGTTGTGGCTGGCGACAGCAGGCAGTGTGCAGGCTTTTGCGCAGGTCGAGGCCGCATACGACCTGGTGCAGAAGACCACTAAAGAGGTAATGGATGTCGTTGTCGCGGCAGAAGCCTATGCCGAGACTGATCCCGAGCGGTACTACCAGCAGGTACAGTCACTGCTTGATCCCCTTATCGACTATCGGGGTTTTGCACGCAAGGTGATGGGCCCCTACGCCAGCTCGGATCGCTACCGCAGTCTCGATGAAGCCGGCAGGAAAAAATTGATCGATCAACTCGATAAGTTCACGGAGGCGATGCGCTCGTCCCTTGTGCGCACCTACAGCAAGGGTTTACTGGCGTTTGGCAGCTCGCGGATTGAGCTTGTGCCGCCCGAAAAGGCGGAGCCCGGCCGTTCGCGCGTGGCACTGCAGCAGTTGATCTATGCCGACCGTAGGGATCCCTATGTCGTGATCTACCAGATGGGGATGGAGAAATCCGGTGATTGGAAGCTGAACAATGTCATTATCGAAAGCGTTAATCTGGGCGAGATCTACCGCGACCAGTTCCTGGCGTCAGCGCGAGAACAGGATGGTGACCTGGATGCCGTTATCGCGAACTGGACAACGGTGGTTGTCGACGTCGATAAATAGTATGGCATTGCGGTGGCGGTCGCTATCTGAATGCTTTTCTCATAAAATACCGGCTTTTTGCCGCTAGCGACTGTAGACACGCTGTTCCATCGGGTTAGCCCCGGTGCGCATTGTCCAGTCAATCGGCACCTGTCGAAAGGAGAGTCCCAAAATGGATCCAGCTGCGGTCAAGGAACTGTTGCAGAACCACATGCCCGATTGTGAATTTCACGTTGAGGGAGAGGGCAGTCACTACGATATTGCTGCAATCGGCAGCGTGTTTGAAGGATTGCGCCCCGTGAAAAAGCAGCAGTTGATCTATGCCGCCCTGACGGATCATATCGCCAATGGCAGCATTCACGCTGTGAACATCCGCACCTATACGCCCGAACAGTGGCAGGCGCAAGCGCCGGCTGCCGGTGCATAGCGTATACGCGGCGGCTAACTCGACTGACAACAGGCTAGCGCCGATACGGCTGCGGAGGCCGCCGATAGCGCGGCGCGATGGATACCATGAACGATAAACTGACCATAGCACTGACCAAGGGACGTATCCTGAAGGAGACGCTGCCCCTGCTCGCCTGCGCCGGTATAGAGTCACTCGAGGATATCAACACCAGCCGCAAGCTGGTGTTCGATACCAATCGGCCCGAAGTGCAGCTGGTCGTGTTGCGCGGCACAGACGTTCCCACCTATGTGCGCTTCGGTGCTGCCGATATGGGTGTCGTGGGCAAGGATATCCTGATGGAGCAGGGCGCAGAGGGTTTGTACGAGCCGCTGGACCTGGGAATCGCACGCTGTCGCCTGATGACCGCCGCGCGGGTGGGCTGGCAGAGCGATGGGGCACGTATAAGAGTGGCGACCAAGTTCGTCAACATCGCCCGGAATTATTTTGCGCAGCAGGGCGTGCAAGCCGATTTGATCAAACTCTACGGCGCGCTGGAACTGGCGCCCATCATGAATCTGGCCGACCAGATTGTCGATATCGTTGACACCGGGAACACGCTGCGGGCGAACGGCATGGAGCCGCTGCAGGAAATTGCCGCCGTCAGCTCGCGCCTTGTGGTGAACAAGGCCGCCATGCGCTCCCGGTACGCCGCCATCACACAGATTATTGGGGATCTGACCGCAGCGGTTCAGGAGGCGCAGAGTGCGACGCCTTGATACCACCAGCGCGGATTTCGACAGCTCCCTGACGCAGTTGACAGCGTGGGAGGAGGCGTCGGATCTCGCCGTCAACCAGACCGTGGCCGCGATCATTGCCGATATCGGCAAGCGCGGCGATGAGGCGTTGCTCGAGTACACTGCGCGTTTTGACGAGTTGGCTGCGGACTCTGTGGCACAACTGGAGGTGTCCCGGGAGCGGCAACGGCGTGCGCTGGAGCGCATTGAGCCCGGGCAGCGCGAGGCGCTGGAATATGCGGCGCAGCGCGTGCGCAGTTTTCACCAGCACCAGCTGCAACAGAGCTGGCAGTACACGGACGACGCGGGCAATCTTTTGGGCCAGCAGATCACCGCGCTGGAGCGGGTCGGCCTGTATGTGCCCGGCGGCAAGGCCAGTTATCCCTCCTCGGTATTGATGAA
>JAGRIK010000109.1 GCA_020443325.1 Halioglobus sp.
ATAAAAATCAGTGTATTGTTGTCCATGCTAGCCTCCAGTTATATGTGTAGCGCATATAGTATGGCTCTGGCATTGCTAACCCACGAAACCCTGGAGGCTAGCACCTCAGGGGATCATTGTGTCTATGTGAGCGTATTCATGAGTGCCGCGAAGGTGGTAGCAGGAACGGAACATACCATTAGTCCACGCCGAGTTTCTCAAAAAACTGGACTACCGTTTCAATTAAAAAGTCTATGTTTTTAAGTTTTTATGCGACAATCGACGGAGACAACTATCTGGTCTAAAACAGAGATGGGGTCTGATTTGTTTTCGCTTTAATAACAGAAGGAAACACCCTATGAAACAGCTGACTCTTAGCCTTATCACGATTGCCCTGCTCGCTGGCTGCTCATCCCAGGCTCCCGCACCCGAGAAACAAGTACAGGCAAACCTTGCCAAGCCCGTTGATTGCAGTAACGCGCAAACTGACATCAACACGCTGAACAGCGAAAAAGCACGTACATCACAGGAAGTTGAGGACGGTGCAAGCTCAATCATTCCCATAGGCGCTGTAGCGCATATGTTCGGGGGCAGCGAATCAGAAAGTTTCGAAATTGGTACCGGTGAGTACAACAAGAAGCTGGACGCCAAAATCGCCGACATCAAGAAGCAGTGCAATATTCAGTAAAGCACTGCGCCCGCCCCGTGACTGCTTGAGCCTCGGCTCCAACCACTGCCAGCCAAGCGCGCCCTCGGGCGGCTCGCTGACATAAAGCCTCAGCCCGGCCGGGGCAGCATCAGCGCCACGCGCTGGATTGTCCAGAACGCGCCCATGGCGCCCACCGCATAGCCGGGCGCCATAATTACCCAGCGCGGCCAGGCGACACGCGCAGACTCCAACATCCTTTCCAGCAGCAGAATTACCGCCACAAATCCGAGCTGGCCAAGTTCCACCCCAATATTAAAACACAGCAATGCCAGCGGCACGTCAGTGGGCGGCAGGCCCGCGCTGCTGAGTGCGCCGGCAAAACCGAAACCGTGTAGCAGGCCAAAGGCGAAGGCGACCACCCAGGGGTGACGAAGGGTAAAGCTGGTCTGGCCCCGCCAGCGCCGCACGATCTCCGGGCCCAGGAACAGAATGCTGAGCGCGATGGCAGCCTCAAGGGGCGGCCCGGGTATGGACACGTAACCCAGGGTAGCCGCAGCCAAGGTAATGCTGTGGGCGACGGTGAAGGCGGTGACCGTTTTTATAAGCATCCAGCCGTCGCGCACGATCAGCAGCAGGCCGAAAACAAACAAGAGGTGGTCGGGGCCGAACAGGATATGACGGATACCCTGGATAATGTACTCGCCAGCCACCTGCCAGCCGGAAAGTGCTGCGGTAATTTCGATCCATGGCTGGGACGCGCGCGCGATGACGGTCCAACTGCGACCGTCCTGCAGTTCCACCCGCGCCAGCACATCAGTAATGGTGAATTGCAGGCCCGTAAACATGATCCGTTTACCGGCCAGCCCACCTGCCCCGGCATCGATCCAGCGCCGCTCTACCAGGGAATCGGTCAGCTCCTGCACAATCGGCTCGCGCATGTCCTTGACACCCTCGGGCAGGGTTAGCGCCAGCGGCAGGGGCCGGCCGGCAAGCACCGGCGTACGCCATAATACGGTGTATTGCCCCGCTGCGGTTTCGGTGAGTTCGAGATAGGCCGGTCGAGACTCATGTGCCTGGGCGATGGGCAGGAAAGCAAGCCACAGCAATATCAGCCAGCCCGACAGACAACGCGGGGTGGCGCCGGTGAAAAACTGTCGGTTGCTCATTGCAACGCCTGGTCGCCGCCGGCTGCAGGTAATGCCGGCATCGCATCGGCTGATTCCGGCAACACGGGTAACGTCACGGTGTACCTGGCGCGCATCTCGTCATAGGCCTTGTCCCAGGCCTCCGTCTTTCGCTGCGCCAGCCACGCAGTTTTTACCTCGGGGGCCACCTCGGCAAAAGCAGGTTGGCGTCCCGGTATAAAGGAATCCACAAACACGAGGTGCCAGCCGAAACCGGATTCGATCGGCCCCTGCCAGCTGCCGGTTTCAGCGAGGAATACCGCCTGCGCAAACACCGGGCCAAACTCCTTGGCCACCTGCTCGGGCGTGCGGTCGGCATAATAGTCCTGCAGCATAAATGCATCGCCAAGGCTCGCGGCCTGCTCGGTATCCACCGCCTGACCGGCGAGCGTGTCGAGCGCCGCTTGCGCGTCGCTGTGGGCCTGTTGGCCGCGCTGGTCCGGGGAGAAGTAGAGCTGGCGAAAGCTGATCCGGCCTGGTAGCGCAAATTTGTCGGCATTCGCCGCGTACCAAGCCTCGAGTTCTGCATCGTCGGGTTCGTAGGCAGCAGCCACATCCTCCGCCAGGAATTGCATCTTCTGGGCCATGCGCCGTTTGACGATGGTATCGTCCTTGTCGAGACCCATCGCGATGGCTTCGCGGTAGAGCACTTCCTCCCGCACCTTGTTCTCCACCATGCGACTGAATTCTTCAGGCGTGGGTGCGCGCTGCCACTGGGAGTTAAAGAAAGACCACATCGCGAGTACATCGTCGGGCGTCAAACGAATTTCCGTAGCCGTCTCATCGGGCGTGGGGCCCGGCTCAAAATAACTCCAGGCGACGAAGAGGGCGGCGCCCAGTAGCAGGAAGTGGAGCAGCGGCTCGCGCAACCAGCGACTGATGGCAATAAAATTGAATTGACGCTGCCGCGCAGGCTGCGCCGGGTCCGGTGATGGCACTATAATTTTCCTTTCCTGGGTTACGCGCAACAGGCGCTCAACGAGAACCGACTCTCTCGCTAATTACGCACATCGGGGATGAACGCCATGGCTTTTAACTTCGCGGCCTGCAGCTCGCAATTGCTATCAATATAGTTGAGGCCGGAGCAGTGGGGCAACCATCCCGCCCGTTACCTATGCGCCGGGGTGCGGATCCTCTCCTCCGCCGGCCGTTTCGCCCTTACCCAGCGGATTCAGGAATGTGGGCGGCTCGGTCAGGAACTCGTAATTGGCATAGCCGAACTCGTTGCTGCGAGCGGCAAAGTAGGTGTCTCCCTTTTTGTATACCGTGATCTCCAGCGGTGCCTGTGAGAGGGTGGTCACCAGTTTGCCATTGGTGATCTGGTAGGGTGTGGTTTCACCTCGATAGCCAGACTGCGCAACGTTGCCTGCCAGGCTGGGCGTCTGGGCTGCACTGCCGATGTGCTGCAGGATGCTCTGCCCATCTTTGGTGTACAGCGCCTTGAATTGCTCACCGGTAACGGTGTTACGCACCCAAACCGCCTTGCCCACCAGCAGTTCTTCCAGGGCTGCCTGGTCTAATGCAACGCCGCCCTGCTTCGTAAGCGCGGCCACTGTCAGTCCTTCAGGTGCAGACTTGCGCGCATCGGCATCCGGTGTGTACCAGATCGGCGAGCTCCAGGCCCGCTCCTGCACTACCGCCGGCACAACTTCTGGCGGAGCAATCCCGAGTTGCCTGGCCTGGATCGTGGACCAGCGCGGTGTCGGGATTTCCAGCACGCGGGCATAGTAAAAGGCGTGCAAGCTGGGGTCGAAGTCGGGATCCGTCCACACGGTCTTTAACTCGACCGCACCAACGGTATTGGTGTAGGTCGCCTCGTCGATGTCCACTGTGCTTTGGATTGCCGGGATGCGACCGGTCCATTTGCCGGGTTTGCGCTCTCCGGCCCAGGCCACATCGTAGATTTTTTCAAAGCTCTGGCCATTCTGGGTCCATCCCTTGACGATCTCGATGCGGTCGAGGTTGCCCGAGGTCGGGTCCTTGATGGCCCACAGTACAAAGCTCGGTGCCTTGCCCTTCAGGGGTGGCAGGTCGCCGCCCATAGGGACGCCCCCCTGGTAGGAGCGCTTCACCCAATCGGCGTTGCCGAGAAGACCCGCGTCGTAGTCCCAGCCACCAAAGAAACGCACTTTGATGTGGGGGCCTGAGACACCGAAGGTCTCCTTGCGGTGCATGGCATCCCAGAGCGAGGCACGGGTGTTTTCCTCCGCCCAGACGCCGGTCAGGCCAGCCGGGTTCTCGTAGCGAACATCAATACCGGCAAAATTGTGGCCCGCCATACGCGTCTCGGCAGTGCCGTCTTCCATCGCGTGGCCGCCGAAGAAATTGTCCTGCCGGTAGGGCGCAGCGGTGTTGTGTGAGTCGGCCGCAGCACCGAAGCCGAATTTATAGGGGTTGTAGCCCCGGTTATCCTGGAGCGCGAGGCCGTCCTTGAGCGCCTGCCGAGCGTAGCTGCCAACCAGTTTGTTGACGCGCCCCGCCGTCGCGGGAAGCCCAAGGAGAACGCTCATGATTTCGTAGTTGGCGAATTCGTCATTGGGCGAGAGCAAGGGGTGGGTCTCGGACTGGCCCTTGATCTGCTTGATTTCGACCAGTCGCTCGTTGCGCATGCGCGATTCGGCCCAGGCTGCGTCAATGGGGCGGCCCATGCTGTCCACATCGGTGGGGTACATCCAACCATCAGAGAGGTTCGCATTGTGGGAAATGGCCAGCAATTCGTTGCCTGCCTTGCGCTGCGCGTCCATCCATTTCCACAGCTCTTCCGGATGCCACGAGTCGAGAGCTGTATAGGGTGCAACCGGCACCCTGGCGCAATCGCGAAAGAAAATATTGCGGTGCAGGTTGCGGTTCTCTGTCTGTGAGGTCCACTCGTAGGAACAGAATGCCGTGAACTTACCGGGTTGGTTGGCGGCATCGGCGATCTGGATGTTTTCCTTCCAGATGGGCCCGGTGACTTCGGGCTTCATAAGCTCCTTGATGGGAGGCTGCGAAAACAGACTCACCATCGTCAGGAACGCCCTCTGCTGCTGCTCCTTGCTGTTGGGGTCGGTCATGATCAGGCCCTGGACCTGGGGCAGTTTGCTGGCAAAAGAACCGGGCGTGTTCGCCATCTTGCTGATGCCGATGTACTCGGAGTGGTCGGTGACACCCATAAAGTCCAGCGGTGTATCAATCTTGATATCAAACCCCAGGGGGTGCTTGATGGTCTCACCCTTGGCGTACTTGTAGGCGTCGGCCGGGCCGGTGATCTTGTTGCAAAACAGCCAGGCGTCCGATGACCAGCTGGCGTGCAGGTGGGTCTCGCCGAAATAGGCGTTGCGCTCAGGGTTGGGAGATTCGGCCGAAGCGGCTGCACAGAAAGCGAGTGATGCCAACAGCGGGTAAAAACGAATCCTTCCGAAATCGACCATCTTCATTACTCCACCTGTCTTTTTTTGGTTGTATGCGCAGCGTTTTGAACGCTGTTACAGCACTTTATCGGAGTGAATCTTCTGCGGCATGGTGTCATATGTATTTACATTTGACGACAAAATATTTACTTTCAGCGACATTGTTTTTGCCAACGGCCACAGGGGCGATTTGCATCCGCTATCCACTCGCGAAAGCGGTCTGCAGGCTTAATGACTTCCCCGGGTACCCTTGCGGCGCAGCGCATTTGGCGTCTGTCCAAACCAGCGTAGGCAAGCGCGGTTGAGCGAGGTTTGGCTGCTATACCCCAGTAAGGCGGCGACCTGGCTGAGCGGGATCACGGATTGGGCGAGGTATTCGCTGGCGCGGGTGCGCCGCACACGGTCGACAATATCCCTGAATACCAGATCCTGCGCCTGCAAGCGGCGCTCCAGCGTACGCGGATGCTGGCTCATCTGGCCGGCGATGTACTTGATGGAGGCGCCACCATGAGCGAGCTGACGGTCGACCAGTTCCTCGATCTGACGCCCTATGTCTAGCGGAAACCGGCGTATTTCATTCCCGACAAAGCGCTCCGCCATCTGTCGCAGGCGGACATCGTTGCTGTTTATGCGATGAGCCAGTATACGTGTCGGGAACAGCAATTCGTCATGTGCCTGGGCCATACGCACCGGGCAATTAAAGTAGTGCGCATACTCTTCGGCGGTCAGGCCGCGCTCGTGGCGAAAGTGCACGCGCCAGTTTTCCTGCGTTGTCGACGTGACCATACAAAGGAAACGGTAGGCCACCATGTAGGTCAGCTCCATGAGCTGGCGACGCGGGGCGCCAGGGTCGAGGTTCAGGCTATAGTGTATGGCGCTCAACCCGTCCTCCGGGTATTCGGCCAGGCTCAGCCTTGCACCCGACGAGTGATACGGCAGGTAGTGGGCAATGCTTTCCAGCGCCTCAGCGACGGTGGTCGAATTGAGCGCGATCGTGGCGACCAGGCCAAGCACCGCAATGCCCTGCTCCTGACCCAGTTGCAGGCTGAAGTCCGGGCGCTCAAGGCGGTCTGCCGCGAGTTCGAGCAGAGCTGCCATGTCGGAAATCAACAGCGTCGACTCCGGGTCGGAAAGCACGTTTTTGGAAATACCGCACGCCGCCAGTAGCTCCTCGGGCCGGCCTCCCAGCGATGTCACCAGGGGTCCGAAGCGGTACAGACCTCGTGCGCGTATGGATTGCGCAGGGAATTCGGTCATGTCGTTGAATGTAAACGTAGGGTCGCCGAAAGTAAACGCCGGGGGATAGTGCCGAAGGGGACGGAGGGATTAAATATTAATCCCTCCGTCCCCTTTATTATCTGCAGAAAGCACAAAGCCCAGCGTTTGCTGGGCTCTGCGTTGTGTTGGTGCCGAAGGCGGGATTTGAACCCGCACGAGCATAGCTCACCACCCCCTCAAGATGGCGTGTCTACCAATTTCACCACTTCGGCAAGAAACGTTTACTACTTCAATCCAACTGGGGCAGGTCATCCCCGGCGGGCGCTGTGACCGCTGCCGGCACGTCTTCCAGGACAGGCAGTTCTTCCTCTGTCGGTACCGCCGCCTCGGCGTTTACCGTGGCAGGAATGGCCAGACCGAGATCATCGTCAACGACCGACCGCTGGTTGACCAGCAACGCAAGGCCAAAGCTGCTGGCGAAAAACAGCACTACCAGCCAGGCTGTCGCCTTGGTCAAGATATTGCCGCCGCCATCGCTGCCAAACAGGGTCTGTGAACCCCCCGCACCAAACGATGCGCCCATATCCGCGCCCTTGCCCTGCTGCAGCATGATCAGACCGATGATCACCAATGCGATGACCAGGTGCACTGCCAAAATAATTTGTTCCATAACTATCCAGTCCCTCCGGGGGACAGTATCCAATCGCGTGTTACGCTGCTGCAGCGCTTATGATTGCCAAAAAATCTGCCGCCTTTAACGCAGCACCGCCAACCAGTGCGCCATCAATATCCGGCTGCGCGAACAATTGCGCGGCATTATCCGCTTTTACACTACCGCCATACAAGACCCGTGTGGCATCGGCATCCACGCCTGCGATTCCTTCCAGGCAACTTCGGATACATTCATGCATATCCTGGGCCTGCTGCGGCGTTGCTGTCAGCCCCGTACCAATCGCCCAGACGGGCTCATAGGCCACCACCAGTGAATCCAGACTCACCTGCCCACGCAGTGCACCTTCCAACTGCGCGCTCACCACTTGTTCCGCCTCACCCGCCTCGCGCTGCTCACGGGTTTCTCCAACACAGACAATGGGTTGCAGGCCCGCCGCAACGGCCACTGCTACTTTGGCGGCAACCAGTTCATCGGATTCACTGTGGTACTGGCGCCGCTCCGAGTGCCCCAGAATAACCCAGCGACAACCCAGTTCCGCCAGCATCGGCGCGGCGACCTCACCGGTATATGCGCCGGACTGCATATGACTGCAATCCTGTGCACCGACGCCAATGGCAGACACAGCGCACAACTCCAATACTTGCGGCAGGTGCACATACGCAGGACAAACAGCGACTTCAGGCCCGGCTATCGCCGGCGCGCTTACCAAATCACCCAACAGTGTATTGATGCTGGCCCTGGATCCGTTCATCTTCCAGTTACCTACAACCAGAAGCTGGCGCATCTTGGCCTCCCGGTGAAAAAAGCGGCCGCAATCTTAACCAAGATAGCGGCCTGTGACAAGGAAGATCCCGATGGAATCGGGCCCGGGCGCGTTGCGTGCCGCCCTGTGGTCAAGCGAGAATCCGTTGGACTTCTGTAGCCAGTTCGGCACACAACTGCGGCACTTGCTCCGGACAACGGCCCTCGACCATCACCCGCACTTTCGGCTCGGTGCCGGAGGGGCGCAATAAAACCCTGCCCTCGGCGCCCAACCGCCGCTCCATCGCGGCCACCGCCGTCCCGAGCGCCGGGTAAGCCGCAAGGTCAACCTTGCCGCCAACAGCAACGTTAATCATGGTCTGCGGATACATGGTGATACCGGCACGCAGCGCAGCGAGGTCACCCCGCGCGGCCTGCAGTGCCATTAATACCTGGAGGGACGCGACAATGCCGTCACCGGTCGTGGTGACATCAGAGCAAATGATATGCCCGGAAGATTCTCCGCCGAGATGCCAGCCGTTGGCCTCCATCGCAGCCTTCACATAGCGATCGCCCACCTGCGCGCGCTCAAACTGCAAACCCGCTTTCTTCAGGGCAATCTCAAGCCCGAGGTTTGACATCTGGGTACCCACCACCCCGGTATCACGGTGGCCGTTGGCCAGGCGGTGCATGGCGATGATATACACCAGCTCATCGCCATCGAGTATCTCGCCCTTGCTATCCGTCATCAGTACCCGGTCGCCATCACCGTCGTAGGCGATGCCGACATCGGCATTGTGCTGCCGGACGAGTTTTGACAGCGCGGCCATGTCGGTGGAGCCCACACCCTCGTTGATATTAAAACCGTCAGGCTGCACCCCCATCGTGACCACCTCTGCGCCCAACTCGCTCAATACGCTGGGTGCGATGTGGTACGTGGCTCCGTGCGCACAATCCACAGCAATGCGAAGGCCGCGAAGGCTAAAGCCCTCGGGTACTGTCGATTTACAGAATTCGATATAGCGGCCCGTCGCATCCTCAACCCGCACCACCTTGCCAATTTGCCGGGAGGGCACCGTCGTCAATTCCAACTCCAGCTCCGCTTCGATCGCATGCTCGATCTCATCAGACAGCTTTGATCCATCGGCACCAAAAAACTTGATACCGTTGTCGTAAAAGGGATTGTGTGAGGCGCTGATGACAATACCGGCCTCCGCATTGTGCTTGCGGGTCATGAGCGCAATGGCGGGAGTAGGCATGGGCCCCAGCAGCTTGACGTTCACACCTGCGGCGACGAGGCCGGCCTCCAGTGCCGATTCAAACATGTAACCCGAGACACGCGTGTCCTTGCCGATAAGCACCAGGCACCCGCCCTCGCGATTGAATTCTCGCGTGAAGACACGGCCGCAGGCCCAGCCCAATTTGAGTATGAAATCAGGCGTGATCGGAAACTCACCCACTTTACCGCGGATGCCATCAGTCCCAAAATACCGTTTGGTCATACGTTCCCAAGCTCCTGTAGTGCGGCCCACATTGCAACAGCGTCAGCAGTGGCCGCGACATCATGCGTTCTTATAACCCTCGCACCGCGCTCGACTGCCATCACGGCCAACGCCAGACTGGCTGGCAGGCGCTCCTCCACATCCCGCCCCAGCAGTTTGCCGATTATCGACTTGCGCGACAGCCCCACCAGCAGCGGGAAGCCCATCGCGGCCAGTTGTGGCAAGCCCTGTAACAACTGCATGTTGTGGGTAACGGACTTGCCGAAGCCGAAGCCGGGGTCGAGCAGCAGCCGTTCCCGCACTATACCCAGTCGCTCACAGGCTGCCACCCTGTCCAGTAGAAATTCTCTGACCTGGTTCACAACATCGGCATATTGTGGCGCTACCTGCATGCTGCCCGGCTCGCCCTGCATATGCATCAGGCAAATTGGCAGCCCACTGGAAGCCGCGGCTTCCAGCGCCCCTTCACGGGTAAGCGCACGCACATCATTCAATAGCCCCGCGCCAGCGGCTGCTGCTGCGCTCATTAGTTGGGGCGTGCTGGTATCGACTGATATGACCACCGGCAGCTCAAGGGCAATGCGCTCCACCAGCGGCAGGACCCTCGCCATTTCCTCGTCCGGTGAAACCGCTTGCGCGCCGGGGCGGGTGGATTCGCCACCGATATCCAGGATAGCGGCCCCGGCAGATACCATTTCACGGGCGCGCGCCACCGCGCGATCGAGGTCAAGTCGCGAGCCTCGATAGAGGGTACCGCCGTCGAAAAAGGAGTCTGGCGTGGCATTGATAACCCCCATGATGACCGGACGGGTCAAATCGAGGCTGTGCCCGGCGCACTCCAGCGCCGGAAGCCGTGGCAGGTTAGCCGGGAGCACAGGACCGACCGTGGTCAATGCTCGCCGGCAGGCCCGCCAATCGGTCTGCCGGAAGAGTCCGCAGGGGCAGCCCCCACATCGGCACCGGGCGTTTGATCGCCATCGGAACCACCCCAGTCTTTGGGTTCTCTGGCGGGGCGCCCCGCCATAATGTCGTCGATCTGGTCCGCATCGATCGTTTCGTAGAGCATCAGCGCCTCTGCCATCAGGTGCAGTTTATCGGCGTTCTCTTCCAGTATTTTTTGCGCGGTGGCATAGCACTCATCGATGATACGCCTCACCTCATGGTCAATCTGCTTGGCCGTTTCCCCAGAAACCGCCAGATGCGGCTGCCCGGCGCTGCGCCCAAGGAACACTTCCTCGCTGCCCTCTTCGTACATCAGCGGGCCCATCTTGTCGGAAAGCCCCCATTTGGTCACCATTTTGCGCGCGATATCCGTCGCGCGCTCGATATCGTTGGAAGCCCCGGTAGTCACGCCATCCTTGCCCAGCGTCATTTCTTCGGCGATACGGCCACCGAAGAGACTACAGATCTGGCTTACGATAAACCGGCGGCTGTGACTGTAGCGATCTTCCTCGGGCAAAAACATGGTCACACCCAGCGCACGACCGCGGGGAATGATACTCACCTTGTAGACGGGATCGTGTTCCGGCACCAGGCGGCCAACAATTGCGTGGCCCGCCTCATGATAGGCCGTATTGCGCTTTTCATTCTCCGACATCACCATGGATTTGCGCTCTGCGCCCATCATGATTTTGTCCTTGGCCAGTTCAAACTGGCTCATACCGACCGTCCGCACATTGCTGCGGGCCGCAAACAGTGCTGCCTCGTTCACGAGGTTGGCCAGGTCGGCCCCGGAGAAACCCGGCGTGCCGCGAGCAATTTTGGACGCTTCCACATCCTCCGCGAGGGGTACCTTGCGCATATGCACTTTCAGGATTTGTTCACGGCCGCGGATATCCGGCAGGCTCACCACCACCTGGCGATCGAAGCGACCCGGACGCAGCAGCGCGGGGTCAAGCACGTCGGGACGGTTGGTCGCGGCGATCACAATCACCCCGTCATTCACCTCAAAACCATCCATCTCCACCAGCAGCTGGTTGAGTGTTTGTTCGCGCTCGTCGTGACCGCCACCAAGGCCTGCGCCACGGTGACGCCCTACCGCGTCGATTTCATCGATGAAGATAATACACGGCGACTGTTTCTTTGCCTGGTCGAACATGTCGCGCACACGAGAGGCGCCGACACCCACAAACATTTCGACAAAATCAGAACCCGAGATGGAGAAAAACGGCACTTTCGCCTCACCGGCGATCGCCTTGGCGAGCAGGGTTTTACCGGTACCCGGCTGACCCACCATCAGCACACCACGGGGAATGCGTCCACCGAGTTTCTGGAAACGGCTGGGATCGCGCAGGAACTCCACCAACTCCTGGACATCCTGTTTGGCTTCATCGACACCGGCCACGTCAGCGAAAGTGGTGGTAATCTGGTCTTCGCCCAGCAGCTTGGCCTTGCTCTTGCCAAAGCTCATCGGGCCGCCGCGACCACCGCCGCCGCCCTGCATCTGGCGCATAAAGAACATGAACACGGCGATAATGATCAGGATCGGGAAACTGGCGACCAGCAACTGGGTCCACACGCTCTGCTGCTCAGGCTTGCGGCCCTCAACCTGGACGTTGTGCTCCAGCAGATCGTCGATCAACTTCGGATCTTCGACCATCGGCCGGATGGTTTCGAAGTGAGAGCCGTCAAAGCGCTCGCCGGAAATGGTCAGGCCGTCCACGACGACCTTTTTCACCTGATCGTTCTGGATCTCGGTAATCAGTTCCGAGTAGCCCACCTGCTCGCTGGCACCCTGCATATTGAAGTTGTTGAAAACCGACAACAGGACGGCGGCGATCACCAACCAGAGCAATAAATTCTTAACCATAGTGTTCAATGCCGTTTCCTCACGGAAAAATTACGCCAAACTGTGTTCTGGCGCCGCCTTCGGGCGGAATCGGGGGTGGATGAGGCAACCTCAGGGGCTGCGGTTAAACACCCAATCCCCTTGAATTTGATGGGTGATGCGCGAATATCCAGCGCAACGCGAAGCTGTCGGGCACGATTGGAACTGACCCTGCCCGCCAATTTACTACAATTGGGGCAATCTCTCCATATTTCAAGCCAGTTGTTAATGGCCAAGTGTGCGGTTGTTCCCACCAGGGGAAAGGCCGCAGGGGTTCGGATATTCCGCAATCCGGGACATTAATCGCCCCGAAACTCCTTCGCCACCATGTAAACCTCCCTGGAGCGGGGCCGTGAGGCCTTCGGTTTCCGGGTCAGCACTTTCGCAAATGCGCTTTTTGTCTGCTTGAAAACCTGGTCAAAACCCTCCCCGTGGAATACCTTGGCGACAAAGGTACCGCCGGGGGCAAGGACCTGCTCCGCCATGTCTAGAGCCAACTCCACCAGATAGATCGCACGCGGCTGGTCCACGGCATGCACGCCACTCATATTGGGTGCCATATCCGAGATCACCACGTCCACCGGTTTGCCATCAAGCGCAGCGACAATGCGCTGGAATACCTCATCCTCGGTAAAATCGCCCTCGATAAATGTCACACCCTCAAGGCTGTCCATCGCCAGGATGTCCGAGGCGATCACCCTGCCACTATCCCCCACTCGCGCGCTCGCCACCTGCGACCAACCACCGGGCGCGCTGCCGAGGTCCAGCACGGTCATCCCACGGCGGATCAGGTTGTCCTTCTCCTGCAACTCAAGCAGCTTGTAACAGGCGCGCGAGCGATAACCGTCACGCTGGGCCTGCTGCACATAGGGATCATCCCGGTGCTCTTTCAACCAGGCTTTACTGGAGGACTTTTTCTTGGCCATGAGAGGTCACTGTAATTTCGGTTTCGTACGTGAGAGGCCTTGTGTAGAATGGCCCGCCCTCCGCTGGCGGCCATTGTACCTTGGAACTGTGATGAGTAAGAAAGCAAATCAGGATATCAAACAACTGCGCGCGATCGGCCACAAACTGAAACCGGTTGTCACTGTCGCGGGCAACGGCCTCAGCGAGGGTGTCGTCGCCGAACTGGACAGGGCGCTGACCGATCATGAGCTGATCAAGGTGAAACTGGCAGTGGGCTCGCGCGAGGCGCGTGTAGAGATGGCACAGCAGATCACTGCGCAATTCGGTGCTGAGCTGGTTCAGAGCGTTGGCAACATCATTTTGCTGTTGCGTCGCTCGCCTACGCCGGATCCGCGGCTGTCCAATCTGATAAAACCAGTTTAGACCGCGCTCGCGGCCCCGCGGAGTGCATCCCATGCACGCGAGCACTACACAAAAAGAAAACGCATACACCTATAAAAAGGCTGACCCCGAATAGCACTTTCTTACGGTATTGGCGCCGGCGTTTTAACTGGTGTGCCCCGCCGGGACACGCCGTAAACCCATCCTTGGGGGCTTGAGCTCGGCATCCTGCCTCACACAGTCCCGTCGGGGCACACCAGCTAAAACGCCTCATTGCAATCCTCGGACTTAACACAGTGCTATTCACGCAGGGTCTACTGTCGCGACACGATCTTGTTTTCATGCACAGGATGCATTCTACTCTAGGCATCACGGAGGCCGATTTCCACAGCAGTGGTACATCCATTATGATGGTGCAATTCCACTACAGGTAGCTCGGTATGGGAGACATCCTCGAATTCCCTTCACAACGGGCACAGGGCCTCGCCTTCCTGGATCGCCAGCTTCGTGAATTGCTCACTGCAAAAGGGGCGGATGACCAGCTGGTGGATTTTGCGGCTGGCCAGCTCACCAAAATGTACGCGAAGCTGAGCGAATCCGAGCAGTACGGGTTTACGGTTGATCTTCCCGCGCACCTGGATGACGAGGAGCGCGACAGCCTGTACCGCCAGATCAACGCCGGGCTGGAGGGAATTCGCAAGGAGAACCACGCGGTGCTGGTGGGCATGCTGGCACAGCTGGTACTGGCGCAGGTCAAACTGTTTCAGCATGAGCGGCCGGAGTAGCGGCCGCAGCCCAGGTAAAGCACCCGCTGCTTACGGAAAGCGCCTGCGGCTTATGTAAAGAGACCGGTAAACTGATACACCGCCACTGCGGCGGCATACGCAAACAGGAAGTATCCCGCGAACATCTTCACCGCCAGTGAACTCGAGCCGCTTTCCTTGGACAGGATGGCCAGCGTCGAGATGCACTGCAGCGCAATGGCGAAGAACACCAGCAGCGCGATACCGGAGCCCAGCGCCATATCGCTGTTCTGGATGTGCTGCACCAGCGGTGCCATCTGCTCGTCAGCCGACTCGATCCCGAAGATCGTACCCAGCGTACCGACAAACACCTCGCGCGCCAGGAAGGAACTCAAGATCGCCACACCGTAGCGCCAATCGAGGCCCAGCGGCGCAAACAACGGCTCAATAAAATGGCCCAGGTGGCCCAGCCATGAGGTGCCCAGGTCGGCGCCAAAATTCGGGAAATAACCCAGCACCCAGACCCCCACGGTAACCGCAAAAATTATTTTTCCGGCCTTGGTAACGAAGTGCTTGGAACGGTTCCAGCAGTTGCGCAGCAGTGGCTTCAGGCTGGGTAACCGGTAAGGTGGCAACTCCAGCACAAACGGCAGATCGTTGTAGTGATCCTTGCTGGTGCGCGACACCAGTGCAGTGACCAGCAGCCCACAAAACATGCCGAAGAAATAGATCGCAAACATCGCCAGCCCCTGCCAGCCCACAAGGCCACCCAGGCCTGTCGTCGCGGGAATAAACGCCGCGATCAACAGGGTGTACACCGGCAGGCGCGCGGAGCAGGGCATCAGCGGTATCGCCATGTAGGTCAACAGCCGCTTGCGCGGGGAGTCGATAGCGCGGGCGGCGTAGATCGCCGGAATGGCGCAGGCCACGCCCGACAGCATCGGAATGAAACTTTTACCCGTCAAGCCGAACAGGCGCAGCGGTTTGTGGCAGATGAGTGCGGCGCGCGCCATATAACCGGAGTCTTCCAAGAGCCCGATCACAAACGTCAGGATAAATATCTGGGGCACAAAAACCAGGAAGGCACCGATGCCGCCGAACAGTGCATCCGACGTAAAGTCCCTCGCTGTCTGGTTGCCAATCATTGGCACAACCCAGTTCGCCACGGTACCCAGGACATACTCCACGGCATCCATCAGCGGCGCAGCCCAGGTGAAAATGGACTGGAACAGCAGGTACATAATAAAGAAAAACGCGAAACCGCCCGCCAGTGAGTGCAGAAAAATGCCGTCGAGGCGCGTCTGGTTCCTGATCAACACATCGCCGCGGGTTCCGAAGCGCTGCGCCAGCTGGTGCGCGGTAATACGCAACTGCTCGTCAGGCACTTCGAGGGATTGCCCCGTCGCCCACGTGGCTGGCAACACCTGTTCACCCTTCAGCGCGCCGACAACCGCTTTCAGGCCCTTGCCTGAGCGGCCCGAAACGGGCAGTACCGGGGCCTGCAGGGCTTGCGCCAGCTGCTCGACATCGAGACTCAGTTTGTGGGATTCAAGCACGTCCATCATATTGGCCAGTACAGTGACCGGCTTGCCGTGGCGCGCGCTTTCACGAATCACCTGTAGCGTAAAGTACAGGCTCTTCTCCAGACGTGTGGCATCGACCACGCACAGCACATGACTGACCTCGTCATCATCCAGCGAGCGCTCGAAATAATCGACCGCCACCCGCTCATCCGCTGAAATTGCCTGCAAGGAATAGGTACCGGGGAAGTCAATCAACTCCATCCCGGGCAGATCCTGCAAGCGACCGGTGCTGACATCCACCGTTATGCCGGGAAAGTTGGCGACCTTGTGGTGCAGGCCCGTCAGCCGATTGAACAGCAGGCTTTTACCGGAGTTGGGGCTGCCTATCAGCAGAACTTTACTCATGGGGCGGGGTTATCCTGACCAGAACATGGGAGGCCACCTCGTCATCCAGCGAAAATACGGTATTGCTGACGCGATAAACCTTCGGGGCACCAAACGCGAGAGACTGCAAACAGGACACCGACTCGCCGGGATGAAAGCCAAATTCCATCAAACGAACGCGGTACTTCTCATCGAGGGTATTGTCATAACCCAATATTTCACAGCGATCGCCGGATTTCAGCGACCAGAGGTTGATATCCATGGTGTTGCAACTACTCCAACTAAAACCCGATCATAATTTAAATGAGAATTATTTTCATTACTGAGATCGAAATAAATCGCGCCCGCTCCGTTTTAACCCACCCTCGCCCATCCGCGAACCCCGCAATTTGCCAAACGGTGAGAAGGGCTACAGAATGCGTCCCCTGAACGATGCCAATCATCTACATTTTCTCTATCGGGAGCGCAAAGGACAACATGGAACCTCAAGATTTTCGGGATATTATCTATTCGAAGGATGAGACCGGCGTCGTGACGCTCACTTTCAATACACCGGCGCGCAAGAATGCGCTCAGCGCTGTGACATTCCTGGAACTATTCTACGCGGCCGAGCACTTTCAGGCCGACGACTCCGCGCACGCGATGATACTGACGGGTGCAAAAGACCCGAAAAGCGATGACCCGTCCAAGGAGGCCTTCAGCAGTGGCGGCTACTTCAACCCCGACGCGTTTGAGGGATTGCCACCCGAGGTCCTGGCTGACATCGATATGTCCGATGTCGCCCAGAAACGCGCCACATTGAAATTCTACGCCTGCGACAAGCCCATCATCGCCGCCATCAACGGGCTGGCCATCGGCGGTGCTGTGACCTTGTGCCTGGCAGCGGCAGACCAGATTTACCTCTCTGAACACGCCTGGCTCCAATTGCCCTTCGCCAAACTGGGCCTCGCGGCGGAATTGGGCTCCACGTTCTTCCTGCCACGCCTGCTGGGCTTTCAAAGAGCCAAGGAGTTACTGTTTTTTCCAGAGCGAATCAGCGCCAGTGAAGCCGTAGAGCTGGGCATTGCCAATAAGGTCGTACCGCACGGCGAGCTGCTGTCATACGCGCATGAGAAAGTATTACAGCTGATTCCGCCGCAGGGACCCGCCCTGTCCATCCGCGCAATGAAACGGTGCCTGCACGAGCCCCATATGGACGCGCTCAGCGAGGCGCTCGACCTGGAAAATGCTGCCCTCGCGAAGACGATGGCGACGGAGGATTTCGCCGAGGGCATGATGGCGCGGATAGAACGCCGGGCGCCCGTCTTCAAGGGGAAATAGAATTATGGGGACAGTTTACTTAATTCTCCAGCACCGTTTCTTTAGTCAGGAGAAAGACGGAAATAAGTAAACTGTCCCCATCTAGATATGCTGAACCTGGTCGATCTCGTACTCGATATCGCCACCGGGCGCCTTGACGATCACGACCTCGCCCTCCTCCTTGCCGATCAGGGCGCGGGCGATGGGTGATCCAACAGAGATCATATGGTTCTTGATGTCGGCTTCATCCTCACCGACGATGCGGTAGGTCACCGTTTCGTTTGTTTCCAGGTTGATCAGGTCGACCGTCGTACCGAAAATCACTTTGCCTGACTTGGGGATCGCGGTGATATCGATGACCTGGGCGTTGCCCAGTTTGCCTTCGATCTCCATGATCCGGCCTTCGGTAAAGCTCTGCTGCTCCCGCGCTGCGTGATACTCCGCGTTCTCCTTGAGATCACCGTGCGCACGCGCCTCGGCAATCGCCTCGACGATACGTGGGCGCTCTACCTTCTTGAGACGATCCAGTTCCTCGCGCAGCGCGGTTTCCCCGGCTTTTGTCATCGGAAACTTGTTCATGCCTCAATTCTCCCGTGCAGATCCTGTAGCCGGCGCACCGTCATTTCACCCTTGAATTTCAGCGCCATACAGATGGCCTGCGCGGCGGTGAGGGTCGTTGTGTAGAAGACCCTGTGCGCCTCGGCACTGGCGCGGATGGAGGCGGAATCCTCAATGGCGCGGCGGCCCTCGGTGGTATTGATAATAAAGTCCGCCTCGTCGTTCTTGATCATATCGACGATGTGGGGGCGACCCTCAAGGACTTTATACACGCGGCGCACTGTCAGGCCCGCCTCCTCCAACACCTTCGCAGTGCCACTCGTCGCCGCCAGGGAAAAGCCCAGCTCTGCGAGATCGCGAGCCACACCGACAATACCGGGCTTGTCGACATCGCGGACGCTGATCAACGCCGTGCCCTCGGTGGGCGCGCCACTGCCGACGGCCAGCTCGGCCTTGGCAAACGCCTCGGCAAACGTATCGCCGACGCCCATCACCTCACCCGTGGATTTCATCTCCGGCCCGAGGATCGGGTCGACACCGGGAAACTTATTGAAGGGCAGCACCGCTTCTTTCACACTGAAGTAGGGAGGAACGATCTCGCGGGTAAACCCCTGCGCTGCCAGCGTCTGCCCCGCCATACAACGCGCCGCGACCTTGGCCAGCGACACGCCGATACATTTGGATACGAAAGGCACAGTTCGCGAGGCGCGCGGATTGACCTCGATCACGTAGATCTCCCCGTCCTGCCAGGCCAGCTGCACATTCATCAGGCCCTTGACGCCCAACTCCAGCGCCATCCGCTTCACCTGTTCACGCATTTCATCCTGCAACCCGGCTTCCAGGCTGTAGGGTGGCAGCGAGCAGGCCGAATCACCGGAGTGCACGCCCGCCTGTTCTATATGTTGCATGATGGCGCCGATCACGACCTCCTCACCATCGCTGACCGCGTCGATATCCACTTCAATAGCGGCACTGAGGAAGCTGTCCAGCAACACGGGAGAATCGTGGGAAACCTGCACCGCGTCGCGCATATAGCGCAGTAAATCCTCCTCCCGATACACGATCTCCATCGCGCGACCGCCCAGTACATAAGAGGGCCGCACCACCAGTGGGTAGCCGATGGTGGTGGCTGCCGCGATAGCTTCCTCCACACTGCGCACGGTGGTATTGACGGGTTGCTTCAGATCCAGTTTCTGGATCATTTTCTGGAATCGCTCGCGATCCTCCGCCCTGTCGATGGCATCCGGCGTCGTGCCGATAATGGGTACGCCCTGCGCTTCCAGTGCGCGCGCCAGTTTCAGCGGCGTCTGGCCACCAAACTGCACGATTACGCCCTTGGGCTTTTCCAGGTCAACGATCTCGAGCACATCCTCCAGCGTCACCGGTTCGAAGTAGAGGCGATCCGATGTGTCGTAGTCGGTTGAAACCGTCTCCGGGTTACAGTTCACCATGATGGTCTCGTAACCGTCTTCGCGCAGTGCCAGCGCGGCGTGCACACAACAGTAATCGAATTCGATGCCCTGGCCGATGCGATTGGGTCCCCCACCGAGTATCAGGATTTTATCCCGCTCTGTGGGGGCCGCCTCGCACTCCTCCTCGTAGGTGGAGTACATATAGGCCGTCGCGGAGGCGAACTCTGCGGCGCAGGTATCCACCCGCTTGTAGACAGGGCGCACGTCCAGCGCCTGGCGATGCGCGCGGACCTGTGCTTCGGAAGCCGCCAGCAATACCGCGAGACGCTCATCGGCAAAGCCCTTGCGTTTGAGCGCGAACATTTGCGCGTGATCAATCTCGTCAAGCTTGACCGTCTTGAGCCTGTCTTCCGTGGTGATGAGGTCCTGGATCTGCACCAGGAACCAGGGATCAACGCCCGAGTACTGGTAAACCTCGTCCACGCTCATACCGGCCCGAAAGGCATCGCCGATATACCAGAGGCGATCCGGTCCGGGGTTGGTCAGTTCCGCGACCAGCACGTCGCGCTGCTCAGGATCGTCCACGTCGATCTGGTGCTCAAAGCCGGCCGAGCTCACCTCGAGGCCGCGCATAGCTTTCTGCAGCGACTCCTGGAAGGTGCGACCAATGGCCATGACTTCGCCCACAGATTTCATCTGGGTCGTGAGATGCGTGTCAGCACCGCTGAATTTCTCAAACGCAAAACGCGGGATCTTCGTGACCACGTAATCGATGGAGGGCTCGAACGAGGCGGGTGTCGCGCCGCCGGTAATATCGTTTTGCAGTTCGTCCAGCGTGAATCCAACCGCCAGCTTTGCCGCGACCTTGGCGATCGGGAACCCTGTGGCCTTGGAGGCCAGCGCCGAGGAGCGCGAGACCCGCGGGTTCATCTCGATGATCACCATGCGCCCTGTTTTCGGGTCCTGCCCGAACTGCACGTTGGAACCGCCTGTCTCCACACCGATTTCACGCAACACCGCCAGTGAGGCGTTGCGCATGATCTGGTATTCCTTGTCTGTCAGCGTCTGGGCCGGGGCCACCGTAATGGAATCGCCGGTATGCACGCCCATCGCATCGAAGTTTTCGATGCAGCAGATGATGATGCAGTTGTCCTTCTTATCGCGGACCACCTCCATCTCAAACTCTTTCCAACCGATGAGCGACTCGTCAATCAGCAGCTCGTTGGTGGGCGAAAGATCCAGCCCGCGCCGACAGATTGTCTCGAACTCGGTGCGGTTATACGCAATCCCGCCACCGGAACCACCCATCGTGAACGAGGGGCGGATGATGCAGGGAAAGCCGATGGAATCCTGTACCTGGAACGCTTCCTCCAGGCTGTGCGCCATGGCTGAACGGGGTGTCGCCAAACCGATGCGTTTCATCGCCTTGTCGAACAGCTGGCGGTCCTCGGCCTTGTCGATGGCTTCCTTGGTCGCGCCAATCATCTCCACGCCAAATTTTTCCAGTACACCCTCGCGCGCCAGGTCGAGCGCACAGTTGAGTGCGGTCTGCCCGCCCATCGTGGGCAGCAGCGCATCGGGCCTTTCGACTTCGATAATGCGCGCTACAGTTTTCCACTCGATCGGCTCGATATAGGTCGCATCTGCCATCGCCGGATCGGTCATGATGGTTGCCGGATTGGAGTTCACCAGGATTACCCGATAGCCCTCTTCGCGCAGGGCTTTGCAGGCCTGGGCACCGGAGTAGTCGAATTCACAGGCTTGCCCGATCACGATAGGACCGGCGCCGATTATCAGGATGCTTTTTAAGTCAGTACGCTTCGGCATGTTGGCTTACTTCTTCTGGGCCCGTGCAGTTATCAGTTCGATGAAATGCCTGAACAGCGGCGCGGCATCGTGTGGGCCGGGACTGGCTTCCGGGTGCCCCTGGAAGCTGAACGCCGCCTTGTCGGTGCGATGGATCCCCTGCAAACTGCCGTCAAACAGCGACTTGTGCGTGGCGCGCAGGGTGTCGGGCAGGCTCGCCTCATCCACTGCAAATCCGTGGTTCTGGCTCGTGATCAACACCGTTTCATCATCCAGGTTCTGCACCGGATGGTTGGCGCCGTGATGGCCAAATTTCATTTTTGACGTGGTGGCCCCGCTGGCCAGTGCGAGCAACTGGTGGCCCAGGCAGATGCCGAACACGGGAATATCGGTTTCAAGAAACGCCCGGATTGCCGCTATTGCGTAGTCGCAGGGCTCGGGATCGCCGGGGCCATTCGACAGGAAGATGCCGTCCGGGTTCATGGCCAGCACCTCGGCGGCGGGCGTCTGTGCTGGGACCACGGTGAGGCGACAACCCAGGTCAACCAGCATGCGCAGAATATTGCGTTTGACGCCAAAGTCGTAGGCGACGACATGCCAGGGCAAATCGGCCTCGGTGCGCTCGCTGTGCCCGACACCCAACTCCCAGCTGCCTTCGCGCCAGGTGTAACTGGCCGGGGCCGTGACCTCTTTCGCCAGGTCCATGCCCTTGAGGCCGCCAAACGCGCGCGCCTGTTCCAGCGCTTTAGCCTCATCCAGGTCCTCACCGGCCATCAGGCAGCCGTTCAGCGCACCTTTCTCCCGCAGGATGCGGGTCAACCGGCGCGTATCGATATCGGCTATGGCGACGATATTGCGGCTTTCCAGGTACTCGGACAGGCCCTGCTCATTGCGATAGTTACTGGCCATCAGCGGCAGGTCACGGATCACCAGGCCTGTCGCCCAGATAGCAGGGGACTCCTCGTCCTCCGCATTGGTTCCGGTATTGCCGATATGGGGGTAGGTCAGGGTGACAATCTGGCGTGCGTAGGAAGGGTCGGTCAGGATTTCCTGATAACCGCTCATCGCGGTATTGAACACCACCTCGCCCACCGAGGTACCCGTAGCACCGATTGCCAAACCTTTGAAAATACTACCGTCTTCAAGGGCTAAGATGGCCGCAATGGACAAGAAAACCTCCGTCGGTCAATGGCAAAATGCCAGTCGCGCGCTCGCAAAAAAAGCGAGATGGGGAACCGCACCTCGCCCTTTTCATATGAATACAACTCAGGATTACCACAGGGGTACACCGCAACCCGGTGCGCTGGCCGAGTGTGTGTGTAATCTGGCGTGGCATTGTAGGGGAAGGGCTTGGGGGTGTCCAGACTCCAGGGCCCGATTAAACACCCCGGAAAACCCCGGCGGCGGATTGCCAGCATGAAACCAGCACCGCGTGGCGTTCGCCCAGCGGCAATCCAGCCGGTGCCGGCAGCCGCAGAAAGTCCCTGTAAAGCAATTGCTTTAACCAAAAAAACACCTATTATTAGGCTCCTCATCAGACAGTGGAGCGCTTTTATGGCATACGCACAGGGTAAGATCGCCGTTATCACCGGCGCGGGCTCGGGTATCGGTCGCGCACTGGCCATGCAACTGAACCGCGAGGGCTGCGAACTTTTTCTCAGCGATATCAATGCCGATGCCCTGAACGACACCATTGGCATGCTATCGCGCAAAGATATCCCCGCGGACGGGCAGGTTGTGGATGTGGCCAGCAAGGAAGGCATGCACGCCTGGGCGGAGCGCATAGGCAGCAGTAAAGGCCACGTGGATATCGTGATCAACAACGCCGGCGTGGCACTGGTGGCGACCGTTGAGGAAAGCGACTACGCCGACCAGGAGTGGCTGATGGGTATCAATTTCTGGGGCGTGGTCTACGGCACACAGGCCTTCCTGCCACTGCTGCAAAGGTCAGTCCAGGGCCACCTGGTGAATTTGTCCTCGGTGTTCGGACTGATCGGCGTACCCACACAGTCCGCCTACAACGCGGCGAAGTTTGCCGTGCGGGGCTATACCGAAGCCCTGCGCCAGGAAATGGCGAACAGCAATGTCCACGTGTGCTGCGTGCATCCCGGTGGCATCAAAACCAATATCGCACGGGTAGCACGGGGCGGAGACCAGACCATGACGCCCGAAGAGCGTGGCCGGGAATTTGAAAGGCTCGCCAGAACAAGCCCGGAGGTCGCCGCGCAAAAGATCATCTCGGCCATCGAGAAGCGCAGGAAACGCCTTCTTATCGGACTGGACGCCGCGATCATCTCCCTGATAAGCCGCCTCTTTCCGGTCAGCTATACGCGCTTTATCCTCGGGCTGGGCAACACGGAACAACTCATTAAAAAATGACAGCAGCTGCCCGCACTGCACCCTACAAAGGCGCGGATACCCGAGAGCGCCTGCTGCTCACCGCACTGCACCTATATGCGGCAGAGGGCTTGCACGCTGTCTCCCTGCGGCGTATCAGCACCGAGGCAGGGTCGAAGAACTCTGCGGCGATGCACTATCATTTCCAGAACAAACTCGGCGTGGTGCGGGCCCTGGTGGAGTTGATCGCCCGCGAACTGCGACATATCGCCGGCACGCTCCGTGCGGAGCAGGCGCCAAAACGGGTGTTGCGCAGCGCGTGCCGTGACACACTGCGCCCCCTGGTGCTGCTGCCAACACGGCAAAGCTGGGGCGCCGACGGCGTGCAGTTCCTGTCGCGCCTGGTGAGCGAAAACGATGCCGACATTGCAGAGATGATCAACGCGATGTTCGCACCCTTCTGGCAACAGGTGGACCACGCGCTGGAAACCCAGTTGCCCGACCTGCCGGCGCCGGTGCGCCGACTGCGGCTGATGTTCATGACCACCAACGTGCTGCACGGCGTTGCGGAAGTGGGCTGGCTCACACACACGCCGTTGGGCGACCTGAGCGATTTCGACGAGGACACCCTGCTCGACCACCTCGTGGACTACCTGATCGGCGGCCTGCAGGCCCCGAGCCTGGCTGTATTACATTCCTAACCTGAGAGAACAGACGATGACCGACACCCCCCCAGAACTGTTGTTTGACCTGACCCTGACAGATGAGCAGCGCATGAATCGTGAGAGCATGCAGCGCTTCGCCAGCGCAGAACTCCGCACGCAGGCAAAACCTGTGGATGAGGGGGCCGCCCCGGCGCAGGACTTCTATCCCAAATCTGCAGAACTGGGCTTGACACTACTGCCGATCCCCGAGGCACTCGGAGGTGCTGGCGTCGATCGCTCACCTGTCTCAAATGCGCTGATTTTTGAGGACCTCGCGCACGGTGATATGTCGCTGACCCTGGGGGCGATCAGCCCCATGGGGTTTGTAAACACCGTGCTGGACCAGGGCTCGGACGCGCAGCGCGAAAAATACCTGCCGCTGTTCTGCACCGGGGACTTCAAGGCCGCTACCACCGCACTGCTGGAGCCGCGAGCGACCTTCGAGCCCACCGCCCCGCAAGCGACCGCCGCCGCGAATGGTGAGGGATACACCCTGTCTGGCACAAAATCCATGGTGCCGCTGGGTATGGATGCTGAACTGGTACTGGTTGTCGCGCGCCTGGAGAGCGGCGAATCCGCAGCCTTCATCGTCGAGGGCACACCGGCGGGCATGACGCGCACCGCAGAATCCAACATGGGTTTGCTGGGCGCACAGTTGGCGACACTGCAGTTCGACAACGTGCAGCTGCCTGCGGACGCACTGCTCGGCAACGGCCCGTTTGACCTGCAGCGGTTTATCGACCTGAGCCGCCTCGGTATCTGCGCCCTGGCGGTCGGCACCTGCCAGGCAGTCCTGGATTACGTTAAGCCCTATGTCAATGAGCGTGTGGCATTTGGCGAACCGATCAGCAATCGCCAGTCGGTCGCTTTCATGGTGGCAGACATTGCGATTAAACTGGAGGCCATGCGCCTGATGACCTGGCGCGCCGCGGCGCGCGCGGAGCAGGGGCTCGATTTTCACGAGCAGGCCTACCTCGCCAAAGTCTTCTGCGCCGAGCACGCTATGAAAATCGGCACCGATGGCGTCCAGTTACTCGGCGGCCACGGTTTCTGCCGCGAGCACCCGGTGGAGATGTGGTACCGCAACCTGCGCGCCATCGACACACTGGAAGGCGTTGCCAGCATCTGAGCCCCGACATTCACTACAGGAATACAGACAATGATTAATCTCGAACTCGCAAAAAAACATGAGGAAACGTTTGGCCAGGTGATGATGC
>JAGRIK010000110.1 GCA_020443325.1 Halioglobus sp.
AAACGTATATCGTCCCTGCATGAAATATATCGGCACCGCCAATTACGACCACGAACAAACTCCCCGCGCAGGAATTCTGCTCACCAACCTCGGCACGCCACAGGCGCCGGAGCGAAAAGCAACACGCGCTTTCCTGAAGGAGTTCCTCTCAGACCCGAGAGTCGTTGAGATACCACGCCTGCTCTGGTGGTTTATCCTGAACGGGGTCATCCTGAATATTCGCCCGGCGCGCTCCGCCGCGGCCTATCGCAGCGTCTGGACCGAGCGCGGCTCTCCGCTCCTGTTCCATACGCAGGACCTGGCAGCCGGGCTGAGCGACACGATACAACAGGAGCATGGCGAGAAGGTTATCGTCGAGTATGCGATGCGCTACGGTACACCCTCAATCGGGGACGTGTTGCAGGGTATGTTTGAGCGCGGCGTTCGCAAGTTAGTGGTACTGCCGCTGTATCCACAATATAGCTGTTCGACCACCGGCTCCACCTTTGATGCGCTGGCGGCCGATTTCACGCAACGGCGCTGGCTGCCCGAGTTGCGCATGATCAATCACTATCACGATCACCCCGCCTATATCAGTGCCATAGCCGACAGCGTGCGGGCCTACCGCGCGGAGCATGGCAGCGCCGATGTACTGCTGTTTTCCTACCATGGCGTACCGCAGCGCTACCTCGACGAGGGGGATCCCTATCACTGCGAATGCCTGAAAACCTCGCGCCTGGTTGCGGCACAGCTGGGATTGAAGGAGGAAGAATACAAGACGACGTTTCAGTCGCGGTTTGGCCGGGAGGAGTGGCTGAAGCCCTACACCGATGCCGTACTCAAGGGCTTACCGGAGGAGGGCAAAAAAGCAGTACAGGTTGTAGCGCCGGGATTCGCGGCAGACTGTCTCGAAACGTTGGAGGAACTGGCGGTGGAAAACAGGGATTATTTCCTCGCAGCCGGAGGCGAGCGCTACCAGTACATCCCCTGCCTGAACAGCTCACCAGGCCACATCACTGCACTGGCCACCATAGCCAACGATCACCTGGCAGGATGGATGAACCAGGCCTGAGCCTGCCGAATGTAACCCGGGCAGGCCAGGACCAAAGCCGAATCAGCTCTCGTCGTCGAGCGGCAACAGTCGCGCAACCATCAGGCGCAACTCTTCGTCAGTCAGTGCCTGGTTAGCCTTGTGGCGCTTATTCTCGGGACCCTTGGCACCTACGACGATCTCGTCAATCGTCATACCAGCCCAATCTTCAATCGGTTCGTGACACTCCAGACACTGGTTGGGATCGGTATCCGCAGCCAGCACCGGCAGAGCAACACCGGACAGACTCCAAAGACACAGGCCTGCTACCATTTTCTTATTCATACTTACTCCCGGGTAATTGAATCAACTGTTGTGTGCCCGCTCCCCGCATCAGCGACAATGGACACTCCTTACATCGTAGCCGCTTTTTGGACTATAGCCAACGCCTGACACGCTCACAATAGGCCGGGTAGTCCTCGGGGAAGATTCCTCGCAACATCGCCTCTTCCGGGCGAATGAACCGAATCTCGATAATAACGGCAAATATCGGCGGAACCAGCAGTGCCCACGTGGCGCCCACTGTCAGCGCACACCCCAACAGCACAGCGAACATGCCCAGGTACATGGGATTGCGCGTGTAATTGTAAACCCCACCTGTCACCAGTGAGGACACGTTGCGAAACGGTATAACATCTGTTCCAGCGCGCGTGAAAAGGCCGTTTGCAGCCACGAGCAGAACCAGCCCGATAACAATGAGGACACCGCCAGCCATCTGCCACGCCAGACTGGTAAAACGCGGCCCCGGATAGTACTCATTGCAGGCAAATATGGCGATCAGGCCAAACAACAGCCAGATCGGTGGGAAAATAATGCGCTTGACCAAAACGGTTCCCCTCAACTCAATGTGGCGCCAGGTGGATGCCCGCGGGCTCCACACTGCCTATAGCGTAGGCTAGCGCAATCCCCAGAAGAAACGCCAGGGTCAATTTGCCGCGATCGTGGCTGTGAAAGTGAACCTCGGGCAGCAGATCACTCAGCGCGATACAGATGAAAGCCCCCGCCGAAAATGCCAGCGCGACTGCAACCAGGTGATCACGGCCAGCGGCCACGACATCGACACCGAAAAAGAACAGCATCGCGCCGAGCGGACACATCAGCGCGAATATCACGTTGGTTGTCGCCCGCGCGCCCTTGCTCCAGCCCCCGGCCTGCATCACCGTGACGATGGACATCGCATCCAGCGGTTTGTGCATCAGTATCGCGAGAAATACCCCGATCCCGATCACCCCGCTGGCGTGACTGCCCGCATGCATCACCGCGCCCAGGGCGACCCCATCGATCAATGTGTGTACCGCCAACCCCAGGGCCAACCCGACCCAGCTCAGGCCGTGAGCCGGGCGACCAGGGTTGTGGTGATGGTGATGGGCGTGCTCCGGGGAATGGCCGTGGCCAGCCGCGTGCTCGTGCTGCTCGCCCTCCTCGCCACTGAAGTCGTGTTGATGGAAATGAAACACCCGCAACAGCAGCAACATCACAATCAGGCCGATCATCAGCCACCAGACAGTGGTGTCCACCCCGCCGGATTCACTCGCCAGGGCCACACTGTGGGGCAGCAGGTGATAAAAGGCTACGCCGATCATCAGCCCCGAAACAAGGCTCATCACCAGCTGCGTGCGGGTGTGGGTCATCCTGATCAGGCCGGGCAGCAGGCCGCCCACCAGTGAGAAGCCCGCAATGGCCAGACAATAGATTACCAGCAGTAAGGTTGGCGACACGGGCAAGCGCTCGGTAAGGGGTTAAGGTTCAACGCGGCGCATTATTCCACATTCAACCGGACTTGTAATGGCGTGGCCGCCCGTGACCGCGGCCGACCGGACACATGCGCCCTCTTGCATGTGATTTTTTTGGTCAGTCATCGTCGCCGGATAAAGACATTGACACTGTAACTAATGGCCATTAGTTTAGCCGCATCATGCGAGGAGGACACCATGTCTATCTACGAACCGATCGAATCCGATGACTCCCACCGTCACCTGCAACTACGCAGCCCTGTCACACTGGAGCCCATCGGCGAACTGATCTGCGCCAATACCGAGGATGTGGCTGCGGCTATATCCACGGCCAGGGCCGCACAGCCCGCCTGGGCCGCAACGCCCATGAAGGCGCGCGCGGCGATCGTTGAGCGCGCGCTGAAAGTCCTGCTGGAGCGGCAGGATGAGGTGATCGATACCGTGGTCAGGGAGACGGGCAAAGCCCCCACCGACGCGATGAGCATGGAAGTCTTTTCCGTAGCGGATCAGCTGTGCTACTACGCGAAAAACGCGGAGAAGTTTCTCAAGCCGCGCAAACGCAAGGTCCACGGCATTCTCGGTTTGATGAAGCAGCTGCGTATCCTATACAAGCCCCTGGGCGTTGTCGGCCTGATCACGCCGTGGAATGGCCCGTTCGTGCTGCTGATGAACCAGGCGACGCAGGCGATACTGGCCGGGAACACCGTGGTGGCAAAGGGTTCAGAAGTAACCCCCTACTCCGCCAAGCTGGCCGAGGATATTTTCCGCCAGGCCGGGCTGCCAGAAGGTGTACTCCAGGTGCTACTGGGCGATGGCGAAACCGGCGCGGCGATTGTGCGCGGCGGCGTGGACAAGGTCTCGTTCACCGGTTCGGTCGCGACCGGACGCAACGTCGCCGAGGCCTGCGCCAGCCAACTGATCCCCTGCACCCTCGAGTTGGGCGGCAACGACGCGATGATCGTCTGCGCCGACGCCGACCTGGACCGGGCTGCAGACGGCGCCTGGGTGGGCTCCTGCATGAATACCGGACACTACTGCTGCGGTACTGAGCGTATCTACGTGGTGAAAGAAGTCTACGACGAATTCCTGAAACTCGTGCTGGAAAAAGGCAAGGGCCTGCGACAGGGCCCGCAACACGGCTGGGATGAGGATATCGGCGCAGTGTTCTGGGACCGCCAGATGGCCATCATCGAAGCGCACGTCGAGGATGCGCGCGCCAAGGGCGCCAACATCCTGATGGGAGGGCGACGCAATCCCGACCTGCCGGGCCTGTACTATGAGCCCACGGTCATCACCGAGGTCAACAACACCATGGATATCATGCTGCTGGAGACCTTTGGCCCGGTCCTGTGTATCCAGAAAGTCGACAGTGAAGCCGAGGCCCTCGCGTTGGCTAATGATTCCGAATTCGGGCTCAACGGCAATGTCTGGACCAGGGACAAGGAAAAAGGCTACCGCATGGCCTGTGCGATCGATACAGGTGCCTGCAGCGTCAATGACATGGCGGTGAGCTACGGCATCCCCGCCGCACCTTTTGGTGGCCGCAAGAATTCCGGCGTAGGCCAGGTCAACGGCAAAAAAGGCCTGCGCGGTTACTGCCATGAGATGCCCATCGTGATCGACCGCTTCGGCGGTAAGATGCAGAACGGCTATCCCTACAGCGCCAAGAGCGCGGAGGGGATGAAGAAGCTGATGAACTTCCTGTGGGTGAAGACACCGCTGGGGCGCTGGCTGAGCTAGGAACCCACCTATAACGGCACACTTTCCGCCGGGGCAGGACTGATAGACTCCTACCCCGGCGTATACGCTCCAGCCCCTTCAGGGCAAATGGGTCGGGCCCGGCAGGAAGCGGCGCGTAAAGCGCTATGCTGCACTCAACTGACGGTATTGCGACAGTGTTTGCCCACATGCCTGTGCAGCTTCTTTTCCTTTGATAACGAAATGTTGTTCAAAGAATTCGGCCTGGCCCTCACTGACAAAATCCTTGGGCGTCAGCACGCCGGTAAAAACTGGCACTCCCGTGTCCAACTGCACCCGCATCAAACCCTCTACCACGGCCGCCGCGACAAATTCGTGCCGGTAGATACCGCCATCAACCACGAGGCCGGCGGCAACAATCGCTGCATAGTCGCCAGTAGTAGCCAACTGCTTTGCCAGCAACGGAATCTCAAAAGCCCCGGGCACTTCGAACACGGTCACCTCGCGGCCATCAATTGCCTGAAACTCCTTTTTGAAAGAGTCCCTGAACTGATCAACGATAAGGTGATGCCAGCGAGCCACGATTAGCGCTATGCGGGGTTTTTGAACAATACTTTGTGTATCGTTGGAGAATGTTTTCATCTGCTGTTTTCCCTTATAGAAAAAGTTAAACAACAGGGCAAATAAGGACGCCTACCGCTCCATAGAGAGATGGAAAATCAACAGACCTTATTCTCATAACCAGACTATGACTGTCGGCTCCGGAATCACACCGGATCTGCTTGTCCCCCTGTGTAGACAGGAGCGCCCGCGGGCTACGTGTACTAACGATTACCGCCGGTGGGGACTTTCACCCCGCCCTGAGAATTGCCGCATTGTGGCGGCAGGGGAAGACTAGGGCATTGCAAGACGGGTGTCTATAGCAGCACAAGGTTATCCCGGTGGATGAGCTCTTCGTCGAGTTGGTAGCCGAGAATGGATTCAATATCCCGCGACGGCGAGCCCATGATGCGGCGTGTTTCATCGGCACTGTAGTTGACGAGCCCACGTGCCACCTCGCGGCCACCTGCGTCGCGACACGACACCATGTCGCCGCGCGAAAAATTGCCGCGCACATCGCGCACACCGACGGACAGCAGGCTGCGGCCGGATTCACGCAGTACGCGCACGGCCCCGTCATCCAGCTCGACACTGCCAGCCGTTTGTACCATCCCCGCCAACCACTGCTTGCGGGCATTCTCGGGTTGCTTGCCGGTGCGCAACCAGGTTCCTTCATTGGCCCCGGCAGCGATGATGCTGAGCACGTTTTCTGTACGACCCGATGCGATCACTGTCTCGGTACCGGAGCGGGCGGCCAGTCGCGCCGCGCGCAGTTTCGTCACCATCCCACCGCGGCCGAGGGTGCCTCCTTCGCCAGCCATCGCATCCAGCTTCGGATCCAGCACATCACAGGTGTCTACAAGTTCAGCGGCAGCATTGTGCCGCGGGTCTTCGTGGTAGAGGCCCTTCTGGTCGGTCAACAACACCAGCACCTCTGCATCGATCAGGTTCGCCACCAGCGCGGCGAGAGTGTCGTTGTCGCCGAAGCGAATCTCATCTGTGACCACCGTGTCATTCTCGTTGACGATGGGCACCACACGCAGTTTCAGCAGCGTTTTCAGTGTGCCGCGCGCATTGAGGTAGCGATCGCGTGCGAGCACATCATCGTGCACCAGCAATATCTGGGCGGTAGCGATATCGTGGCGCTTGAAACTGGCTTCATAGCTTTGCACCAGTATCGATTGCCCGACTGCGGCAGCCGCCTGCAGCTCGTGCAACAAATGTGGACGCGCCGCCCAACCCAATCGCACAATACCGGCCGCGACAGCACCACTGGAGACCAGTACGACTTCATGACCTGCCGCACGCAACTGTGCCAACTGGTCCACCAGTGAGGAGATCACGCCCTCATCCAGCCCCCGGCCATCGTTGGTGAGCAGCGCACTACCTACCTTGACAACCCAGCGGCGGGATTTGGAAATTTCACTTCGATCAGTCATTGGGCTTCCTACTCTCGATACTCGACTTCAACATCGAAGTCATCATCGTCAAAATCTTCATCGTCACGCGACCGCGCTCGCAGCGTCGCGCGCAACGCCTCAACGCGCTCCCTGGCCTCCTCTTGCATACGGCTCTGCAGCGCCTGCTCTGCCTCCAGCAACTCGGGGTCAGCCGCCTCCCTGGCCCGGCACTCCTCGAGATAGTTCATCAGGTCGCCACACAGTGCAGCCGTCCCCTCTGCGGCAATTGCCGAGATAGTGTACACCGGCCCCTGCCAGTCCAGTGCATCCAGCACAGCACTGCGGCGCTGATCGAGCGTCTCCGCATCCAGCAGATCACTTTTATTCAGGACCAGCCAGCGCTCACGCTGCGCCAGCGTAGGGCTGAAGCGCTCCAGTTCGTGCACGATAGCAAGCGCAGCATCCGCTGGCTCAACGCCATCGTAAGGGGCCATATCCACCAGGTGCAAGAGGATACGGTTGCGCGTCAGGTGCTTGAGAAACCGGATGCCCAGCCCCGCGCCCTCCGATGCACCCTCGATCAACCCGGGAATATCCGCCATCACGAAACTGCGATGGGCATCCACGCCCACCACGCCGAGATTGGGCACCAGGGTAGTAAAGGGATAATCGGCCACCTTCGGCTTGGCGGAGGACACCGCGCGTATCAGTGTCGACTTGCCGGCGTTGGGCAGGCCCAACAAGCCGACATCCGCCAGCACCTTGAGTTCGAATTTCAGGCTGCGAAACTCTCCCTCGCTGCCGTGCGACGTCTGCCTTGGCGCGCGGTTGGTGCTCGACTTGTAGCGCGTATTCCCGAGACCGTGAAAGCCGCCCTGCGCCACCACCAACTGCTGCCCGGCGACCGACAGGTCGCCGAGCACCTCCCCCAGATCCTCGTCGATAATCGTGGTGCCCACGGGCACTCGCAGCACGAGATCCTCGGCGCTCTTGCCGGTGCAATTTCTACTCTGGCCTTTCTCGCCATTCCCGGCGCGATAGTTGCGCGTGAAACGATAGTCCACCAGTGTGTTGAGCGATTCGTCGGCCACCACCACCACGCTGCCACCATCGCCGCCGTCACCGCCGTCGGGGCCTCCGCGCTCAATATACTTCTCGCGCCGGAAGCTCATGCAGCCGTTGCCGCCCTTGCCGGCGTATACGTTGATACTCACTTCATCAACAAACTTCATTTAGCTTTACCTTTTTTGCGAACGGCTTCTTCCAGACTGACTTCTTCGGAGGTTTGGCTTCGCTATGTGTTTCGTTCCGGCTGCGGGTTTGAAGCTGGCAGCCTTACAGGACCCGCCGTGAACCCATCCATGGGGGCTTGAGCTCGGCGTCCTGCCTCGCACAGTCCTGTAAGGCTGCCAGCTTCAATCCCTCGCTATCTCGACTTCGTTCACGGTTAAAGCATACCAGCTGTCACGCAAAGAAGAGCTCCCAAACTGCTCCAGGTACCCCAGAATAACCTCCGTATGCTCTTGGGGAAACTCGGATTAGTGGTAGGGAGGAGGTCGCGCGATGTGGCGGGCTGTGTGAACATTA
>JAGRIK010000111.1 GCA_020443325.1 Halioglobus sp.
CACTATGTTATTTATCGAGTTTTTGACTTGCGGCGTGCTAACCTGTAAAAAGTAGATTGATTTATTGACTCTCTGGCGGAACACTCCAGAATCTACGATACGGGACGATCATATAAGACCTGCTTAACAGTAGGCAGAAAAAGGGGATATTGATGACTACTCGGCTTGCCACACTGACCCGCCGCCTAGCGGTGGCCTTTGCGATTCTGTTTACTCTTGCGGCGTGCGGTGGTGGCGGCGGCGGGAGCGGCAGTTTTGTCCCGGACGAATCAACCCCAATAGCCATTACCACCACTTCGCTACCGCCCGTCGAAACTTCACCGTACACCACCATTCTGGAAGCGACTGGAGGCTCGGAGCCGTATACCTGGACCATTGAGGATGACGGTGGCACCGGCTTCACTATCGACAACCTCGGCGTACTCACCGGGAGTTCACCATCCCAGCCGGGGACCTACGCTCTGACTATCAGCGTCACCGGAAAAAAAGGCGCCACAGCACGTACCACGTATGCCTTGGAGGTGACTGCTGAAAGCGGCATCAAAATCATCAGTACCGCACTACCCGCTGCCATAGATGGTCTGGACTATATAGCCCTGGTCGAGGCCAGCGGCGGCGTGCTTCCATACACGTGGGCAATTGCCGACGACGGCGGCACCGGGCTTACAATTGATAACGAAGGTTTTCTGACCGGCGTAGCGCCGGCGGCTGGCAGCTACGGCATTACCCTGCTTGTTACCGACGCATCCGACAAAACCGCGCAGCAGTCGTTCATATTCTCGGTGACAGGCGATACTCCCCAGCCCCTGTCTATTGCCACCACGTCCCTGCCGGCAGCCGCTGAAGGGGAGCCATACACCGCGATCCTCGAGGCTAACGGTGGCCAGGGCGACTATATGTGGACCCTGGTCGACGATGGCGGAACCGGCCTGGACCTGCGAGACGACGGCATCCTGAGCGGAACAGGGCCAGCTGAAGGTGATTATGCCGTTACGGTATCTGTTACGGATAACACGCGAACCGTAACCAGTGCATTGAGCCTGGCTGTAAATCCCGATCCGTCACCGCTCACCATCACCACTACATCGCTGCCCGGCGCGACTGAGGACGTGCGCTACGCAGCGGTGCTGGAAGCCACCGGTGGCACCGAAAACTATACATGGAGCCTGGTAAGTGGCGGAGGCTCCGGCCTGACGCTTACCCCCGCCGGGGTACTCAGTGGTACGCCGACCGCGCCGGGTACATTTGGGATAACTTTTGAGGTGAACGATGGCGAGAACATTGTGGAGGGATCCGCAACGGTAACGGTAAGCGCGGCTGCCGCTGCCCCGGCTTTGACCATCACCACGCAAACACTACCTAACGCGACCGGCCCCAACTACATAGCCACCCTCGCGGCATCAGGGGGAGTTCAACCGTACATATGGACCCTGCCCAACGATGGCGGAACAGGCTTCACCATGAGCACCAGCGGGGTTCTTTCCGGCACAACCCCTGCCCCGGGTACTTATACTTTACTTGTTTCGGTGACGGACGATGACGGTTCCAACACCCAGAAAGTAATGACTGTAACCGTCCCCTGAGGCACCGCACTGGCAGTAGAACCCATTGCTGCAAGGGTTCTACCACCGGCGCAAGCGGGAGAGCAACAGGCATCAAGAGAGTGCCGGGGAGTTTCAACTCCCCGGCCTTTTTTTATCGGCAATAAACAGCGGAGGCTTCCGTGAAAGCCAGAATGACTTCCTTGCGAGCCAGAATCAGGCCAACGGTCGTCGCCGTATTCCTGCTGGCCACCCTGCTGACCGCAGCCCTGGCCATTGGACTGCAATTCTACTTTGCCAGGGCAATGGCCTTGGAGAGTTCGACGAGGCTGTACCGGGCGGCATCCTCCGAAATTGCGGCGGAAGTCGCCAACCTGGTCAATATCAATAACAACGTTATCGAATTACTGGCCGCAAACCCGCTGCTGGGTGGGCCGGTCTATCGGGATGCACAACTGCGGACCCTTGTCAGGGCACTGGAACAAAACCCCATCTACTACGGTATTTACCTCGGCCACGGCGATGGCAGTTTTTTCGAGGTCATAAACCTGGATAACAGCGATTACGCAAGGCAGGCTCTGGGTGCCACGCCCGCTGATCGCTGGGTAATTGTGACGGTACGAACCGTCGCTGATGAGCGCACCAGGGCATTTGAATATCTGGATGAGACCCTGCAATCCCGAACCATCCGCACAGAGCGGACCCAGTTTGATGCGACCGCCAGGCCGTGGTACACCGAAGCCATGCAGGCGGATGGCGTGGCCGCTACCAAGCCCTACCTGTTTGCGCAACTGGGAGTTCCCGGGCTCACCGTGTCAAAGCGCATAACCCCGACCGATACCGTGGTCGGCATAGATATGACGCTCACATCTATATCACACTTGCTGCAATCCTCCGAGGTCTCACAGCAAAGTGAGATTTATCTTTTTGACGCTGAGGGTAAAGTTATCGCCTCCAGCCTGCGCCCGGGCCCACTTGCTGCCGCTGACGTACTGGAAAGTGCCATACCTGACCAGTTCATGCTTACCCTGGCAGCTGACGGCAGGCAGCATGCAGCATTACTGGAGAGTACCTGGAGCGGGATTCCCTGGCTGGTCTACGTAGCTCGAACCGGCAGCCTGCACCGCGAACCCCTGTACCTCGGGATTCGCGCCAGGCGAGACATGATCACCGCCCACTTCATGGGAGAGGTAAAGCTGTCCATGCTGATCACAGCGGGCCTGCTGTTATTATTCCTGCCGCTGTCCTGGTTCTTCGCCAACCCCATCGTGAACCCTGTTCGCCAGCTGGCCGGGGAGAATGACAAGGTCAGGCGACGGGACTACGCGCAGGTGAAACGCGTGCCCTCCCATGTGAAGGAACTGGACGAACTCTCCGAGTCCATGATGGCCATGGTGGAATCAATACAGACCCACGAACTCGCCCAGCGCAAGCTAATGGACTCTTTCATACAATTGATAGCACAGGCAATCGACGACAAATCCCCCTACACGGGAGGTCACTGCGAGCGGGTTCCGGAACTGGCGATGATGCTGGCGCAGGCTGCTTCCGAGACTAAATCGGGGGCCTTCGGCGATTTCGAACTTACCACCGAAGACCAATGGAGGGAGTACCATATCGCCGCCTGGCTGCACGACTGCGGCAAGATTACGACACCGGAACACATCGTCGACAAGGGGAGCAAGTTGGAGGCGATTTACAATCGCCTACACGAGGTAAGAATGCGTTTCGAGGTACTCTGGCGCGATGCCGAAATCGACTACCTGAAAGCGCTTAACTGTTCCCCGGACGCCGACACCAGGCTTGAAAACGAACTCAGGGAAAGACGTAACCAGTTACTGGACGATTTCCGGTTCGTAGCCGAATGCAATGTGGGTGGTGAGTTTATGGACGAGTCTAGCCTGCAACGCCTGCGCCAGATTGCGAGTGCCAGCTGGCAGCGCAACTTTGACGATAGCATCGGCCTGTCACCAACCGAAAAACTGCGCATGCCAGCCACCGCGGGTGAACTGCCTGCCACGGAGTTACTGCTCAGTGATAAACCCGAGCATATCGTGCCGCGCACCGGCGAGACAGAATTTGCCCCCGAATTGGGTATCCATATGGAGGTGCCCGAACACCTGCAAAACCTGGGGGAACTCTACAATCTCTGTGTTTCCCGCGGCACCCTGACCAGGGAGGATCGCTTCCGCATCCAGGAACATATGATCAGCACCATAAAAATGCTGGAGAGCCTGCCCTTCCCCGAGGAGTTACAAAATGTACCGCGCTATGCGTCTACCCACCATGAGACGCTCAAGGGCACGGGCTACCCACGCAAACTGGATGCCGCGCAACTCAGCATCCCGGAACGTATTCTGGCCATTGCCGACATATTCGAAGCCCTGACAGCTTCCGACCGCCCCTACAAACAGCCCAAAACCATCAGTGAGTCGCTGGATATTATGTTGCTTATGGTAAGGGACAATCACATCGACCGGGATTGCTTTGAACTGTTTGTAACAGAAAGAGTTTACCTGCGTTATGCGCAGGCATTCCTGCAGCCCGAGCAGATTGATGAGGTGGATGTCGGGCGGTATGTTTTGGGGGTGTGATGTTTGTATCGGGCTTTTGGGTCTGACCTACTTTGGGTTGCGACCGGTGGTCGCAATCGCTGCGCGACGCCGGGGG
>JAGRIK010000112.1 GCA_020443325.1 Halioglobus sp.
AACATTGACGGTAAATGGAACAATGCGGTGGGTGGCAAATCGTTGTATTCCATTTCCAGTGGTAACGGCAATTCCGCCCAGGGCTTCGCCGCGCTATACAACACCACTAGCGGTTCGAACAACTTGGCCGTTGGCAATACGGCGGGTTACAGCAATCAGACCGGCAGCGGCAACGTATTCCTTGGGTGGAACGCAGGCTATTTCGAAACAGGCAGTAACAGGCTTTACATCACCAATAATCAGGCCACGCCGCTGCTCTACGGCCAGTTCAATGCATCGCCCAGTGCCAACAAACTGGGGATAGGCACCAATGAGGTTGCCGGCGGTGACACCATCGGCGTGTGGAATGGCGCCCACCTGACCACGGGTGGCGTCTGGATGAACGCATCTTCCCGCGAGATGAAGGATGATATCGAACCGCTCAGCACAGAAGATGCGAATGCGGCACTCGAAGCGCTGTCGCCAGTTCGCTACGTGTACAAGAACTCGCCTGATGAAGCGTATGTGGGCTTTATTGCCGAGGACGTACCAGATCTGGTGGCGAGCAACGACCATAAATCGCTGTCACCGATGGATATCGTGGCGGTATTAACGACGGTGGCAAAGGAGCAAAAAGCCCAGATGACTGAGCAGGCAGCAAAGCTGGCTGCAAAGGATGTTGAGATTGCGGCGTTACGCGAAGCGCTCTCCAGGCAAGACGAACAGATGCTCCAGATCGAAATGACCCTCGCTGAAGTGCTGCAAAACCAAGCTTCCAGGAATCAGGTTAGCTTTAGAGACTGAGTCAATGACATCCGACGAAACCCCGGACCATCCGGGGTTTTTGGTGGCCACAGTAACGGCTGAATATTCATCCATCTTCTATACCTTCCAAACGCAACTATGGCCGCTGTCGGGGCGGAGACGCCATAGCCTGGTCACCGCGATGTAATGACAGCCGCAGCGGCCGGCGTGCGCCGCAATTCGTTAACCAGGAGCGCAGTGCGCGCCTCCACGCGCCGGCGATTTGCCGCCTTGATATGGCCGAAGCCGCGCAGTTTCGAATACCCCGCTGCCAGCGCAACAGCACCCGGGTAGTTGTCTGCGTCCAGTACAGGTATGCGTCGTAAATGGGTTCTACGGTGAACTGAAATTTATCTCCTGTTCGGCCGTCATCGGCACACCGGCTACGGCGCGGACAGGCAATGACGTCGTTAACGTCTATGTCGAACTGACCCCGAGGCCAGGCAGGGCGCCACTGAGATTTTTCCAGGACAAATAATCGAGTTTTGCAAAGAGAATATGTCGCCGTATAAGGTGCCCAAAGTTGTCAGGATAGTGGACGCGATCCCGCTCACGGTCGTAGGAAAATTGATAAGAAAAGCTTGCGCCAAATGGCTGCGCAAAGCTGAGGGAGCGTATTAGCCCGGTGAGTTGTTGCGATAGTCGCTCGGGCTCTGCCCGTACCAACGCCTGAAGGCTTTGCGAAAGGCCGCGGTGTCGCAATAGCCCAGCAGCGTCGCCACCGCTTCAATGGTCATATCGGAATCAAGCAGGTGGCGTGCGGCCAGTTCGGAAGTCAGTGTCTCGGTGATCTCCCGATAACTGGTTGCCTCCGCGTCAAGCCTGCGCTGCAGTGTTCGCTTGGTCACGAACATCGCGCGGGCGACATCGTCGGCGGTCAGGCTCCCGATGGGACTGGATAGCAGTAGCCTTCGCACTTGGTCGCTGGTCGCAAGTGTCGCGGCCGGCATTTTCTGCAGCAGGCCCAGGCAGAGATCCTGCGCGACGGCGTAGGAATCCGAGTGACCGGCGATGTTGGCTTCCCTGGCCAGGGTTAACGGAATTTCGAAGGTGCTGTTGTCTCTAGAGAAAGTGACAGGGACATGAAAGTAGTCACCATAAAGGGGCCCGTAATCCGGCTCAGGGTGTTGTAGCCCTATCTTCGCTTCGGTGAGATGCCTACCCATGACCGACTCCACCACGGCTTGCAGCATCAGCGCAAAGCACTCCTGCAGGATGCGTTTCACCTCGAATTCCGGATCGATTTTCAGCACCAGCGTGCAGGTCAGCCAACCGTTTTCTTGAGTGATGTTTACCCGCGAAAAAGGCAGCCGCAGGGGGAGGAAGTTGGCGAAGGCCTCCAGTGCACTGATCACATCGGGGCTGCTCAACACCAGGTAGCCCATCGGTCCGTGAGAGGCGGGCTGTAATCGGCGACCCAGACGCAGGCCAAACTCCGGGGCTTTTGCGATATGCAGTGCATTTTCCAGCACGCGCATCTGTTGTACGGCAGTGACGTGGGTGCCGTCACCGGGACGCAGGATGCTTACCGGCAGGTCGGTGCCCCGCAACAACCGCGAGAGGCTGCGTTCCTGCAAGCCCAGCTCGCGGGCCACGATTCGTGTATAGCTACCGGGTACCAGTAGCTCCTTGCCCGCATCGGATAGTGACATGGGCCGATTGTCGCTAAATAACCCCATATTGTCACTAACTAACCTCCCCGTTTCTCAGTGACTCCGTCATATTACGCTCACACGCAACGAAAGAGGTGCAGTCATGGCGAATCACACTCCTGGGGAACTGGTTGTACGGAAAATGCCCTTTGAGTTTCCCGAGGATATTGATCCTCATTGGAACAAGGACAAGCCCGAGTGGAGCCACATGGTGAGTGGCGCATCCCTGGCGATGCCGTTTCTCGAGCCCTACCTGATTCGTACAATGCGAAAGGCTCTGGAGAGAATTGAATCAGACGCACTGAAAAAGGAAGTGAAGCTCTATATGGCGCAGGAAGGCCAGCACTTTCAACAGCACCGCAGGTTTAACGACATACTCATCGGCAAGGGCTACACGGCGCTTCTGGAAGTGGAAGCGCAGATGAAAAAGGAGTTTGAGGAATTCGACCAGAATCGCTCCCTCAAATTCAACCTGGCCTATGCCTGTGGTTTCGAATCGATGGCGCTGGGAATCGGGCACTGGCTGGTGAGGGATCGCGAATACCTGTTTGGCGGCTCCGATACCCGCGTCGCGTCGCTGATCCTGTGGCACTTTATCGAAGAAGTGGAACACAAGAATGTCGCCTTTGATGCCTACCAGGCGGTTTACGGCAACTATTTCTACCGGGTGTTCGGCACACTCTACGCCACCGCCCATGTCGTGAAATTCAGTCGCCGGGCATATCAGGCGATGCTGAAAAAAGACGGGCTCTGGGGCAGTTTCCGCTCGCGATGGGCGTTGTTGAAAATGATCGGCCGCTTCTTCGTGAACATGACTCCGCCGCTCATGTCGGTCTGTGTCCCTGGGCATCATCCTTCCAATGTTAAAGATCCCCAGTGGTACCGGGACTGGATTGCGACCTACGGGGAGGACGAACACGCCGTGGTTGTCCTGGATACGGATAACTTGCAGGCCAGTTTTTCCTGACCCCCCAACCGATAAAAAGAGAGAACTTAAACATGCAAAATGACATTCAGAAAGCGCAGCGCCTGCTGCTGGGACACGGCGCACTGGTGCTGCTGGTGGGCTTCGTGGTGGGGTTTGGTTTCCTGTTCTTCCTGAACGGTGAGATCAGCCTGTGGCCTATCCCCGGCGTTATCGACTACCAGTTGCCGGGCACCTATGACGCGTGGCGGATGGCCCATATGGAGGGCATCACCAACGGGCTGATGCTGTGGATTCTGGCGGCGGCACTGCCGACCATAGCGACCTTCATAAAGAAAATATACTGCCTGGCCGTCGGTATGGTTATCGTGGCCTGGACCATTGTGGTTGCGTCCTGCCTTGATCCCCTGTTCCCTAATGCCAGGGGATTGAGCTTTAGCGCGGAGTCAAACCTGGCGAATGGCCTGGCATTCTTCCTGTTCTACATCGGTATTCTTATTGCGTTTGTTGTGGTGATAGCCGTGGCGGTGAAGGCGTTTCGGACTGCAGAGTAACTTTGAGAATTATCGGTTGAGAGTGCTGACCCACTGCGGGTGGGACGGTATCATCAATCGGGTACGCATGAATGCCCGTCCCCCGATAATGGGGTAGAGCCGTTGGATGTTGCTGGAATTGTTGAATTGGTGGAGGCGGCGACAATCACATTGCCTTATGTATCAATAGGTTGCACTGCTAAACGCCAGAAATGCCCCCATAGATACCCCCAGATCGCTTCGGCTGACTCTTTGGCTAGATCCAGGTCGATTTTAACGTTCTTCAGGCGCTCGTCGCGCGTCGAATCGCTCCGGCGCATCGGTGCTGCCGATCAGGGCGCGCGCTCCTCGAAGCCGCCCTATTGTGCGCTCCCGTTCCTCGTCAGGTAAATCCTGCGCTCGGCCTTCGGCGTCGGCGAAGAATGCCTCGAGTCGTTTGGCCTCCGCCCAGGTATCGATGACCTGGAGCAGTTCCTCCTTGCTGTCCTTCAGAGCCTTCGCAGCCCGCCGCGCCTCCTCTTCGCGGCGTCACTGCTCGCGCTGAACCTCCCAACGCTGGCGTTCGATCTCCGCCTGGCGCTCTCCCTCCTCGACGAGCTGCGCAATTTCGACCGTGGCCTTCTCTAGCTCCCGAACAATGGCCGGGATCCGGCCGGAAAGGTCCCGGGACCGTGTCTCTCGCCACTGCTGGGTCAAATTGCCCGCGGGTACGGCGAGTAGGCCTGGAGGCAGAGGCGCCCGGTCGGAAAATCGTGGGTGCTCGTCCAGCCATGTTCTTGAGCGTATCTCGCTTCGCCCTGTGGAATCGCTCGGAATTGTGTGCGATGACCACACGATGGTCCGTTGCCTCCAGGGCCGGGAAGGGCTAGCTCGCAATTC
>JAGRIK010000113.1 GCA_020443325.1 Halioglobus sp.
CGCACCCCAGCAAGCGTTTCAGTCGCTCCACGTGATTCGCTTGGTGAAACGCTTGCTGGGGTGCGAGCCCTGCATCCCAATGCTACGGCACGACTTGTGAGGAACGTTAGATTGTGGGATGCCTGGATGGAATGCTTTTTGTGATCCAGTCGAATGGTATGCACTGAGGTTACGGATAGAAAATGTGTTTCTCACAAAGCGAATCACGTGGAGCGACTGAGAAACACATTTTCTATCCGTAACCGTCCGGCAAAGCCACCCCCCAGGAGGAGGGCAAAAACCCATCACCCGCAATCCCGGAATAATGCTTCCCTGTCTCGCCCTAGTTAGAGGCTTGTCCAAGCTGTCAATTGCGGGATGCCGCGAAACCCTGTAAATTAGCCGGCGTTTTCAACGCTCTTCCCCCAATCCACGCACAAGAGAATATGTAGATGAGTCTGTTTATAGCGAGCGCGCACGCGCAGGAAGCCGGGGCACCTCCCGGTGGAGATATGTTCCAGATACTGTTCCTGGTTGGACTGTTCGTCCTCTTTTACTTTATCGCCATCCGCCCGCAGCGCAAACGCCAGAAAGAGCACGCGGAAATGGTGTCGCAGCTGAACAAGGGCGATGAGGTTGTTACCAGCTCCGGCATTCTGGGCAAGGTCACCGGGCTGGATGATAATTACATGGTGTTGAACGTTGCCAACAACGTCGAAATGAAGTTCCAGCGCGTCCACCTGCACGCGATACTTCCCAAGGGCACGCTGAAGTCTATCGGCTGAGAATGGCACTGCTCTATCCGCGCAAAATCGATCTGGCGCAAACGCCCACGCCCCTGCAATACCTAGAGCGCGCATCCCAGAAATGGGGGTGCGGCCACCGTTTGTGGGTCAAGCGTGATGATTTGACTGGTTGCACCCTCAGTGGCAACAAGGTGCGCAAGCTCGAATTCATCACCGCTCACGCAATAGACAATGGTTACGATACGCTGCTCACCTGTGGCGGCGTGCAGAGCAACCACTGCCGCGCAACGGCGCTGGCCGGAGCCCAACTGGGACTGGGGGTACACCTGTTATTGCGCGGTGACGCCCCCGGCGAACTCGATGGCAATTTCCTGCTGGACCACCTGGCGGGTGCCACGGTCAATTGTTATGACTCTGCGTATTTTGTCAGGGAGATAGACGCGCTTTTTCGGCAGTGGCAGGATCACTACGGGGCCCAGGGGCACAAGGCCATGGTGGTGCCCACCGGCGGTAGCGATGGCATAGGTGCCTGGGGCTATATCGCCGCCTGCGAGGAACTGCTCAGCGATTTCAGCACTGCCGGCATTGAACAGGCGCATATCGTCACTGCCACCGGGTCGGGCGGCACGCAGACCGGGTTGACGCTGGGCGTCGCCCTGCATCAATTGCCCGCGACAGTGTGGGGCGTCAATGTTTGCGACAATGCACAGTACTTCCTCGACAAGGTCGCCAGCGACACCGCGGACTGGCAGCGTCTATACCCGGATGCTCCGGCGGTGGCCGTTGAACCCCGGGTGCTGGATGGTTATGTCGGCCAGGGCTATGCCATCGCCTCACAGGAAGTTTATGAGCTGATTGGTGACCTGAGCCGCCTCGAAGGTCTGGTGCTGGACCCTGTTTATACCGGGAAGGCGTTTGCGGGTATGTTGGCGGAGATTGCCAGTGGCCGATTCGAGGGCTGTCGGGACATCGTCTTTGTCCACACGGGCGGCATTTTTGGTGTGTTCCCGCAAAAATCCGGATTCAGCCGGACCGTTGCCGCGGGCTAAAAAAACAAATAATAAGGCGTAGGACAAGACCATGACTGCATTCATTACCACGGTGAACGAATGGGCCTGGGGACCACTGATGCTGGTCCTGCTGCTCGGTACCGGGGTCTTCCTGACCCTCGGCCTGCGGTTTATGCCAATACGCAAGATACCCGCGGCATTGCGGCTGCTGATGCAGGGACGCAAGAGCTCCGCCGATGGTGATATCTCGCCCTTTGGCGCATTGATGACGGCCCTGTCCGCGACGGTGGGTACGGGTAACATCGCCGGGGTCGCGACAGCGATTGCACTGGGTGGGCCCGGTGCACTGTTCTGGATGTGGATGACGGCCCTGTTCGGAATGGCGACCAAGTACGCCGAGGCGGTGCTGGCCGTGCGCTTCCGTGAGCGCGATGAAAAAGGCAATTACAGCGGCGGGCCCATGTATTACATCCGAAATGGCCTGCACAAGCGCTGGCACTGGCTGGGAGTTGTTTTCGCGATTTTTGGCAGCCTGGCGGGATTCGGTATCGCCAACACGGTACAGTCGAATTCGGTCTCGCAGGTACTCTACGATACGTTTTCCGTACCGCCCCTGGCGACAGGCCTGGTCCTGATGGTACTGGTCGGGGCCGTGGTGCTCGGTGGCGTCAGGCGTATTGCGAATGTCGCCAGCTGGCTGGTGCCTTTCATGGCCGTGGGTTATACGCTGGCGGGGTTGTTCGTGATCGCCAGTAATGCTGCAGAGGTCCCTGCGGCAATCGCCACGATCGTCACGTCTGCCTTTACGCCGACAGCGGCAACGGGCGGTTTTGCCGGGGCCACGGTCTGGGCGGCGCTGCGGTTTGGCGTCGCACGGGGTATTTTCTCCAATGAGGCGGGTCTGGGCAGCGCGCCTATTGCCCATGCCGCCGCACGCACCAATCAACCCGTACAGCAGGGTATGATTGCGATGTTGGGCACCTTTATCGATACCCTGGTGATCTGCTCAATTACAGGGCTGGTCATCGTGATAACGGATGTGTGGCCCAGCGGTATGAGCGGCGCGAGCCTGACCACCAGTGCCTTCGCCCAGGCGCTGCAGGGCGGTGAGTATGTTGTCGTGGCGGGGCTGTGCCTGTTCGCTTTCACAACGATGATCGGCTGGTCGTTCTACGGTGAGCGCTGCATGGTTTTCCTCTTCGGCGCCGGCGCCGTTATGCCGTTCCGAGTGGCGTGGGTGCTGGTGGTTCCATTGGGGACGCTCTTTCACCTGGACACCGTGTGGCTCCTGGCCGATACGCTCAACGCCCTGATGGCACTGCCGAATCTTATTGCGCTGCTATTGCTGGCACCGCTGGTCTTCACTATTACCCGCGAGTACTTTGATAGCGCATCCGCCAAGCATTGAGTATGCTAGCCACATGCCAAACCCGCCCAACGACAAGCTCATCATTGCGATTTCCTCTCGCGCGTTATTCAATCTTGACGAAAGCCATGCCGTCTACGAGCAATCCGGCCTGCAGGCCTACTCGCAATACCAGGTCGAGCGGGAAGACGAACCGCTGGAGCCCGGGGAAGCATTCCCGCTGGTAAAAAAGCTGCTGCGGCTGAACGACAGCCTGGACGAAGACGCCCAGGTACAGGTTGTCCTGTTGTCGCGTAACAGCGCTGACACCGGGCTGCGGGTTTTCAACTCCATACAGCACTATGGGCTGGATATCAGCCGTGCAGCGTTTTGCGGTGGCGAGAGTCCCTGGCGTTATATCAATGCGTTCGGGTGCAAGCTCTTCCTGTCCAACGAAGCGCAGGATGTCCGCCACGCGCTGGAATGCGGTGTGGCGGCCGCCACCCTGGTGTCCCGCAGGGGCGGCGCGACCGACAGCGAGCAGCTGCGGTTTGCGTTTGACGGTGACGCGGTACTGTTTTCCGATGAGGCGGAGCAGGTGTACAAGCGCGACGGCCTGGAAGCATTTACCGCCAGTGAAAAGGCAGCAGCGCGTCAACCGCTGGCCGGCGGACCGTTCAAACCCTTCCTCTCGGCGTTGCATCATTTGCAGCAGGCCTTTCCCCCCACGGAAGCACCCATCAGGACGGCGCTGGTAACGGCGCGCTCGGCACCGGCGCACGAGCGAGTCATCCGCACATTGCGCGCCTGGGACATTCGTATCGATGAGTCCATTTTTCTCGGCGGCCTGAACAAGACGGAATTCCTCAGGGCCTACCAGGCGGATGTCTTCTTCGATGACCAGCAGACGCATTGCGCATCCGCCAGTCCGCATGTGGCAACGGGGCATGTGCCTCATGGCGTTGCAAACTCCTGACGTTCACAGGGGCAGGTATATTTCCTAATTGCTTGGCAAACATTCGCTTTAATGGCTATTCTGCATAACGAAGGGGCGCTGGTACCCAGCGTATTGTCCTGTTTTACCTGGAGGTTGGCATGAAGCTTCAACAGCTGCGGTATATCTGGGAGGTGGCGCACCACGATCTCAATGTCTCCGCAACAGCGCAGAGCCTGTATACATCGCAGCCGGGAATCAGTAAGCAGATCCGTTTGCTGGAGGATGAACTGGGTGTCGAGATATTTGCGCGCAGTGGCAAGCATCTCACCCATGTGACACCGGCCGGCGAGGATATCATCAAGGCCGCCGAGGAAGTGCTGTTCAAGGTGAAGAGTATTCGCCAGGTGGCTGAGGAGTACGCCGACGAGAAAAAGGGCAGCCTGTCCATCGCCACAACCCATACCCAGGCACGCTACGCACTGCCTCCCACCATCAAGGCCTTTATCGAACATTACCCCGATGTCTCACTCCATATGCACCAGGGCACACCCGTGCAAATTTCCGAGATGGCATCGGACGGCACAGTCGATTTCGCTATCGCCACCGAAGCGCTGGAACTGTTTTCCAACCTGATCATGATGCCGTGTTATCGCTGGAACCGCTGCATCCTGGTCCCCAAGGGGCATCCCCTGGCAGAGGTTTCCGAATTGACACTCGAGGATGTCGCTGCAGAGCCCATCGTCACCTACGTGTTCGGCTTCACCGGGCGCTCCAAACTGGATGAAGCCTTCCTGGCGAAGGGACTGGTACCCAGAGTCGTGTTCACCGCGACCGATGCCGATGTCATCAAGACCTACGTACGACTGGGGTTGGGCATCGGTATTATCGCCGCGATGGCCTACGATGAAGCGATCGACGGCGACCTCGTGGCCCTTGATGCCAGCCACCTGTTTTCCAGCAGCATCACCCAGATAGGCTGTCGCCGGGACACCTTCCTGCGCGGCTATATGTACGAGTTTATCGAGGACTTTGCGCCCCATTTGTCGCGCGACCTGGTGACAGATGCTTTCGGGTGCCAGACCAAGGCAGAGCTCGCCGACCTGTTCTCCCACCTCGAATTGCCCGTTTACTGACGTTTCGCACTGTCATTTTGTCGGCGGGGCTTGAGCCGCTGTACTGCAGTGTTTAGACTGTCGCGCTGAAATACCCAACGCACCCCATATTAGGAGAATGACACGTGGAACTGGCCTGCCTGGACCTGGAAGGGGTGCTTGTACCGGAAATCTGGATAGCGTTCGCTGAACGAACCGGTATAGAAGAGTTGCGCGCGACCACGCGTGATATCCCGGATTACAACGTGCTGATGAAACAGCGCCTCTCCCTGTTGGACCAGCACGGCTTAAAAATCGGCGACATACAGGACGTCATCGCGACACTCGAGCCCCTGCCGGGCGCCATCGAGTTTGTCGACTGGCTGCGCGAACGCTTCCAGGTCATCATCCTGTCAGACACGTTCTACGAATTCTCCCAGCCACTCATGCGCCAATTACACTGGCCAACCCTGTTCTGCCACCGGCTAATCACCGATGAGGCCGGGCGGGTAGTGGATTACAAACTGCGCCAGGAAGACCCCAAACGCGCATCCGTAAAAGCGCTACACAGCCTCAACTACCGCGTTCTCGCCGCCGGGGACTCCTACAACGACACCACCATGCTGTCCGAGGCCGATGTCGGCTTCCTGATCCACGCACCGCAGAATGTCATAGACGAGTTCCCCCAGTTCAAGTCAGTGGCGACGCTTGAAGAACTGAAAGTAGCCTTCCTCGAAGCAAGCGATCGTACACTAAACCCTTGACCCCGAACGATCAGAGATCCTACTGAATAGAGGGAAAGCCAAGATAAAGGAGTATGTGGCTGGTGCTTATCGCTGGGGGCGTGTGGCGACAGGATGTCGCCACCCGAGCCTGCACACGGATGTGCGCTTTTTGGCGGTCCCCAGTGATAAGCACCAGTCACATGCTCCGTCGCCGGATCCCGCCTACATGCCACGTTCGAGCTTATGTAAGTGCCATTCCGTTTAGAGCAGCGTTAACACCGTTACGCTTTTACACGGATTGACCAAACGCTGCAGATTTATCCTTAAATGTGAAGAGACTGTTCCAGCGCGGTAAGAAACTTGCCGACCTTGTCATAAGACTCCTGGTACTCCTGTTCCCAGTCCGAATCCGCAACAATACCGCCACCACCCCAACACCGCACCTCACCCTCAGCACAAAGCAGGCTGCGGATAGCGATATTACTGTCCATGCGCCCATCCGCACTGACATAGACCACAGAACCACAGTAAACATCGCGCTCATGAGGCTCCAGTTCAGCGATGATCTCCATCGCGCGCCGTTTTGGTGCGCCGGTAATGGAGCCGCCGGGAAAGCTGTCGCGCAGCAGGTCCCACGCATTGCGATCGGCATTCAGTTCGCCACTGATCGTACTCACCAGGTGGTGGACCGTCGGGAAACTCTGCACCTCGAACAGCCGGTCCACATGAATACTCCCCGGCATGCAGCTGCGGCCGAGGTCGTTGCGCAACAGATCAACGATCATCAGGTTTTCCGCACGATCTTTCTGTGATGCGCGCAGGTGCTGGCGCGCCAGTTCGTCCAGCTGCGGGTCACTGTCCCGCGGCCGGGTGCCCTTGATAGGGGATGTCTCTACGCGATGCCCGTGCAGTGACATGAATCGCTCCGGCGACAGGCACATGAGGGTCGCGTCCTGCTCCAGCGACAGGTACGCAGAAAAAGGAGCGGCAGCCAATTCGCGCAGCGCGCGATAGGCAGGCCAGGGGTCGCCCGTGTAACCGGCAGCAAAACACCGGGTCAGGTTAACCTGGTAGCAGTCCCCGGCCTGGATATAGTGCTGTATTCGATCAAACGCCTCCCTGTACTGCGCTTTTGAGACATTGGACGTAAATCGGCTGGTCAGCTCAAACCCGGTAGTGCGTTCATCGGCCGGCTGGTGTAACCGGGCCTTCAAGTCCCGAATCTCCGCTGCTCCAACACGCGGTTGCAGTACCAGCGTCGCGCGCTGTAGCAGGTGGTCCTGGACGACACACCAGTCGTATGCACATAATTGCACAGCGGGGAACGTGTTCAACGGCCCCGGACCATGGATGCTGTGAAGCCCCTTGCCGACATCATAGCCAAGGTAACCCAGCAGGCCGCCGCAGAAAGGTATGTCCGATGAGACCGGTTGTATACCGTGGTAGTGCTCTTTCTGGAAGCGGGCCAGTTCGCTGAAAAACAACCGACTGGCCTGTTCCCCGGCGCCCGCTGCGAGGCGGGGCACGTCCGTGCTCCAGGGCTGGGCTGCGAGTATGTCGTAGCGGCCGGAACTGGCATGGGGGAAGCAGCTATCCAGGAACGCCGCGCGCGGTAAGTCCCGAATCCGCGCAAACAGTTCGCAGCTGTCGTGGAAGTAGGGGATCTCCTCCAGGTGGACAGACTTGCTCACCTGGCATTGCCCACGCAGGGAGAGGGGATCATTCCGGTGACATTTCCCGGGTTGTCAGGAGGCTGCATGGTGATTGCTTGTCCGTTGTGTGTGCGGGATGAGTAGCGCAGCTTAGTGTCGCAATTAGCGGTGAAATAACTGTCATCTACGTTGAAAAAGCCAGAAATGTCGCCCCAGCTCAATTGACTTTGCAGGCGCGGCAAATTACTGTAACAGCCCGAAAATCGGGCAGATTTGCATCCTATGCCTGACTGCCACGACTTGCAACCGGCGAGTCTTTTTGCAGGCGTAATTCGAACACTCCATCACCCTGTGGGAAACCTTTGGATCAAGGAATATGACGACAAAGAACAGCAATACTCTTATCGCATCACTGAAGAATCCCTTTGCGGATAACAGCGAGCGCGAATTCCGGGTGCCGGGCCAGGTGGCGACTGCGCCGGGCCTCTACGAAGAGTCCCTCAAAGCGGGCTGGGAGTTGCAGCAGCGCCCGCACCAGACGGCCGGCGTCAAAAACATCCAGCGCCAGCACCAGAAGAACCGCATGACGATCTGGGAGCGCATTCGCTACCTCAGTGACGGACCGCCCACCGTCCTGTACCAGAACTGGGGGCCCAACCTCGACGGCGCGTCGCTGGTGACCGCCATCATCAAGGTCAACGGCCGGGACGTTGCACTGTACGGCCACGATTTCACCGTGCGCGCAGGCTCCATGGACGCCACCAATGGCGCCAAGCTGGCCCGCCTGTTTGAACTCGCCGCCAAGCAACGCATCCCCGTGGTGGGCATCAACGACAGCGCCGGCGCATTCATCCCGGCAGGGGTCGGTGGACTGGACGGCTATGCAGAAGCGTTTGCTGCACTGCGTCGCATCAGCGGCATCGTCCCCAGTGTCATGTGCATGTTTGGATTCAACGCGGGTGGCGGTTCCTACCTTCCCCGGCAGGGCAGCTTCCTGATTCAACCCAATGACACGTTTTTTGGCCTGACAGGGCCGGGCGTGGTGAAATCCGTGCTCGGCGAGGATGTGACGCCGGACGAACTCGGTGGTCCAGGCGTACACAGCCAGTCCGGCGTGACAGATTTCGTTGTCAAGGACGAGGTTGAGGCGCTGCGCAAGGTCCGCGCACTGCTCAACTATCTGCCGGGCCACAACGGCGAGCTCGCGCCGTTCCAGGCCAGCTCGGACCCGATCGATCGCAAAACCTGGGATATCGATATCCTGTTGAAGAAAGCGCTCAACTCGCCGACAGGCTTCAATACCCCCATCGATATCGCAATAATGATTCAGCAGCTGTGCGATCACTCCGATTTCCTTGAGGTACAGGCGGATAGAGCTCGCAATACCGTCACTGCACTGGGGCGCATGGGCGGCAATGTCGTCGGCTTTGTCGCCAATAACTCGGCGGTGGCCTCAGGACAGATCGATATCGATGCAGCGTACAAAAACGCGCGGTTTATACGCTTCTGTAATTTGTACAATATCCCGGTTATCTTCCTCGAGGACACCACCGGCTTCCTGCCCGGCAAGGATCAGGAGAGTCGCGGCATTATCCAGGCGGGTCGTGCCATGCTCGATGCGATTGTGGATTTGCGTACACCGCGTTTCCTCGTGCTGGTGCGCAACGCGTTCGGCGGTGCCTATGCGGCCTTCAACAGCTTCCCGGTCGGCGCAGACTTTGTCGTTGCGCTGCCCACCACGCGTGTGGCGGTGATGGGTCCCGCGGGCGTGGAGTACGTCTATAAGGATGAGCTGCGCAAGATTCGCGGGTCGGTACCTACAAAACTGGCCGCCGAAACCAAGGCCCAGGTTGCTGCCGGACTTTCCGAGGCGCAGGCCAGGGACGCTGCGCAGGAACTCGTCGCCGCATGGGTCAAATCGGAAGAGGCCCTGCTGGCAGAACGCTATGCCCGGGAGTTGATGAACCCGAATGAGGCGTTGAGCCTCGGGTCCATATCGCAGATTGTGATGCCCTCGGACCTGCGCCAGGTGCTGGCAGAAAACATGGCGTTTTACCTGCGCCGTTACCAGCCCGCGCCGTTGCAGTCCGTGCAGCGCGAATTCCACTAAGCCGATTTCTGGCCAACTTACTTTAAAGGAAGACCAGCGTGTCCAACGAATTTTACCTTAGCAATCCGCTTATTCACCGCGATCGCAAATTGGGGAATGGGGTTACCGAATGGGAGCGGCAGTTCGACTGCACGCACATCCGGCCATTGATTATTTGTCGCGGCCCGATTCGCAAGGAAGCGATGGATGTTTTCTCTGAGATGGGTATTACACACTTTGGCATTTTGCTGTCGGAGAAGGATTCGATCGTCTACCGCAATGCAAATGCCCCTGAGCTGCGTTCACTCACCGACCCGGATCGGGTACATCGTGTGCCGGATTACAGCGGCGCCGATAAGGAAGAGCGCGAGCAGCGCATTGACCAGATCATCAATATTGCGCGAGAGAATGATTACAACGCGATCTTCGCCGGTTATGGCTTTATGGCCGAGGACGAGGCGATGGTGGCGGCGATGGAAAATGCCGGCCTGAACTTTATCGGGCCCTGCTCACGCACGGTGCACGATGCCGGCCTGAAGGATGAAGCCAAGCGCACGGCACTCAAGTGCGGCGTTTCCGTAACGCCGGGGATCGACAACGGCACTGCGCTCACATTGTTAAAGAAGTACCCGGATGTTGCCGCATTACAAGCACTGGTGGCCGAACACGGCCTGGCCGTAGAAGCGTCCGCGCTTTCCGATGACTCGATCACCCTGGAAGACAAGGCCGATACGGTACTGGCGGCGTCCTATAAAAAGGGTATAGACCTGTACACCGTGGATGAACTCTGCGCGACACTGACCGAAGCCGTGGCGAAGATGACGGCGGATTACCCTGAAAATCGCGTGCGCCTGAAAGCGATCAGCGGTGGCGGCGGTAAAGGCCAGCGTATCCTGGGCATCGGTGAGTCAGCCCGCACTGCCGAGATGGTGCGCGAGATTCTCAACGAGGTGAAAACGACAGGTGTGGGCGATAACAAGAACGTCCTTGTCGAACTCAATATCGAAACGACACGCCATCAGGAAATCCAGGTGATTGGCAACGGCCAGTGGTCGCTGTCCATGGGCGGGCGCGATTGTTCCCTGCAGATGCACGAGCAGAAGCTGCTGGAGGTGTCAGTCACTGTTGAGTCGCTGGAAAGGGCATTAGCGCAGGCAGAGGCGAGTGGGCGGGCAGAAGAAGCCCGTGTACTGAAACAGGATATCGTTACCCTCAAGGCCATGGAGCAGGAGGCTGAAAGCTTCGGCGAGGCGGTAGGCTTGGATTCTGTCTCCACCTTCGAATGTATCGTCGACCGGGACAAGCATTTCTTTATGGAAATGAACACGCGTATCCAGGTGGAGCACCGTGTTACCGAGCTGTGCTATTCACTCAAGTTCACCAACCCGCGGAATGCCAGTGAGTTTTTCGTCGTCGAATCCCTGGTAGAGGCGATGGTGTTGCTTGCCGCCCACGGTGAGAAATTGCCCCGGCCAGAGCGCCAGGTACGCATGAACGATAGCGTCGAGGCCAGGCTTAACGCGACAAACCAGGCACTGCAGCCACACGCGGGCGGTGTTATCGAGGCGTGGAGTGATGCCACCCACGGGGAGATCCGCGACGACCAGGGTATCAGTCTGCACAACCCCGATACCGACGTTTTTATGAAGTACATGCTCGCCGGTGCCTATGATTCCAACATCGCACTGCTGCTGACTGTGGGTGAGACGCGGTTGGACACCTACCAGAAAATGGCGGAGGCGATTCGCCGGACTCGCATGCGAGGTCGCGACCTGGCGACCAACCTGGAGTTTCATTACGGGCTCGTGAACTGGTTTATCGGCCAGAATATCAATGCCCGCCCCACGACGCGGTTTATCGTTCCCTACCTCACAGCCGTGGGAGAGCTGAAACAGCAGGCCAATAACATGGACCTCGCGCACGCCTACGCGGAGTTGGGCAAGACGGCCTTGGCTGCGGTTGAGGGCGACGCACGCGCTGCACTGGCGGATACGCTGGAGTTGAAGGAATCACTGTTTTTGCGTCCGCTGGCGAACCTGCTGGCGGAGCCGCATATCCTAAGTGGCTGGCTCAGCATCAATCGCGATTGCTATACCCTGATCGACGGCAAGATCTGCTGGAATGAAAACCCGATCGAACTGCTGGCTGAGACATATCACTTCCTTAATATGGATCTTGTCGAGGGTGATGCACCTCCCGCGGCGGCGATGATCTGGGATCACGACAATGCCATTTTGCAGGATGCGCTGGCCTTCTACCGCGAACTCGATGAGCGCCTGCCGGCGGAAGACTGGATGGAGTTGTGCGCCGCCCTCGAATCGAGTGAGCCGCCCAAAGAGTTCGATGCGGAACTCTGGAACCAGGTCCGCAATGCCCACCAGGGCTACCAGGCCGGTGCGGATATCCTCGCCATCCTGCCCAGTATCGCGGAGTCCACAGGCTTTTATGCGCTGACCGTGAATCCCGACCTCAGTATCGATATACCTGAACGCCTCACGGACGCGGCGTTGCAAAAGGCCATGGCAAAAGTGCTGGTGCCCCCACCCATTGCCCGCTCTGACGAGATTCTCTCGATCAGTGGTGGCATGTTCTACTCCCGCGAGACCCCAGCGCACGATGTCTATGTCCGCGAGGGTGATCATTTCAACACCGGTGACCCGCTGTTCATCGTGGAAGTGATGAAGATGTTCAACAAGGTCTATGCGCCGTTCTCCGGAACCATTGCCAAAGTACTGGTGGATACTGATGGGACTATTATCAGCAAGGGCCAGCCTATCTTCAAAATTGTGCCCGACGAAGTCATCGTAGAAGTTTCCGCCGAGGAAATCGCCGCGCGACGAACGGCTGCCACGGCAGCGTTTCTGCAGCAACTGTAAGGAGGACGACACATGATTACTGCCCTGGACCATATCGCCATCGCCGTGCCCGATCTTGAGAAAGCGATACAGCGTTTTGTCACCGATTTTGGCCTGCCGCTCGGGGGCACCGAGGATGTGGAGGAAGCGAAGACCACCGCAGCGTTTTTGCCTTTGCCACCCACCAGTATCGAACTGGTACATCCACTGCGCGGAGAGGGCCCAGTAGCCACCTATCTGGAAAAAAAGGGCGGCGGTTTGCACCACCTGTGTTTTCGTTCTGATGATATCGATGCCGATGTCGCACGGCTGCGCGAGAAAGGCTATCAGTTCCTCGCAGACGCGCCGACGCCCGGTGCCCACGGTGCACGGGTCATTTTTATTCATCCCAAAAGCTGTGATGGTGTACTGATCGAGATCAACCAGCCCGCCGAGGACCATTGAGGTTTCGCCCATGAGTGACAAAATTTACGACAAGTCCGGCACCACCCCTGCAAGCTGGAAGGCGTTGGCTGAAAAGCAGATGAAGGGCAAAACCCTCGACACGCTTGTCTGGCACACAGCCGAAGATATCGATGTGAAACCGCTGTACACCGCGGAAGATCTGTCAGGACTGGAATACACGGACACGATGCCGGGCATGTCGCCCTATGTGCGCGGCCCGCAGGCAACCATGTATGCCGGCCGTCCCTGGACAATCCGGCAGTACGCCGGTTTCTCCACGGCAGAGGAATCCAATGCGTTCTATCGCCAGGCGCTGGCTGCAGGCGGCCAGGGCGTTTCGGTGGCGTTTGACCTTGCGACCCACCGTGGCTACGACTCCGATCACCCGCGGGTTTCCGGCGACGTGGGCAAGGCGGGCGTGGCGATCGATTCTGTGGAAGATATGAAGATCCTCTTTGACGGCATACCGCTCGACAAGGTGTCTGTATCGATGACGATGAACGGTGCAGTACTTCCCGTACTGGCCGGCTATATCGTGGCTGCCGAGGAGCAGGGTGTGGCCCAGGAAGACCTGGCCGGCACGATCCAGAACGATATCCTCAAAGAGTTCATGGTGCGCAACACCTATATTTATCCACCCATTCCCAGCATGAAAATTATCGGCGATATCATTGCATACTGCTCGGGCAATATGCCGCGCTTCAATACCATTTCGATTTCCGGCTACCACATCCAGGAAGCCGGGGCCAACGCCGCGCTGGAACTCGCCTATACCCTCGCGGATGGCAAGGAGTATATCCGTACCGCGATTGCCGCTGGCCTGGGCATTGATGATTTCGCGCCGCGCCTGTCCTTTTTCTGGGGCGTGGGTATGAACTTCTATATGGAGATCGCGAAGATGCGCGCCGCGCGTCTGCTGTGGGCGAAGATTGTCGCCGAGTTCAATCCGCAGAATCCCAAGAGCTCCATGCTGCGAACCCACAGCCAGACCTCCGGCTGGTCGTTAACCGAGCAGGACCCTTACAACAACGTGGTGCGTACGACGATAGAGGCCATGGCAGCGGTATTTGGTGGCACCCAGTCCCTGCACACCAACGCACTGGATGAAGCGATCGCACTGCCGACGGAATTCTCCTCTCGCATTGCGCGCAATACGCAGCTGATCATCCAGGAAGAAACCGGCATCACCAAGGTGGTCGATCCCTGGGGTGGCTCCTATATGATGGAGAACCTGACCCAGGATATCGCCGACAAGGCCTGGGAACTCATCGAGGAAGTGGAGGCCGCCGGCGGTATGGCCAAGGCCATTGAAACCGGTATGCCCAAAATGCGCATCGAGGAAGCTGCCGCCAAGAAGCAGGCGCGTATCGACAGGGGCGAGGATGTGATCGTTGGCGTGAACAAGTATCGCGTCAAGGAAGAGGGCAATGTGGATATTCTCGATATCGACAATGCCGCTGTGCGCAAATCCCAGTTGGCTCGCCTCGCCGCTATCCGCGGCAGCCGCGATGAGAGTGCAGTGCAGGCCGCGCTCGAAGCGATTTACCAGTGTGCCGTCAGCGGGGAGGGCAATTTGCTGGCCCTGACGATTGAAGCAACGCGCCTGCGCGCGACAGTCGGGGAGATATCATCCGCCATGGAACGTGAATTTGGTCGCTTTAAAGCGCAGGCACAAACGGTATCCGGCGTCTACGGCGCAGCGTTTGAGGAAGACCAGACCTGGCAGGATATCAGCAAGGATATCGATGCATTTGTCGCACAGTACGGACGCAGGCCGCGTATGCTGGTGTGCAAGATGGGGCAGGACGGCCACGACCGGGGCGCGAAAGTCGTTGCCACGGCCTTCGCCGATGTCGGCTTTGATATTGATCTCTCGCCGATGTTCTCCACGCCGGAGGAAGTGGCGCGGCAGGCGATTGAGAATGACGTGCACGTTGTGGGTGCATCCTCTCTGGCAGCCGGGCACAAGACGCTGGTGCCGGAGTTGGTGGCGGAGCTCAAGAAGCAGGGTGCTGAGGATATTGTGGTCATCGCGGGTGGGGTGATTCCGCGGCAGGATTATGAGTTTCTTTACGGTGCGGGTGTGAAGTGTATTTTTGGGCCGGGGACGCCGATTCCGCAGTGTGCGCGGGAAGTGCTTGATGCGGTGAAAGCCGTTCAGGGTTGAAAATGTTCTCCGTAGAGCCGAGCCGCGGCAGTGCCTGTAGCCCTTGCAGGACACGCCGTAAACCCGTCCATGGGGGCTCGCGTTCGGCATCCATGCCTCACACGGTCCTGCAAGGGCTACAGGCACCACCGCGTCTCTCGATCACGTGCAACGCCAAATGACCACGTTCAACCTGGAAGACTTATTAAGCGGCAACCGCCGCGCCCTCGCCAAGGCGATCACGGTGATCGAGAGTTCGCTCGATACGCACCGTGAGCAGGCGCAGGCTATTCTTGAAGAGGTGTTGCCCCACAGTGGTAACAGCATCCGTATCGGTATTACCGGTGTGCCCGGTGTCGGCAAGTCTACTTTCATCGAAGCGTTTGGTTTGTACCTGATAGGGCAGGGCAAGCGGGTGGCGGTGTTGGCTGTTGATCCGAGTTCGCCCATTGCCGGGGGCTCCATTCTTGGCGACAAGACGCGTATGGAGGAGCTGTCGCGCCGCGAGGAAGCCTTTATTCGACCGACGCCTGCGGCGGGTGCGCTCGGGGGCGTTGCGCAGAAGACGCGGGAAACGATGCTGTTGTGTGAAGCGGCCGGGTACGATGTGATTCTGGTTGAGACGGTGGGTGTCGGGCAGTCGGAGTACCAGGTGGCCGGGATGGTGGACTTCTTTATGGTCCTGATGCTGCCCGGCGGCGGCGATGAATTGCAGGGCATCAAGAAGGGCATAATGGAACTGGCCGATGCGCTGGTCATCAATAAGGCCGATGGTGACAGTGAAAAACTGGCGGGTATGACGAAGCGGCAGTACAGCAGCGCGATGAGCCTGCTGCGGCACAACAGCTTCTGGACGCCGCGTGTTATGACCTGTTCTGCACTGACGTCGAACAATATCGATGAGGTGTGGAATATGGTGCTCGAGTACTATTATGAAGCGCTGGCGTGCGAAGCGTTTAACCGCAAGCGGAATCAGCAGAATCTCGACTGGATGGGGCAGTTACTGAACGAGATGCTGTTGCTGAAGTTGTCGCAGAACGCCAAGGTGAAGTCGATGCTGCCTGCGCTTGAACAGGCGGTGCAGAAGCAGGAAATCACCGCGTTTGCGGCGGTCAGGCAAATTATGGATCAGTTGTAACCCGGCCTGTTGCGATGCGTTTCCAGCCACTAGATAAGCTGATCAATCTCCACGAGGGCTATTCGCGGCAATTCAAGATCGATAACCTCCAGCTGTTGCTGCTGGAGCATCTCGGGGAGTACTACGTACTCGAAGCGTATTGCCCGCACCGCTCACACCCGCTGGCGGAAGCAGACATCGATGGCGGCCTTATCCGCTGTCCCCTGCACCAGTATGCGTTTTCCCTTACTGACGGCAAATTACTACATGCCACGGAGGAACGCTGTCGCAACTTACGCCTGTTCACCGTTGCCTATGAGGGCAATGAAATAGGCACGCTGTTGGAGGAGTGACAAGCTTACTCGGGCAGTTGCTTGCGTTCGCTGCCAAGGATACTTTCCTCGCTCGCGCGCAGGTCCAACATCGCGTCCTGGTTAACCTGGATTAGCCCGCGCCGGGGCCTGTCCAGGTCGATGATCAGGAAAACAATCAGCGTGATCAGAAGCGACACGAGCACTATTGGCATGACGATGCGCTTACCGGTTAAGCCGCTGGAATAGCCCATCATGCCGCCCGACGCCACGAAAACGACAAACAGGAGCAGCAGGACAGACTCCGGAACATGCATGCGCAGCAGCGCATTGCGCTTGCCCTGCGTGTCGATGACGTTGTTCAGGGAGGTTGTAAAGGCCCCGGTGGTGACAGCGCGAGGGTCTTCAGCGGTTGCTTGCACGGCCAGTGACCACAGCGCATGCTGAAGCTCGGAAATTTTCCTGTTTTCCAGGGTGCGCTCCGCGGTTTGGGTAATGTCAGTTTTTCCGGCGGCGATGCGCAAATCGATGTATTCGTGCAGTAACTCCCTCGCAGGGCCGCGCCACTGCTCGGGGAGTAACTGCACGCGCAGCATCGTGCTGTCTATGGCATTGGCTTCTTCGATCAGCGCCATACTCCTGCTGTCATAGCGCTGCATGGCCATGCTGAAGGTAAAACCAAGCAGCAGCGCGAGGAGACCAAGCATGCTCGCCTGTATGGAGCCGGTGAGTGCCTTGAGTTCGCTATTGGTATGTTCCTGCACGAACCGGCCCAACCAAAAGCCCAGTTCATTGACCAGGACCATAACGAGGAAAAGCGCGGAAACGATGGCTATGCTGCTGTGTGGGTAAAGGATTTCGATCTGATTCATTCTCGGGAGAGGGGGTTAAAAGCCAGGTGGCGCACTATATTCGTCGAGCACTAAATTGGCAAGTTGGGCGGGCCGCGCGGAACAAGCCTGCGTAAGTTGGTCGCTAGACTGCCTGCAGAAAATGACGTACAGTTTTAGCGGTTATTCGTAAAGGTTTTCAGAATGTCACAATTGCAAGTCGCGCTAGAAAGTCTTGATTCGCGGGATGTCTTGTCAGATAAAACCAGTGTTGCAGAGCGCATGGAAGTCTTCAGGGATGTCCTCCCCACCAAAGAGCGCCAATTGCTAGTAAACCCTGATACACCCGAAGTGATGCGGACAGAAACCACTATCCCCGAGATAAACCATGCGGAACTCTCAGTGGAGGTCTTGCGAACGGCGCTGGCTGAGCAGGGCGCTCTCATTGTGCGCGGCATGTTCTCGACGGATGAGACTGACGCTTTGATTGAAGTGATAGACCGCGTATTTGACTGTTCCAATGTGTCAAAAGAAGAACGCGATAAACTGCTGTCTCCCTATTTCAGCCCACCAAAAAACCTTGTCTCTTTTATGCCCGAGAAGCGTACAAAGCCCGCCATCTGGAAACTCATGGATGCCGTGGCTCCGGTCATTGACCGCGTATTCAACGGCTTCAAAGTGCCCCAGGAAGAACGCGACAAACGGGTTTCTCGATACTTCAATTCGCTGAAAAAACCGCTACCCGTTACGCCCGAGCAGCAAATGAAGCTGGCTGCTCTGCGGACATTTAATGGCGCCAGCGGGGCGATAATGGCGGTGGAGGCACCCAGCGTGGCCGAGTCATTGCTACAGTTTTACGATCGCCACAGCATCAGGGAACTCATTGCAGAGTATCTGGGCGAACCCCCATGCCTGTCAGTGAAAAAATGGGTCCTGCGACGATCCCAACTGCCCGTCAATTCGGGAGGGTGGCATCAGGATGGTGCCTTTATGGGCACTGATATCAACAGTTTGAACCTGTGGATCCCGCTGACACATTGTGGTGGCGAGACAGGTGCCCCCGGTATGGATGTCGTTCCGCGCCGCCTGCACAATATTGCCAGCGCTGAAGGCGCCACGTTTGACTGGTCAGTCAGTGACGAATACGTGCAGAGTGGGGGGCTCAAAGTGCTGCCTGTTGCCCCGGTGTTCCACGCCGGCGATGCGTTTTTCTTTGATCACCTTTACCTGCACCGCACCCAGGCGCGCGACGACTTCACCCGGGTTCGCTACGCGATAGAAACCTGGTTTTTCGGTGAAACGACCTTTCCGAAAGACCAGATTCCTGTGAAGTGGTAGTGTTCGCGCCCGGCGTCTTGGCGACACAGCGTGTAAAAGGGCGTGTCTGGCTAAAAACCGTATAGCGCTTTCAGCTCGGGATCCTTTTCCGCAATCAGGCGGGCCAGGTCCACCATCACCTTGCACTGTTTCCAGGACGCATCGTCCTGCATCTTGCCTTCCACCATCACGGCGCCACTGCCGTCGGGCAGTGCTTCCAGCACGCGCTTTGCCCAGGCCACTTCGTTCGGCGGTGGGCTGAACACCTGCTTGGCGATCTCGATCTGGCTGGGATGCAGTGACCAGGCGCCCACGCAGCCCATCAGGAATGCATTGCGGAACTGGTCTTCACAGGCCAGCGGATCGTCGATCGCACCGAAAGGCCCATAAAAGGGCAGGGCGCCCACGGCAACGCAGGCGTCCACCATGCGGCCCATGGTGTAGTGCCACAGATCCTGCTGGTGGGTGGCGCGAGGGGCCTCGGGATTGCTCTCATCGGGATCGTCGCGCACCACGTAGCCGGGGTGACCACCGCCGATCCGGGTTGTTTTCATGCGCCGGGATGCGGCGAGGTCTGCGGGGCCGAGACTCATGCCCTGGATGCGTGGGCTGGCATTGGCGATCTCTTCCACATTGGCGACGCCCAGTGCGGTTTCCAGCAGGCAGTGCAGCAGAATCGGTTTCTTCAGGCCGGCGCGCGCTTCCAGTTGTGCCAGCAGTTGATCGACGAAGTGGATATCCCAGGCGCCCTGTATTTTCGGCAGCATGATGACGTCGACCTTATCGCCGGCCTCGGTCACGATGCGCGTGATGTCGTCGAGGAACCAAGGGCTGTCGAGGCTGTTGATACGCGTCCACAGTTGTGTGTCGCCGAAGTCATTGTCCTTGGCGATCTGGATAAAGCCCTCGCGCGCGGCCTCCTTGTTCTCGATCGCGATCGCGTCTTCGAGATTACCCAATAAAATATCAACGCGCTTGGCGATACCCGGGGCTTTCTCAACCATCTTCGGATTGCTGGGATCGAAAAAGTGGATCATGCGCGAGGGGCGCACGGGAATGTCGTGTACCGGTTGTGGCGCGCCGAGGGCCAGGGGACGGAAAAAATCACGGGGACTGCGCATGTTTACCTCCAGTGGTGCTGCTTATGCAAAAGTGTCTTTAATATCGGGATACAAGCGCTGCCGCAGCGCCTCATATTGTTTGAACAGATTCATGTCCTGTGATTCAAGCTCTGCCAACAACTGCTTCTCGCCGCCCAGTTTCTCGATGCCTGCGCTGCCGTACTCTTCCAGCAGCCGTTTGTGCAGCCAGTAGGCCTGGTAGCCTTTGCGGCGCGTCGCCAGTTGCTGCCGGGATTGTAGCAGCTGGTGATGTTCTTCCAGGGCGTCGGCCAGCGCTTCGATACCGGTACCGTTTGCGGCGCTGGTTGCCAACACGGGTACCTGCCAGTCGCCGTCCGGGTGCGTGCGATTGAGTGCGGCCGCCAACTCGGACAGTGTGCGCGTCGCCACAGCACCCATGTCGGACTTGTTCACCACCAGGATATGGGGCACTTCAAGAATGCCGGCCTTGAGAAACTGCACGCTGTCACCGGAGCCGGGTTGCGCGACATAGCAGGTCGTGTCACACAGGCGCGCGACATCGACCTCGCGCTGGCCGACACCCACGGTTTCGATCAGTACGATATCAAAGCCCGCAAGCATTACGATGCTCATCGGCCAGACTTCAGCGCTTAAGCCACCGTACTGGCCGCGGTTGGACAGCGAGCGCACAAAGACCCCATCGTCTTCCGCGCTGGTCTGCATGCGCAAGCGGTCGCCGAGCAGGGCACCGCCGCTTATCGGGCTGGACGGGTCTACCGCCAGGACGGCCACGCGCAGTCCCCGCCGTCGCCAAGCCCTGATCAATGATGCGCTGAGCGTGGATTTGCCTGCACCGGGGGGGCCGGTGATGCCAATCAATTGCCCTTTTGGGTTCTGTTGGTCGCGCTGCAGGTGGGCGAGCAGCGCAGTGGCTTTCCGCCGCGCTTCGGTGCGTTTGTCGTCGAGCAGGTTGAGCGCCTGTGCGATGGCGGCGCGATCGCCAGCGGCAATAGCAGTCGCGAAGTCGGCAGTGGTGTCTGCTTCAGGCAGGCTCATAACGCTGCCTCTCAGGCGGCAGCTTCCAGCCCGTTGGCGTCGCGGATGATCGTGACCATGCTGTTCATGATGGTGTTCATATCCACATCCTTGGGTGTAAAGACGGCTTTTAAACCCTGCGCCTGCAGAATTTTGGCATCCTCCTCGGGAATGATACCGCCAATAACAAGCGGTATCCCTGAGGCGCCGATCTTCTTAAGTTCCTGGATGATCTCCTGCACCAGTTCGAGATGGCTGCCTGACAAGACGGAGAGCCCAATGAGGTGCACCCCTTCCTCCTGAGCCGCACGGGCGATTTGTGCGGGCGTCAGGCGAATACCTTCATAGACAATCTCAAATCCGGCATCGCGGCCCTTCACGGCAATTTGTTCAGCGCCATTGCTGTGGCCATCCAGCCCCGGCTTGCCGATCAGCAGGCGCAGCGGGCGCCCCAGTTCTTCGCCGGTTTTGCGCACCCTGTTGCGCACGCCTTCGAGGGCCGCGGAGTCACCGTGTTCCATCGGCGATATGTCGATACCGGTAGGCGCTCTGTACTCACCGAAGACGTTGCGCAGGACTTCGCTCCATTCGCCGGTGGTGACACCCGCGCGGGCGCACTCGATGGAGGCGGGCATGATATTGCTGCCGTCGTCTGCGGCACGGCGCAGTTGCTGCAGGGCGGCTTCGACCTTGTCCTTGTCGCGCGATGCGCGAAACGCCTTCAACGACTCGATCTGCTCGCGCTCGGCTTTTTCATCGACTTTCATGATGCCGGATTCCTCCCCGGCAGTGAGGGGCGATTCCGCAGATTCCTGATAGCAGTTGACGCCGACGATCTGTAATTCGCCGCTCTCGATATTGCGTATGCGGCGGGTGTGGCTCTGCACCAGTTCGCGCTTGATGTAGCCGTTGTCGATGCAGGCCACCATGCCGCCGTGCGCCTCAACGCGGGCCATCTCTTCATGGGCCCCGTCGATCAGTTCCTGCACTTTGGCTTCTACGACAGGGGAGCCATCCAGCAGGTCGCCGTACTCCAGCAGATCGGTTTCCAGCGCGAGTACCTGCTGCATCCGCAGCGCCCACTGCTGGTCCCAGGGGCGCGGCAGCCCGAGGGCCTCATTCCACGCCGGCAACTGGATCGCCCTGGCGCGCGCATTTTTGGAGAGGGTCACAGACAACATTTCCAGTACGATGCGCTGCACGTTGTTCTCTGGTTGTGATTCCGTCAGCCCCAGCGAGTTTACCTGCACGCCATACCGGAAGCGGCGCTGTTTAGGGTCGGTGACGCCGTAACGCTCGCTCGTCAGTGTGTCCCACATACGGCTGAAGGCACGCAGTTTGCAGGTTTCCTCCACAAAGCGGATGCCGGCGTTCACAAAAAAGGAAATACGCCCGACAACATCGGTGAAGCGATCGGGCGGAATCTGCCCACTCGCCTGCACTGCGTCCAGGATGGCTGTCGCGGTGGAGAGCGCGTACGCCAGTTCCTGCGTGGGCGTGGCGCCTGCTTCCTGCAGGTGATAGCTGCAGATGTTGGTGGGGTTCCACCTGGGGATGTTCTGCACGGTATAGGCGATCAGGTCCGTGGTCAGGCGCACGGAAGGTTCAGGCGGGAAAATATAGGTGCCGCGAGACAAATACTCCTTGAGGACATCATTCTGCGTCGTGCCCTGCAGTTGCGCCGGGTCTACGCCCTGGCGTTCCGCTACCGCCACGTACAGCGCCAGCAGCCAGGGTGCGGTGGCATTGATCGTCATGGAGGTGTTCATCTGTTCCAGCGGTATCTGGTCGAACAACGCCTCCATATCACCGATATGGTTGATGGGTACACCGACTTTGCCCACTTCCCCATGCGCCAGCGGGTGATCGGAGTCGTAGCCGGTCTGGGTGGGCAGGTCGAAGGCGACGGAGAGTCCCGTTTGCCCGCGGCCCAGGTTCGTGCGGTAGAGTTCGTTCGACGCACTGGCCGAAGAGTGGCCGGAGTAGGTGCGCATCAACCACGGGCGATCGCGTTTTACAGTGTCCTGGCTCACGGGATTAGTCCTCAGCGGGGGCGGCGCTTGATAAGCAGGCGCCGCTCGATTTCAAATATTTTATCGGCGATTTTGTCTTTCCCGATAGCGCGTTTCGCATCTTCCTTGATAAACAGGTCTGCACCGTGTTTTTCCAGTGCCGCTGCCGCGCGAATATTCTTCACGCCAATCAACTGCATGGTGACCACGCCGTACCCTTCGGCGCCGGGGACATCTTCCACCGCAAGAATACGTGACAACGCGCCGACGGTGTCACCGGCAAAGGCCGGCTGCGTGTGGTAGCCCTCGGTGAAGCCGAGTTCCCATACAGCGTGTTCGCTGACATCGCGGCTCGCCAGTCCGTCCAGCCAGGCGAATACCAGTCCTCCGTAAACGATCGGCTCGCCACTCATCTTGCCCGACAGGGAGCTGGAGAACTCGCGGTCAAAGTGCAGCGGGTGGCTGTTGCCTACCATGTACGTCAAGGCCATATGCTCTTCCGTGATCGTGCGCCCATTGGCGTGGACAATGATATCGCCGGGTGAAAAATCCTCAAAATAGGTGTTCGGCCCGGTGAGCCCGGATGTGTCGGGTGCGTCCTGCAGCGGCAATTGGAGAACCGGGTTCTCCTCGCCGGGAAATGCCGCAGTGACTGTCGGCGCCGGGGTTGTCGGTGGCTTGTCACCGCGCCAGCCCACGAAGATCTTGCGCTCGTATTGCAGCACTACAGCGTCATCCTGGTTGATCGCAACCGTGCGGATACGGGTGATGCCGGGCTTGTCCGGTCCGCGGTCCTTGCGCTCCAGTACTTTGGTGAAGCTGCGCAGGGTATCGCCGGGATACACCGGCTGCAGGAATTGCACCTGGTAGTAACCGAGGTTGGCGATGGCCTTTTCCGAGTCGTTCTGCACGCCCAGGGACAGCGTGACGTTGAACACCATCTGCGGGCTGGCCAACAGGTCGGCAAAGCCATGAGCGCGCGCATAGGGTGCGTTGAGGTACAGCGGGTTGGCCTGCATATAGGTGCGCGCAAAGTCCAGCATATTGCTCGCAGTGAAGGTAAAGCCGCGCGGGTGCTCAAACACCTGTCCGGGTTCCAGCTCGTCAAGATAGCGCCCGTACTGCGGGTGCCGCGCCTTGTCGAGTTCAACCGGGATCTCTGCTGCTACTTCGGCCTGCTCTGCAAGTGGTAATGAAACGGTCATGTTCAATCGTCTCCGGCTGCGTTTTCTACCAGTGAACGGGCAATGACCTTCAGTGCCAGCGTTTCTTCTGCGCCCTCAAAGATCGACAGCACGCGCGCATCGGCGAAATAGCGGCTCACGGGTGACTCCTCCGCGTAGCCCATGCCCCCGTGAATCTGCAGCGCCTCGCGAGTCAGCCATTCAGCAGTCTTGCTGGCGAACAGCTTGGCGGCGCTGGCCTCCATATCGCCGGCGCCGGTGTCCATCAGTTCCGCAACATCATAGGTGATCTGTCGACAGGCCAGCAGCAGGGCAGCCATACGCGCCAGTTTGACCTGGGTGAGCTGGTACTGTGCAATGGGCTGCGCGAAGACCACACGCTCCTTGGAGTAGGAGATGGCTCTCTCGAAAGCGGCGCGCATCACCCCGACAGCGCGTGCAGCCGTCTGGATGCGACCACCGGCAAATCCTGCCATGGCGTAGTAGAACCCTTTTCCCTCGCCTTCCGATTCTCCCAGCATATTGGCTGCCGGCACAAAGAAATCGTCGAAGAACAGTTCGTAGGAGTGCATACCCCGGTAACCCATTGTCGCGATTGCCCGTCCGGTCAGCTTGCCACCTGTTTCAGGTGTCACCTCGAAGGCGTGCCCGTCACTGGAGGGTTTTTCGACGAGGAACATCGACAACCCCTTGTGCCCGAGCGCCATGTCGGCATTGGTGCGAGCCAGAACCAGCAACAGCCCGGCCTTGCCGCCAAACGTGCACCAGGTCTTGGCGCCATTGAGCAGCCAACCGCCCTCAGTTGCCGTTGCGCGCAAACGTACGCCAGCCACGTCGGAACCGTAGTTGGGTTCTGTCACGGCCACCGCACACAGTGGATCGCCGACGGCAAGCTGCGGCAGCCAGTGCTGTTTCTGTGCCTCGCTGCCGCCCTTGAGCAATGCGCGCGAGAGGATTTCCGGCCGTGTGATCAGGCTGCCGGCTGCGCCGAGCGAGCCGCGGGATAACTCCTCGGTGACGACAATCATGCCGAGCGTGTCCTCCTTGTCATCCTCCTGCAGGCCACCGTAACTCGCGGGGATGGAGAGACCGAACATGCCCATCTCCTTAAGCGGCTCCAGGATTTCATCGGGAATGATCAGGTCCTGTCGATGGACTTCCTCTGCCAGCGGTGCCACGACATCGTCGGAAAAGCGGCGAAACGTATCGCGCATCATGGTGTGGTGCTCGCTGAGCAAATCGGGACCGAGATCCCCATCCCGCTCCAGTACCAGCTGGCCGATAGCGGCGATATTTGTCGCTGCCAGCTGTTGCTCCAGGAAGGCAGCGGCGCCCGGTTCTGCCTCAACGCTGCTTATTGCGGCGAGCGTAAGCCCGAAATCAGCCGGACGAGTGCGCAACCGGTTCAGCGTGTTGGCCACCGCTTCGGCGCAGAACAGGTTGGCCAGTTGCGTGGTAAACGTATTGGTGGAAGATGATTCAGACGTGAGGCGTTGCGCGTGTGCAATCAGGAATCTCGCCGCAGTGCACTCAGACCAACTGACCGATAGCTCGTAGGAGGCCAACTGGTGCTCATCCAGGCGCGCTGGCACCACGCGCCCCGCATCCGTGGTACGCGTTTTCAGCGCGGACAGGGCGCTGTCGATCAACCGTGTGGCTGCGGAAAGTACGGCGACTGCCTGTTCGAGCTGCTGCCCGTCATTCAGGGAAACGTCTGGCATGATTGATCCTACTCTCTGATATTACGTGTGCCTTGTCGGGAAAGCGCAGGAACCTGCAAGCCCCGAGGCGGTTTAATCATTCAAACCGCGAATTTTAAAGCTTCGGCCCCTAATAGACAACCTGTTCGATCATCGCGTCCCCGTCTCTGTTTTAAGCCAGGTTCCTCCAGTCAAACGATGCATCTTGAAGCTCCGCTAGCGTGTTGAAAAAGCCTCTAGCGAGTGCATGACCGGGGGGAAACTAACCCGGATGAACACTGAGGTTGTTTCCGCCTCTGGGATGTGGCTTTGTAGGGCGGTTGCGGACAGACAATGTGTTTCTCAGTCGCTCCACGTAATTCGCTTGGTGAGAAACACATTGTCTGTCCGCAACCTCAGTGCAATCCATTCGACTAGATCACAAAAAAACGGTCCATTCATGCACCGCATAATCTTACGTTCATCACACATCGTGCCGTAGCATTGGGATGCAGGGCTCGTGCC
>JAGRIK010000114.1 GCA_020443325.1 Halioglobus sp.
ACTCTGATTACCTCATTGTGTTCCTGGCAGTGCCAGGCTCTCTAACCAGTACAATACTATGGTGGTTGCAAGTTACACGCCGCGTCACATACGAGCCGTCAGATCGCGGACTTTAGCGACGGCGACAGGGTGTGTAGGTTACCATCCTTCATCACCATCGCGATTCGACTTTTATCCGCGAGGATAGTTACGTCCTGCAGCGGATCACCATCCAGCAACAGCATATCAGCAAGGTTGCCCACTTCCAGCGTACCGAGGTCACCCTCACGACGCATCGCCAGGCCGCCATTACGCGTGGCGCAGACCAGCGCCTCAGATGAGGAGTACCCGTAGTAATCCATAAAATACTTCACATCGCGAGCGTTACTGCCCTGCATATTCCAGGCAAAGCCGTAGTCCCCTCCGATCAAGTGACGGATACCGCGCTTGCGCAGCGCCGTATGCGTTTTCACAGACTCCTCGATCAGCGCCGGTATTCCCATACCCTCAACGACCTCCCTGGGCAACCACTGTTCGGCCTCATGCACCATGGTGTGGAACAGGCCTATGCTGGGTGCGACAAAAATGCGGTCCCTCGCCGCTTCCAGCATATCGAGCGTTTCCTCGTCGCTGTACTCCGCGTGATAAATCATATCGACGCCGGCGATCACTGAGTTCTGTACGGACTTGATCGACCGGGCATGCACATTCACCATCCTGCCGAAGCTGTGAGCTGTCTGCACAGCCATCTGGATTTCCTCCAGGGACATGGTCGTACAACTGGCGGGTATGTGGGGATAAAACGGGTCGCCGGACACATCCAGCTTGATATTGTCGCAACCTTCCCGGCAGGACAGGCGTACAGCCTTGCGCATTTCTTCCGGGCCATCAATAACCAGGGAGGGTGAAGTGGCATTGGACAGGGTCGAGCAATTGCGCGGATTGTGCAGTCGACTCTCATCACCCAACCCGCCGCTTACCGTGATTTCCAGTGAGCCTGCCCTGATACGGGGACCCGGCAGTCGCCCGGCATCAACCTCATTACGCACCGCTACCGCGAGCCGCAACTTGGCTTCCGATGCACTATAGGCACTGGTAAAGCCATGATCCAGTAGTGTTTTCGCTACGCGTGCCGTGAGGAATGCATGTTCTTCGGGTGGCGGCGCAATCAGGTCTTCAGTACAAGTGAAGGAATCAAAGGAAAGATGCGCATGCCCCTCGGTCATCCCCGGCATCAAGAACTTGCCACCGCAATCTATAATGACTTCTGCACGGGCAGCGTCTGCAGGCGTCGCGTCGGTAACCGCCTCAATGCGATTACCCGCTACCACCACACTGCCTGCAAAGGGCTTGCGCCCGGTACCATCAAAAATGCTGACGTTTTTTATCAGTGTCCTGTCCACGCACACGCTCCATTTTCTATCGCCTCAGTGTATTCCATGAAGCCACATTCACAATTGCCTGCTCAGGCACTCGCGGTTGACCATGTCCGTCAGCAAGCGAGCAATTACTGTGTGAACGAGTATCCTCCATTAACCGGGTAGGTCTGCCCGGTAATCCAGGAAGCGGCATCCGAACAGAGGAACAATGCCATGGTAGCCACCTCTTCGGGCCTGCCGAAGCGGCGAATCACGTAACGCGACAGTTGTACCCGGGTGCGGTCACTGGCCATAAATTCCTTCAACTCGACATCGTCGAATGTGGGTTCCAGTGTCGACAGGGAAATCGCGTTCGCAGTGATGCCGTAACGGCCCGATTCCTTTGCAATAGCGCGCATGAAACCAGCCGCGCCCGCCTTCGCCGCTGAATAGGCCGCGAGTCTCGCCTCCCCGATACGCCCGGCATCCGAGATCACCATCACAATTCGCCCCCTGCCCTGGCCGACCATACCGGGCAGCGCGACATGACAGCAATTCATGACGCCCTGCAAATTGGTGCGGAAATAGCGATCCCAGTCCGCGGGGTGGGTCTCCCAGAATTCAGGTGACAGGCCCATCGTGGCGTTGGGCCCCGCATTACCGGCGTTATTCACCAGTATGGTGATTGGACCGAGCGCATCCTCGGCGGCGCCGAAGGCCGCGTGCACTGCGGCATGATCACCCACATCCGCCGCGACACCAATCGCAGGAACACCCAGCGCTCGAATTTCCTCCGCCACGGCTTCCGCGCGCGCGGCGACATAATCATTAACCGCAACACCGCCCGCATTATGGTGCGCCAGTGCCAGCGCAATAGCGCGCCCGGCACCCTGGCCCGCACCTGTGACTAACGCAATCTGCCCGTCCAGATCCAGCGGATCCTGTCCCACCATTGGCTGCTTCCCCTGATACGCTGCGTCTGTCCCGCCGTGGCGAGGCCGCTTAACGCAATGAAAGATCGTAACTGCCGCTGCACCAAGTGACTTTTCACACAGCGATGTATATAGTTAATGAACATCATTGTTGCATAGTAGAATGCTACAAGTATAGCCCACATTGGTCCGCATCAAGACACTACGCGTCACTATGAAAAAGTGATCCTGGACATACACCACTATCTCGTTCGCTACCTGACAGATTCAACTGCCTGAGCCGCGCTGGTGATTTAGCGTGGCGACAAAGCCGCCATCCACTAACAGGTCACAGCCACTGATATAAGAGGCGCGAGGGGATACCAGAAAAAGTGCCGCATGGGCTATCTCCTCGGGTTGCCCCAGGCGATTGAGGGCTACGAGATTCCGCATCGCATCAAAGTTTTCCATTGCGTCGTTTTCAAGGCGGCCCATTTCGGTATCGATTAATCCCGGCGAAATGGATGCAATCCGTTTCCCTTCCCCGCCCCAGTCACGAGCTCGCGCCTCAACATATCGCCTGAGTGCACGTTTTGAATAAGCATAGGCCATACCGGAATTCTCCATTACCTGGCCCGGCAAGGCCCGCAGCACATCCATAAGCTCCGGCCCGAGCGGATAGGTGAGTGCGCGGTCAATCTCATCGTGCGGTGGCACCATATACGCGCTCATGGAGGCAATACACACGGCGCAGGCGCCGGTCTTCAATACGTGCCGGGCGGCCTCCAGGAAGGCAATAGTGCCTACCAGGTCAACATCGACGATGCGCTCCCAGCCCGCCATCTGAGGGGAGAGCCCCACGGTATGAATAATCCCATCCACCGGGCCACCCTTTTCCAGCGCGACTATCAACTCCGATACAGAGTCCGCACTGGTGACGTCGAGGGCATGGCACTGCGTCGAAACGCCGCCTCCCGCAAATTGGGCAGCCAGCGTCTTGAGTTTGTCCGCAGATAAATCGGCCAGCACCAGGTCATAGCCTTCGGCGGCAGCCAACCGCGCGCACTCGCGGCCCATACCGCCTGTCGCACCCGTAATCAAGAGCTTTCTGGACATATCAATTCTCCTGGCAAATACACTTCTCCTGTGAACGATTGTGGAGAAGCTCTAGAGCCCTGTAACGCTTAGCAACCTTTGAAATCGGGTTTCCTTCGCTCAGCACTCGCCGCCACACCCTCGCGGAAATCCCCGGTCAAACTCAATTCACCCTGAATCGCCTTCTCGTGCGCCATCGCGGCCTTCACCTTCTCCACCAACCCCGCACGACAGGTTGCGCGCGTAGCCTGCACCGCGAGCGGCGCCGCGCAGGCAATCTCTTCGGCAAAACTGATTGCAGCATCAAGCACCTGATCGTCTGCAACGAAGAGATCGAGTAATCCCATGTCGAATGCCTCCTCGCCTTTGATACGACGCCCTGTATACAGCAGCAGGTTTGCCTTCTGCTGACCCACCAGCGCGGGCAGGGTGAGGGTTAACCCGAAACCAGGGTGAACCCCCAGCAGCGTAAAATTGGCACTGAACCGTGTCTTGGCGCACCCCACCCGAAAGTCAGGCACCAGGGCCAGACCCATGCCACCGCCAATCGCCGCGCCCTGAATAGCACCGATGACCGGCTTGCCCGTGCTGAAAAGCCGCAATGCCTCATCGTAAAGGTGACGGCTGCCTGCCCCGCTGACAATTGACTGGCCTGAACCGTCGTCAAAATTGGCTCCCGCACAGAACGACTTGCCCTGGGATGCCAGGACGATAGACCGGCAAGCCCCATCCTCATCGAGAGCCTCGAGGATATCGGCCAACTGAGCGATGAGAACTCGATCAAAAAAATTGTGCGGCGGGCGTTGAATCTCAATGACGGCCACATGACCAGTGATGCGTGTACTGATGTCATCGAAAACAGGTAAGCGTTGCATTATGACTGCTCTTCAGCCGAAGGGCCGGGCAGAGCCCGGCCCTTTACGGAGACGATTATCAACTCGCCTTGGTCTCTTGTGCATGATGGGCAAACATTTTCATCAGGTCTCCGGACACGATACGACGCTTGGCCTCTCCCTCTGCCAGCGGCTTGTCTCCCCCGAAAGACTGTGGTGTGGTATCGACGCCGTCAGCTGCGGCTTTGGCCCTCAGGGCACCCACCGTAAGATCCTCGCGCTTGTTGGCAGCAAATGGATCGAAGTTGAAAAACCTCATCGCATTGCGGTGAGTGACTTTTTCAATCTGCTCTTCAGTGAGATCTGTGATGGTTTTCCACAAGTGCTCAGGCGCTTCAGGCCACAAGGTATCGGAATGCGGGTAGTCGCACTCATACGCGACCATATCCTGATTCATCAGATCGAGGTTTCGCAGGCCGTATGCATCATCGATGAAGCAAACCATAAAATGTTTCTTGAATATGTCGCTAGGCTTCTTGCCCTGGAAGCCCGAGTGAGTCCAGGCCTTGTGGCGCGCATGGCTGAAGTCTGCGCGCTCCATGAAGTAGGGAATCCACCCGAGGCCGCACTCAGACAATGCGATCTTCATTGTTGGATAGCGCTCAAGCGCTGAAAGATTGAGCCAGTCCGCCGCGCCAATAGCGCTGGACATCGGCATCGTGGTAATCCAGGCTTCGATGGGCGTTTCCATCGATGCATGGGGCACTGGGTTACCGGCGCCAATGTGCAGGCACATCGTGATATCGTGATCCGTTATCGCTTTCCACAGGGGCTCCCAGTACTCGTTGTGTACGCTGGGCAGCCCCTGTGATGTCGGGTTTTCGTTCAGGGAAACGGCAGTGCAGCCCTTCTTCGCAATTCTTTCGACCTCTGCAACGGTGGCATCCATATCCCAGGTAGGCAGTAGCGCGCAGGGAATGAAGCGGCCGGGGTAGGCGCCGCACCACTCATCGATATGCCAGTCGTTATATGCCCGCATGTGGATCAGTGACAGAGCCTTGTCCGGCGCCTTGTGGAAACGGCCGCCATCGAAGCCGACACAGGTACCAAAATTCAATGAGGCAGCAACACCGTTGGCGTTCATATCGTTGATACGCTCGTGTACGTTGTAGACGCCTTTGCGCATTTGCTCCAGCGAAGTCGGCTCCATCCCATATTCCTCAAGTGGACGACCGACTACCGCATTGAGCCCCACCGACGGCATGAACATGCCCTGGTAGGACCAGTAGGCTTTGCCGTTTTCGTCCGTACAAAACTTCGGCGCAGTGGCAAGATCCTCGGATGACAAATGCTTGTCAAACATATCCGGCGGCTCAGTGATGTGATCATCCACGCTGATGAGCACCATATCATTCATATTCATAAACACCTCCTCGATGTATTGCACGACATCGTTCCGATATCGTCAGTTTGCTCTTGTTAGCCGACACAGCGGCGTCACACAGTTTCCTCATGGAATTCCAACGGCTGCACAGTCCCGCCACTGAAATCCCTCGTGTGTCCTATTCGTTGCGCACGTACCGCCTGCTCGGGCTGGAACGAGTAGCATGACGGCGGCATGCGTGTGGCGTCCGACTGCTGGTCCAGCGGAATGATCCGCCCATGGGCAACAATGCTGGCCCATTGCAAGATTCGTCCGGCCTCCTGCTGTACGGGATCCAACGTTTCAATCCAGGAGCGCATATCTATCAGCTTCATTCCAGCCAGAGCTGCTGGCTCCACAATATGAAAATCCCTGTCCCACCACTCAAGAACACAGCCGCCATCGCGCCAGAGTTCGGCATGACGCTTGCCTTCAACAGGGTCGGATACATAAATATCATAGACCAATGCAGCTTTATCGTGCGCGTGCGCTGCGGCCAGCAGAGCCAGGTCGTAGAGGTGGGTGCAGTTCCGGGCTTTTTCTCGTTTACCAGGAAAATCTGCCGATGCAACCCCTGTGAACGTCTCCTCACATTGTGTAACCGCTTCCGGGCATGTACTCCACGGCGCACGCGCAAGAATCGCATTTACCGCCAGCGCAGTGGCTCCATCGTGTCCTACCGTCACGCTCATGCGATGAAAATCATCCTCGACCTCACTTACCACACTACCCGGTGCAGGGGTCACCCTGAGGCGTCGCCGGAACCCGGGCGCATGGCCATTTCCGGTCATCTGCACACCTTCACTCCCTTACCAGCAACAAGGCTGTTGCCAATGGCCCGCCACCGGAGGCACATACAGCAACACGGGGATCACCCTTAACCTGTCGGGCACCGCCATTGCCCCTAAGCTGGACCACCGATTCATGGGCGAAACCAAAACC
>JAGRIK010000115.1 GCA_020443325.1 Halioglobus sp.
CCGTGGCGGGCTGGAAGATCGATGCAAAGGCCGAACTGCTGAATTTCAGCGAGGAATTTTCCAATATCGTCGGGATTCCACAGCGTAACATCGCCGCCCGTGAGTATGTGATGTCACTTTTGCCCCCGCAGTCGCGCATGGCAGTCGACCAGGCGGTGCGCACGGCTTTTGCGAAAGCCGAGGCATTTGATATAGAGCTGACGTTCGTGCGCGACGATGAATCGCGCTGGTTGCGGATTATGGGCAACCCCGTTGTGCAAAATGGCAGAACGGTGGAAGTGGTTGGTGGTATCCAGGACATTACGGAGCGCAAGGAGTTCGAGCAGACCATCGAGAGGCAGGCGACCCTCGACGGCCTGACGGGATTACCCAACAGGCTGCAGTTTGATAACTTTCTCGAAAAGGAAATGTTCGCTGCCCGGCGGCGTGGCCAGCGGCTGGCGCTGCTCTTCATCGATCTCGATAACTTCAAGTCGGTCAATGACAACCTGGGCCACAGCGGCGGCGATGTTTTGCTGGTGGAGGCGGCGAGTCGCATCCAGGCTTGCACGCGCAAGTCCGATACGGTTGCGCGCCTCAGTGGCGATGAATTTGCTGTCATTCTTCCGGACGTGATGTCATCCGAAGCCGCCTCTTTCGTGGCGCAGAAAATTGTGGCGGCAATGCGCGAGCCCTTTGAGGTATATTCGCGGCAGGTGTTTGTCAGCGCCAGCCTGGGCGTGGCTGTGTTCCCTGACGACGGCACGGATACGGATACGCTGCTGATCAATGCGGACCAGGCGATGTACGAGGTAAAGAAAAGCCTGCGCAATAACTACTCGTTCTTCACCCGTGAGCTGCAGCAGCGCTCCGAGGAACGACACCGCCTGATCAACAAGCTCGCGGTGGCTGTCGCTGAACGTCGACTGGAGGTGCACTACCAGCCTATCGTGCCGCTCGATAGTACTGGACATGTCGCCTGTGAAGCTCTGGTGCGCTGGCAGGAAGAGGGCGAGTACATATCGCCGGAAGCCTTTATTCCGATAGCGGAGGAGACCGGCCTGATCACGGAGATAGATCGCTTTGTGATGCAGGAGGCCACCCTCTTTATGGAATCACTGGATGCATGCGGGTTACAGCCACCCGGTCTGTCGGTGAATATCTCGCCGCGTATCTTCTTCGACCGGGTAGGGGAGCTCGATCGATGGATCCATGATGTAAAAGCGTGCGCCCGACGTACCGACCTGACTGTCGAGATTACCGAGCGGCTGTTGACGCAGGATACGCCGCACGCCAGCATTGCGTTGCAGCAATTGCGTGCGGAAGGCGTGAAGATCGCGATTGATGATTTCGGCACCGGGTATTCTTCCCTGAGCTACCTGGCGAAGTTTCCTGTTGACACACTCAAGGTTGACGCATTTTTTGTCAGCAAGATTCCAGGAGACACCCATGCGGCGACTCTCACTGAAACGATACTGGGCCTGGGCCATAAATTGTCGCTGCGCCTGGTTGCCGAGGGCGTTGAGACGGCGGAACAAATGCAATTCTTACGGGAGCGCGGGTGCGATGCTGCGCAGGGCTACTGGTTTAGCAGGCCGCAACCCAGGGCAGAATTCAAAACGTGGCTGGCCGCTTACTATGAGTCAATGAACGAGAGCACACGTTCTCCCGCTGCGCCGGCCATTGCCAGGCTGGTGACACCAGCGCGGCACTAGCAGGCTAGCGCCGGGAGCCCTGCCAGCCTACCAGTGTACGCCGCGCCATACCTGGGAGAACAATTTCTGGGCCAGGGCCAGGCGCGATGAGGGAATACTCTCTTTCTCCAGCGCCGCCTCTTCTTCGCTGAGGCCACGAGCGGCAGCGGAATCCGGGAACAGGTCGTAGGCCTGGGCCAAAAATGCCTCCGTTACCGAGGGCATTGTCGACTGGGCCACTGCGCCGGCGACGCCCAACTTGGTCGAAACCCGCTTCGGTTTTGAAATAATGGCCTTGATGATCAGGTCCCTGGCCTGTTCCGGCGACAGCGTCGGGAACGCCTTGTAGAGGCTGGTGGGGGCGATCATCGGGGTGCGTACCAGCGGCATGTAGATCGTGGTGAAATCAATATTATCGGCAGCATACTCCGGCGCTGCGCACAGGCTGAAGGCGTCCAGCGCCGCTTTGGAGGCGACATACGCAGAAAAGCGCGGCGGGCTGGTCAACACACCGATCGAGGAAATGTTTATGATCTGGCCGCTTTTTTGCTCCTCCATGGTCGGCAGGAAACCCAGTATCAGGCGCAGGGCACCGAAGTAGTTCAGTTGCATCGTGCGTTCAAAGTCGTGGAAGCGGTCATAGCTGTACCGCACAGAGCGGCGAATGGAGCGCCCGGCATTGTTTATCAGGATGTCTACCCGGCCGTGATCGCGCAGCACATCGGCGACCAGTTTGTCGCAGTTTTTCGCGCTGGAGACATCGCAGGAATAGGCCTGTGCAGTACCGCCCTGTGCGGCGATCTCAGCCAGGGTTTCATCCAGCTTCTCCACCGTCCGCGCGACCAGGATGACCGTGGCATTTGCCTGCGCCAGGCGCAGCGCACATTCCTTGCCGATGCCCGAGGTCGCGCCAGTGACAACCACGACCTTGCCTTTCACCTTGCGCCGCACTGCGGACAGGGTGGGCCGTCCCACCATCTGGTTGAAAAGCCCATCCACTTCAGAAA
>JAGRIK010000116.1 GCA_020443325.1 Halioglobus sp.
CCAGTAGGCGTTTCACCAAGCGAATTACGTGGAGCGACTGAAACGCCTACTGGGGTGCGAGCCCGTCGGTCGCGATCAGCCCCGTCCCACTGAGAACCGCCTTTCGCCGCATTTTACAGCCCCAACTTTTCGATCCAACGAGAGGGTATACGCACCATACACGATCTGGATCAGTCACGTCCGCTTGCTCGAGGCGTGTACCCTTGGGTATCCTGTCGCCCGCAAACGCGCAAACCGCTATTAACCAATCGAGGAATCACACCATGCTTAACAGGCCGCGTCGTTCACTGCTTTATATGCCGGGATCCAACCCCCGGGCGCTGGACAAGGCGCGCTCGCTGCCTGCCGACGGCCTGATTCTCGATATGGAAGACTCGGTGGCGCCCGACGCCAAGGCCCTGGCGCGTGAGCAGATCGGCGCTGCTCTGGCCGAGGGAGGTTATGGTCACCGGGAATTGATTGTGCGTATCAATGCACTTTCAACGGAGTGGGGCGCTGCTGACATCGAGACCATCTGCGCATTTCCGACGCCGCCGGATGCCGTGCTGATTCCCAAGATTGATACCGCTGAGGATGTGGTCGCGGCTATCTCTGCCTTTGAGAAAGCAGGTTGTCCGGACAGTGTGGCGATGTGGATTATGGCGGAAACCCCGCTGTGCATCCTGAATATTGCCGAGGTGGCGGCCGCGCACCCTCGACTGGCCGGTATGGTGATGGGTACCTCCGACCTGTCCAAGGATACCCGTGTGCGGCACACGCCCGATAGACTGGGTTTTATTACGGCGCTTAATCTCTGTGTTTACGCGAGTCGCGCCCATGGGCTTACGATTATCGACGGCGTGCAGCTCGATCTGGAAGATGAAGAGTTGCTGCGTGTCTCCTGCGAGCAGGGTCGTGATCTCGGTTTTGACGGCAAGAGCCTGATTCATCCGAAGCAGATTGCTGCGGCTAATGTCGCGTTCGCCTCGGATGAGAAGGAACTGGCATCGGCGCGCGAGATTATCGCGGCCTTCGAGGAGGCTGTGTCTCTCGGCAAGGGTGTTGTGGTCGTCAATGGACGCCTGGTGGAGAATCTGCATGTCGAAGAGGCGAAGCGGCAACTGGCGCTGGCGGAGGCGATCGCGGCGCTGGAATAGTGGTGCTGCGCTACAGGTGCAGTGAGCGTAACTCTGCGTCCTCGACACTGTAGCGCCACAATTCGTCGAACAGTTCGAGGTGGCGTGCCGTAGACGCTCGCGAATCCGGCTCGAAGAATGCGTCGTGGTCGCTGCCACCGGGCTTGTAGAGAACACCGTTTTTGTCGCGTATGACAATGGTTTCGTTGTTCCACTGCGGGTGTTCGGCGAGCTTGCGAATCTGGACGACGCTCGGCAGGCGACGCGCCAGTTGCAGCAACTGGTGGCCGCGGCCGACAAGCGCACGCGAGTCACTGATGAGAATTCGAACCTGGGCTTGCCGGGTGCTGCGCGCCAGTGCGCTGAGGGCGTCTACCAGGTCGCTGTTGTCGAATGCGGCGTAGTCCAGTCTGGGGCTCTGGATACAGATATGGCGCAGCGCGCTTTTACACAGTGAAACCGCGTAGCGATCAAACGGGGAGGGGTAGGTGACCCCTGTGATGAATCCGGTTCCGGCCTCACTATTCGACATAGATGCACCCATACTGCAAAAGTCTTTCCAGTAATTCTGCAGTATCGAGGTCAGACAGCGCCTTGTCCAGAATGTCGCCTGCCAAACTGCGCCTGTCGCACAGTAGCAACAGCGTGGGGAGCGCCGAACGGGCGCACGGCAGGCTCTCGCCATTGGCAAAGACGGTTAACCCCTCCTCACCCTGCTGCCAGGCCAGTTTTGCGGCAGGGGAGAGCGCTACGCTGCGGGCACCTGCGCGGAGCAGCGCCTGCGCAGCGGCGACCTCGTCTTCGTCAATTTCCACGTCATAGCGGGGCTCGGTGACCAGTTCGCCAAACCACTGGTTGCCGACGGTTTGATCGAGCGCAGCGCGAAGCTGCGCCACTGCATGCCTCACATCGGTGGGGTGTAGCTCGCCGGGGAGGGAGGCAGGTGTGCGGGCGGCATCGCGATAAAACTGTTCGACGTCCATTTGTAGCAGCAGTTGATCGGTCCAGCGTGTGATCATGTCGCTGATGGCGGGAGCCCTGAAGCCAATTGAGAACGTTGTGCACTCGCCGCGCGCAATGCCCCAGTGCGCGACGCCCGGCGGCACGTACAGTATGTCGCCGGGATCGAGCAGGTATTCAGCGCTGGTGTCAAAGTGTTCGAGTATGCGCATCTCGTCGTGTGGCAGCAGCGGGGAAGTGCTGTCGCAGTGCTGCCCGATGCGCCAGAGTCGCTGGCCTTCGCCCTGCATCAGGAAGACATCGTAGTTGTCGTAGTGTGGGCCGGCGCTGCCGCCATCGACGGCGTAGCTGACCATCACATCATCCATGCGCCAGCGGGGAATGAAATCGAACAAGCGCTGCAACTCAGCCACTGCGGGAACGTAATGGTCCACCGCTTGCACCAACACTGTCCAGGGGTGCTCGCGCTCAAAATCTTCCGCGCAAAAGGGGCCGTGGTGCACCTGCCAGTTACTGCCCTCCTGCTCGATCAGGCGCGACTCGATCTCGTCGTCCATCGCGAGTCCGGCCAGGTGGTCGCTGTCCAGCGCGGGTGTAAATCCCTCTGCGTTGTTTTTTATCAGCAGTGGCTTGCGCTGCCAGTATTCATCCAGGAATACGGCGCGATCGAGGTTGAGCTGCCAGCCGCCGCTCATCGCATTACCTACTTGATAGCCCGGGCCTGGTCGATCGCGTTGCCGATGTAGTTTGCCGGTGTCAGCGCCAGTAATGCCTCGCGGGCCTCCTGCGGGATATCCAGGGTCGCGACAAACGCCTGGATCACTTCGCGGCTCATATCCTGTCCTCGGGTCAGTTCCTTGAGCTTCTCGTAGGGCTTTTCGATGCCGTAGCGCCGCATCACCGTTTGTATCGGCTCCGCCAGCACTTCCCAGCTGGCGTTCAGGTCCTGCGCGAGACGTGCTTCATTGAGTTGCAGTTTGCCGATGCCCTTCAGGCTGGACTGGTACGCAATCAGGCTGTAGCCGAAACCCACCCCCATATTGCGCAGTACCGTGCTGTCGGTCAGGTCCCGCTGCCACCGGCTGATCGGTAGCTTGGCTGCCAGGTGTCCCAGCACGGCATTTGCGAGGCCCAGGTTGCCTTCGGAGTTTTCGAAATCAATCGGGTTGACCTTGTGCGGCATCGTCGAGGAACCGACTTCACCGGCAATGGTCTGCTGCTTGAAATAGCCCAGGGAGATGTAGCCCCAGATATCGCGGTTGAAATCGACCAGTACCGTATTAAAGCGCGCGATCGCGTCAAACAGCTCCGCCATGTAATCGTGTGGCTCGATCTGGGTGGTGTAGGCATTCCAGCCGAGTCCAAGGCTGGTCACAAACTGCTCGGCGTTAGCCTGCCAGTCGATATCCGGATAGGCTGAGAGGTGCGCATTGTAGTTGCCCACCGCGCCGTTGATCTTGCCGAGATAGGGCACGTTGTCGAGCTGTGCCAACTGGCGTCGCAGTCGTGCCACCACATTGGCCAGTTCCTTGCCCATGGTGGTGGGGCTGGCTGTTTGGCCGTGGGTGCGTGACAGCATGGGTGTGGCAGCGCTGTCCTGGGCCAGTGCACTCAGGGCGTTCGCAACTTCCTGCATGGCTGGCATGAGTGCGGACTGTACTCCATCGCGCAGCATCAGCGCGTGGGACAGGTTGTTGATGTCCTCGGAGGTACAGGCAAAGTGGACGAATTCGGCGATGGCTTCAAGTTCTGCGTTGCCGGCAAAGCGCTCCTTGATAAAATATTCCACGGCTTTCACATCGTGGTTTGTCGTGCGCTCTATCTCCTTGATGCGAGCGGCATCCTCTTCAGAGAACGTATCGATGATTGTTTCAAGCTGTTGATTGGCTGCCGCAGAAAGCGCTGGCACCTCAGTGATACCGGGCTGGGCCGCCAGGCACTGCAGCCAGCGAACTTCTACCAGCACGCGCCGCCGGATGAGCCCGTATTCACTGAAAATTTCGCGCAGAATCGCCGTTTTACTGCCGTAGCGCCCGTCGATCGGTGAGACTGCGGTGAGAGCTGATAAATCCATGCCTTTCTCCAATAGGGTAAGCGGCGATTCTACACAACGCCGAGACTGCGTGACAGGTTCTGCGATGCCTGCAGCATTTTTTTGCGCTGGAAGAGCAGTCTCCAGCGGTGGCCGCCGAGTTGGCGCCAAAGGAAGGCGGCGCGTACCCCCGCCAGCAACAGCGCGCGAATGATGTCTGCGTTCTGGGTATTCTGCAGGTGCTGCGCGCTGCCAGTGACCTTGATGCGGAACTTCTCGTGACTCAGCGTATCCTGGTAGATCCCGGAGATACTGTGGCACAGCGCGTTGACGTTGCTGGAGAAATGTTCTGCGCGGAAGCTGGTGTGCTCAAGTCGTGAGCGCACCACCGACATCATATCCGGATTGGCTGCAAACTTGCGCTCCAGGTAGATTATGCTGAAGACATAACGCACCAGATCGTGGTTCTCGCGGGCGTTCTTGTCGGCCAGCAGGTTGCTCAGGTTATGCAGGCCCAGCTTGACCCCGGATATTCCGCCAAAAATATCCACCGCGGTATCGGGTTCGAACACAAAGACGCTGTTGATAGAGGGCTGGAGGAATTCCATCGGGTAACTGCCGCTTTTGGAGATCTGGTCGACCAGGCGCGCCGCTTGCGCTACCCCGGCGAGTGCAACCACCTGCTGCTCCAGATTCGACAGATTGGCAGTACTCATCTATAACCCCGTCTGCTCGATAACGCCGCCGCCGAGGCACACGTCGCCCCGATAAAACACCACGGATTGGCCGGGAGTTATCGCCCGCTGCGGCGCATCAAAATCCACCTGGTAACCGTGCTCTGCGCTTGGGGTCAGTGTGCACGGCTGGTCGCTCTGGCGATATCGCACCTTGGCCACACAGCGCAGCGGCAGTTCGGGCGGCGCGCCGGCAACCCAGTACATCTCCCGGGCGTAAAGTTGTGATTTGAACAGTGCGGGGTGATTGTTGCCCTGTGCAACCAACAGCACATTATTGGCTAGATCTTTGTCCACCACGTACCAGGGCGCTTCGGAGTGCTGGGCGCTGCCGCCGATCCCCAATCCCTGGCGTTGTCCGATCGTGTGGTACATCAGGCCCTGGTGGTGCCCCAGCAGTTCGCCCTCCAGGCTGTGGATTTCACCGGGCTGTGCCGGCAGGTACTGTTGCAGGAAGTCCTTGAAGCGACGCTCACCGATAAAACAGATACCGGTTGAGTCCTTCTTTTTGGCCGTGGCCAGCCCGTGTTCCTGCGCCAAACGGCGTACCTGTGGCTTTTCAATTTCGCCGACGGGGAAAAGCGTCTTTTCCAGCTCCGCATGGCCGACGGCGTGCAGAAAGTAGCTCTGGTCCTTGTTCGCATCCAGCCCCTTCAGCAGGGTGGCTTTGCCGTTGTCGGTACCCACTCTCGTGTAGTGCCCGGTTGCGATGTAGTCGGCCTCCAGCAGCAATGCGTACTCCAGGAACGCTTTAAACTTGATTTCACGGTTGCACAGGATGTCGGGGTTTGGTGTGCGTCCCGCCCTGTATTCTGCCAGGAAATGTTCGAACACATTGTCCCAGTACTCGGCCGCAAAATTCGCGCCGTGCAGGGGAATGCCCAGCTTGTCGGCGACCGCCTGGGCATCCGCAAAATCCTCTTTGGCGGTGCAGTATTCCGTGCCGTCGTCCTCTTCCCAGTTTTTCATGAACAGGCCCTCCACACGGTAACCCTGCTGTTGCAACAACAGGGCCGCGACGGAGGAGTCAACGCCGCCGGACATGCCGACGATGACTTTTTGGCTGGCGTTCGGGCTCATGTACTGTGTATCAGATCCAGCGGATAGAAAGTGCCGCGGCGATGTCGTTCAATGACGGCCAGGGCTATGGGGCTGCGCATTCTAGCAGAATTGGCGAGGATTTCCTCGTAATCCAGCCAGTGAATGGCGTGGATATCCGGATCGATCCGTGCACCTTCATCGCGCTGTAGCGGTGTCGCCAGAAACGTGGTGCGAAAATAGGTGTTGTTGTTCGTGGGCGCCCTGTGGAGTGCGACACAGAGTACGCCGGTCAGTTCAACATGCCAGCCTGTCTCCTCCAGTGTTTCGCGCAGCGCAGCCTCGGTAATGGATTCGCCATCTTCCAGGTGTCCGGCGGGTTGGTTGAATACCAGTTTCCCGCTGAACTTGTCCCGTTCCTCCACCATCAGGTATTTGCCGTCCCTCTCGATAACACAGGCCACGGTGACATGCGGTGCCCATTGATCCATTTACTGCCTCCTGGGGCGTTTTTGGGGTGATTTGGTTGTCCTGCGGCCACCTGAACTGGCGGGCATGTGCACCGTCAACTCACGGCACTGCCCAGGCAACAGATCATCAAGCGACCACTCTCCTACGCTGGTGCGTACCAGGCGCAGTGTGGGGAGTCCCACTGCTGCCGTCATGCGGCGAACCTGTCGATTGCGCCCCTCCTGGATGGACAATTCCAGCCAGCTGTCGGGTACGGTCTTGCGCACGCGCACTGGCGGGATTCGCTCCCAGAGTTGCGGTGCCGGCACGGGCTGCGCCCTGGCAGCCAGCGTTGGCCCGTCTTTGAGCTCGACACCACTCGTCAGCCGAGCGATAGCCGCCGCATCCACGGTGCCCTCTACCTGTACCAGATAGGTTTTCCACTTCTGGTGTTCCGGGTTGGCAATGACTTGCTGTAGTCGGCCGTCATCGGTAAGAAGCAATAAGCCTTCGGAATCGTAATCGAGCCGCCCGGCAACGCGGCATCCCGGTGCAGACAGGTAGTCGGCCAGTGTTGCCCGGCCCTGATCATCGGTGAACTGGCTGAGTACGTTGAACGGCTTGTTAAACAGGATGAGTCTGGCCATGGGGATACTTCTTACTGCCCCGGCAGGGGGTAATTCTCCCGCAGGTAGCGCCCGAAGCGTTTCGCCCCGGACAGGTTGAGGTGAAGGCCATCATAGGTGAGTAGCTCGCCGGTTTCGCGATCTTCCAGATGGTACTCGCCGTCGAAGAAAAAGTCCCTGTTGCTGACATAGGTGGCGCCGAGGCCTTTCACATACTCTGCGAAGTCGCCATCGAGTTGGAACGGCTCTTTCACCATGTATTTCTCCAGGCCGCCACCGTCGGGACTGAATCGCTGCAAATCGATCGCAATTTCGATGGGAGTCTGGTCCTCGACAATACTGAATTCGCCCAGCAGATAGACCGTTTTTCCGGCAGCCGTGAGACGTTCAACGGTCTCCCTGATGGCCTCCAATCGCCAGCCGGAAAGCTCCTGCGCGAGGAAGACAATATCCGTGTCCGGCGCAGCGAGTGCAGCTTGCAGTCGAGCTTCATTGAATTCCGGGCACTCTGCGAAAAATGGGCTGAGTTTACTGATTA
>JAGRIK010000013.1 GCA_020443325.1 Halioglobus sp.
CATTGGGGCTACTCGGATTACGCCGCCGCAACAGGAAAAAATTGAATGGAACCGATTAGTCTACCGCGCCAATTGTTTGACTAGACAACGAAGAAAGCCGCTCTCTTCGATTATTTTTTGCCTCTCACCCCCTGACGATGTGCAGGGAGTGACCCTCCCCCCGCCACCGTCCAGCCATCACACCTTGACCCAAGAGGTGGCCCTAGTTCTTTGAACAGCAAACCCGATTCTATAAGTGGATGCCTGCACTGGGTTTAAGCTGCCATGGGTAGGGGCAGCGCTTCAAAGTTGAACTGATCCGATGTCTTCCGGTCAAGGCTGCTGTGGGGCCGGCGGCTATTGTAAAACCGGAAGTAACGATCCAGGCCAGCCTTGGCAGCCGAGACAGTGTCGTAGGCATGAAGGTAAACCTCCTCGTACTTCACCGACCGCCAGAGCCGCTCGACGAACACATTGTCCCGCCAGCGCCCTTGCCATCCATGCTAACCTGGACGCCGCTGTCCTGCAGCAGGCCGGTGAAAGCCATGCTGGTGAACTGGCTACCCTGGTCGCTATCGAAGATCTCCGGCTTGCCGAGTTTCTCCATGGCTTCCTCAACCGCCTCCAGACAGAAGTGCGTATCCATGATGGTGGAAACTCTCCAGGACAGCACACGACGGGAGTACCAATCCACCACCGCCGCGAGGTAAACGAAGCCCCTGGCCATGGGAATGTAGGTCAGGTCCATCGCCCAGACCTGGTTGGACCGGGTGATGGGCAGGCCCCGAAGCAGGTAGGGGTAGACCTTGTGACCAGGATGCCGTTTCGTGGTTCTGGGCTTGCGGTACAGCGCCTCGATGCCCATGAGTCGCATCAGCCGGCCAACCTTCGATCGGCCCCCCCGTGTGGCCCTCCTGACGCAGCAGATCGCGCAGCATCCGGGCGCCAGCAAACGGCAGTCCAGATGCAGGCGATCGATAGGGTTCATCAGCGCCTGGTCTCGAGGGCTGATGGGTATCGGCTGGTAGTACACCGACCCCCGGCTGATATCCAGCAGCTGGGCCTGTTTGCTGATAGGCAGTTCGTGCTCACGGTCAATCGTCGTTTGGCGCTCAGCCATCCCGCCTTGGCGAGCGCGCCTTCTAAAAAATTGTTCTGCAGCGTCAGCTCCCCGAAATTCGCGTGGAGCGCTTTCACATCCACCGGCGGCTCCTTGGACTCATTACCGCCGAACACGTTTGCAGAGCGCTCAAGTAGCTGTGTCTTCCAATGGGTGTCTGGTTCGGGTGAACGTCGAAGCGCTCGGCAAGCTCCGCCAGGGACTTCTCGCCCTTGACGGCCTTCAGGGCCACCTTGGCTTTGAGCTGCGGTGAGTGGTTTCGGCGTGGTCTTCTGGCCATGTTGATTCTACTGAGTATGGGCAATACGATGCCCTATGTCAGGCAGGGAATCCACTTATAGCGCTGTTCAGATTTTTGGGGCCACCTCTCCATACTGTCCAATTGCGCGGCAGAAGATGTTCTTTAAAGGATTTGCTTCATAATCCATAATAGGAACCCACCTGAGTTGAGCGCGACACTATGTTAGCAGTTTCAGGTCCGAAGGGAGTAATAGACAACCGTATCAGCCCTGCTAGTCGCCCCATAAAATAGCACGATTACATCGGTCAGGCGTGGCTCCAGTAGGGCGATAATCGACAAAGCAGGTATACTAAAAGTTCAAGCGCCCAGTACGGAAATGTCACCTGACATTTTCTCCAATGACGACCCCCTTTCCTGGGACGTTTTGACGGGCATCTCAACCTAGGATGACTGCTTGCTTCACACGGAGCTTGAACACTTTCACAGAGAAAATGAAGTTCTGGGTTTATTTTCTAGATTATGGGAATTGGAAGAATGATTAAGGGATCAAAAGATTACAAGCACTATTTTTCCAACAAGGAAAGAACAGTAGCGTACTTGAATCTCCCCAAATGTGGCTGCTCGTCAATCAAAACCTATCTGGCGTCATTTCCAGATGGAAGCAGTGAAGATATACACTCAAAATCGTATAGGGATAAGTTCTATCTACCTGCCCATCAAGTTCAAAACACGTCTGTGTTTACATTTACTTTTGTAAGAAGCCCTCAAAGCCGCTTCCTATCTTTCTACAAAGATAAAATTTTACGCTGGGACAAAAATATTTCGGTCACGATGAACAAGAACGGATTTTCAGAAGCAATGAGTATTGACCAAACTATTGATGTTCTATTTTCCAATCAACCCGAAGTGCTTGAACCACATATTCGCCCAATGTCGCTTATTATTTATGACCAGGAGGGTTACCAATATGCGGAGTATATTGGTAAATTGGAAACATTCCGGCAAGATATCACCGTGATCGAAAAGCGAACAAAAGTTCCATTTCGAATTGAAGATAAAAATGTTTCAAGCAAAGCTGCTAATTACGCTCAGCTGACTGAACTACAGGAGAAGCGAATTAGAGAATTTTTTGATCAAGATTACCAAGCATTCGGTTACTAACATGGACAATAGTGAAGATTGGCATATCGAAGGGCCCGTTCTCGTTACGAAAACAGGAGAGCTATTCCTCGTTGGTGGGCAGCATCCAGTGTTTGTGAAGGATTCTTCTCAAGAACTAAAAATTGAAGACTCCAGTAAAAATAACCTGGTTCGAAATATAAGCAACCGCAAAGCGATTTTCCAGAAAAAGGATATTCTTTATAAGCATGTTGTATTTCCTGACAAGCACAATGTGTATAGCAAACAGTTTCCAATCGATGTTGAAAGTTTGATGTCAAAATATATTGGACATCCAGGATATCCGTCGGATGACGTAATATATCCTATCGATAGACTACAAGAACTGGGAAAGCCCTCATTTATCCGAACAGAAACACATATGACAGAGTATGCCTGCCACGAACTAGCGCATTATTTTTTGTCGGAAATAGATTCGCAATTTTGCACGCCAAAGCTGAGCCTTACTTACAAGAATGCAACTATCGAAGGGGACTTGGGTACAAAACTCCAGCCAAAACGATATTCAATAATAGAGATCGCATCAAGGCCAAAAGGGATCAAACGCTGGACTAATGGCATAAGTGGCAATGACGGCCTGATGGATATCTATCAAAACATCAACACGGATTATCGAAAACGAATTCTGATTTTTGGCGACTCATTTTTCAGAACAATAGCCGAGTTTATGGCTATGTACAGTCCTCAGGTCACATTCTGTCGCAGCCGTTATGTCCACTACGAACTTGTTACATCAATCAAGCCAGACATAGTGTTCAGTGGTAATGTCGAGCGGTATTTGTCTTTCGTAAACTCTGACGCTGTGAGGCCAAATTTTCTTTTATATCCGCAGCTAAACAATCAACAGGTCAACCCAAGTGAAGGATTCTGGAAAGCATTAAATGCATTACTATCTTACGGACGACCAGGCTATAAGGCCTTCTTCGACGGCACCCAGGCAACGGAATAGACGCATCCCTCCATCAGGCGGTCTGCCTAAGGCAGGGAATCATAAACCTCAAGGTGCAAGCGTGTGGCATCGTCGATACGGGGATACTCTGGCAATGACGCGTGTAACTGCCCATGCAGATCGGGCTCGTCTACGATGCGTTCTATCAATGCCGAAAGCGCGATGCTGTCACGGGCGCGGTAATGCAGGCCGCCGACGCCTGGGCGTACTTTTTCTGCCATGCCACCAATATCCGGACATAGAATCGGTCGACCGAATTTGTAGGCCTCTTGGATCACCAGCGGCGAATTTTCCCACCACACAGAACCCATCACCACCCAATCCACGTCTGCCATCAACCGGCCCATTTCCTCGGGCTCATAGGGTCCATGAAGATGCACTGCGTCCTTGCACTTCGCGAGCAGCCCATTGATCTTTTCCTGGAACTCTGGTTTTTGATCGCTTAGGCCCGAGCCGAATATGTCCAGGGTGACGCGTTTGCGCACACTTTTGGGTAACCGCGCAAAGGCTTCCAGTATCACGTCAACTCCCTTGTAGGGATTGATCTGTCCGAAAAAAGCAAATCGACCTCGAGTGTCGCCAGCGTTTAGCGTTCGCAAGGGGACACGTTCGCCGAGAGGAAGGCCATTCTCGATCACACTGACTCGCGCCGGATCAAGGCCCCACGCCACATAGCGATCGCGAAGAAATTCGCTGGGCGATATGAATTGGTCTACCAGCCTGAAGAAACTTTTGATGTACTGTTCACGTAAGAAAAAATCCTCGGGCGAAACATCAGGGAAACACAAATGGCATTCACGGGGACTGTACTTATGGCATAGCCGTCCATCCGTTTTCACCATCTGTCCGTTGTTCGTACAGATCGCAATATACTCATGTAGCGTCATCACAATGCGCGCCGAGGGACAGACATTCCTAACCAACCTGATTAGATCTATACCCAGGTGCACATAATGATGGAAATGCACAACGTCCGGATCGATTCGTCGCAGTAGCTGCGCGATGTCACTGTCCGGCCCCAAGGGCGTGCCGGCGATCAGATCCGCTATTCCGGCGTCTCCGGCAATGAGGTAGTCACGCTCGCCGATCGCACCGAGCGTCGTGAACTTGTGCATCACCTTGGAATCGCTGCGGCCAATGAACCAAGCCTGATGTTCGGGTGTCTGGTCTATTCCCTGCCACAGATAATAGGCAGCAAACTCCCCACCGCCCTTGCTGAACACCGGGTGCGCATGACTGAAGATAACGACCTTCATTCACTAACCTCCAGAGTCAGCGGATCAAAAATATCACCCGCACGGATCTTTTCCATATAACGCCAACCATTGAAAAGTGTAACCATCTGTCGTTCACTGACCGTCTGTCCGAAGTTCTGTGATTGACGCTCCAGATGCCATAAACGTGCTTCAGGTACTAGCCACATGCGTTTGCCTCGTTTGCGCAAGGCCAGGCAGAGATCCGAATCCTCGAAATCGCCGATAACATAACCCTCGTCGAATCCGCCCACTGCATCGAAATCGCGCTTCCTCAGCATCAAACATGCGGCAGTCAACATCGGGTGCTCGGATGGTGTTTCTCCTCCTTCCCAGACCATGCCCATACCCTTGTGGGTATTTAGAAGGAATCCTGGATAGATATCCTCGACACGAGGATACATGCCCGCGTGCTGTACCGACTCATCGCCAAACAGAAGCAACGGCCCAACGGCCCCTGCATCAGGTAAATCGTGCAGCGCATTAGCCAGAGTGGAAATCCAGCCGGGGCGTTGCGGGATGACATCTGAATTGACAAGTAGGAGATTTTCTCCTCGTGCGGCAAGGGCTCCAATGTTGTTGGCTCCGGCGAATCCCCTGTTTTCACCGTACCACAATACCCGGAAAGGAACGCCGAACAATGGCGCATAACGCGCGGCGAGCTCAAGAGTTTCGCTCACAAGTGAGGGATCATCAACCACGTACAGCAACTCGGTGTGTGCAAAATCCGGATCGTCGACAAACTGGGCGAGTTGATGGCGCAGAAAATCACAGCGACCATAGAGCGGCACAATGACAGAATTCGTTGGGGCCGCGAGCGGGGCACCGAACTGCCGTTCCACAACAGCCCCGTCGAAGTGCGAACGGCTTCGATTGACCGCCTCCAAGGCTGCGCCAAGACCGCCGCTGAACAATCCGTAGAGTGTGTGTCGCATGCGATCAGCCGCAGGGATCGCTCCAAGCACGCTCTTGATGAGGCCGACCGCGGTGGTCTGATGCCTTTCGGTAGGCACCCTGAACCATACCTCGCCTTGCTCACCGAAATCGAAACTTAGAGCGCGACCCTCGCCGGGTAACGTGGGCATCGCTGCGAAGCAGACGTACCCCAACCATTCATCAATCTCCGGAAACCGCGACTGAAAAGACTGGAACACATCGGGTCGCACCAGTCTCGTGAAATTTCCAGTGACCTCGAGAACTTGCCCGTCGTCGCTGCGCAGTGTCACGTGCTGCGCCTTGCGTATCGGAGTCAAGCTCCAACCGAAGATTAGAATACCCACATCACCCAACACGTAGGCACTGTCAACAGCGCCGATCATCGTTTCAGGATTCTCGAAATAGAGGGGCAACTGCGGATATCTCGCCTCAAACGCGTAACGTCGCAGCAACTCGATAGGGACCTGTACGCGAACGCCCTCGCGTTCAAGCGAGGAGACATCGGACAGCAATTCGACCAGTGGCCTTTCCAGCTCGGGAATCTCGCCGACCAGAATCGCTATGTCTCTCCAGTCGACTGCAGTTGGACTCAACCTGCACGATTGCCGTTGCCCATCGCTGCCCACCACCCGAATCCGAAGACTTTGTCCAATCAGCTCTGCATCGTCAATCAACAGCAGAAATCCCCCCGGATTCACGGCAGTCCAGGAAAATCGCTCCACCATGTCCGAACGCATTGTTCGACGCACGCGCGATGTGACATCGAAATTGCCTTTCGATGTCACTAGTTCCACACGACTCAGGTTGTGCTGATCGAGTCCGATCCATCCATAGACGAGTAAGACTCTACCCTTCAGCACGCAGGACTGATCGCAAGCAAAAATGGAAGCGTGCGGATCCTGTCCGATCAGCTCTTCCTCATACTCGTCGATGCAGGTTTCGAAGAGCCCTGTTTCATCAAGTGCGACGCCGATCGCATCCAATGCATCGCGACATCGTTTCGGCGGCAGTAACTCTAGCAGCTGACGCACGAGACGAGGTCCTTCCAGTGCTTCCGGCGCCACAGGCACCTTCAGCCAAACTTCGCCCGGATCATCGAAGCCCAGGCATAGCGCCCGCACATCACCAGGGCGGGTCGGGAGCGGTGCAACGCAGACGAAGCCGCACCAGTCGTCACGATCAGCAAACTGGCTTTGATACTTTTCGCACGCATCGGGCCGAAACACCGGATTGCAACGTGACGTGATGTCGATACACTCTCCATCTGGGCCGCGCAGCAGGATTGCTCGCAGTTTTCGCCCGGGCGTGAGATTGAAGCCATAAAGTAGCAATCCGGCGGCGCCCAGAGGATACGCCCATTCAACAGCAGTTATCGCTGTCGTAGGCTGATCGACCAACAAAGGAAGATACGGTACTTGCGCGAGGAAACAGTTACGGCGCAATACCGCCAACCGCTTCGCCACGCGACCGGATCCATCATCAATATTAGGAGCCTGCTCCAGAAGGTCTAGCAAAGGCCAGGCAAGGTCTAGATAGTTATGCAACAATGATCCCAGGCCATCCCAGCTCATACTCTGAAGATCGCATTCGAGGACCTGACGCATGCCGGAATGGCAGACCACATTAATGGTCAATACATTCGTGGCGCCGACGTCCAGCGGAAAGGCGCACAGGAAACCCAGCGCCTGGGCTTCCGACCAGGGATGCGCCGCATAAAGATCTGGCCGCTCATAGCGCACAATCCGTTCCGTGATATCGGTGATCCTGCCCCTGACGACTACTTCGATGCGATCTAACTCCGCCAACGGCTTAGAAATCCAGCCATTGATGATCAGCACACGACTCGCGACCAGTAGTGCATGATCGCACGCCGCAAAACTGTATCTCGCGCCGACCGCAGAGTCCTGATCTTCGAGTCCCTCGACAAGCCTCGTAAGGGAATTTTGCTCGCCGAGCATGCTCCGGAGCATATCGAGCAAGGTAGGGCCCGAGTGGCTCCAGTACTGTGGAAGCGTCGACCGGATTTCAGCCCTATTATCCAAGGCGTTGAAGGGCAGCTCTGCGCAACGGCCATCGACCAGCATCAGCGCCAGTTTTGCCCCTGTGCCAAATCCGGGAACCACAATGACGAAGCCGTAGTTGATGAACATCGTCAAATCGTCTCTGTCCATCGCCTGCGCTACGTCCGGCCGGGCAACTCGCTTGGATTCGATGTGCATGTCGCCGACAGTACAAATATCCATACTCGGCGCATGTTGCGCCACGACACCATGGCGTGGGTCGCGAATGACGTCGAATCCTTGCACCTGATTCTGCGGATCGTAAAGCCAACCGATGAGAGCGACATCACCTTCATCCGATATGCACGCAAAATCGACGTATGCCCTGACCGGTTCGAGGCTGGCAAGACTTGTCAGTCTTGCTGCCAGAACCTCGACGTTAACTTCAGAATCGACTTCTTCCGCGTCACCATCCATGAGCCAGATTCTCCTGAGTATCCATCAAAAAGTGCTGCCCAGTATAGGGCGGGGTAACCCAATACTTTAAACAAATTTCCTGGAAGATTCCATACGCCGAGGCTGATAAGTAGGCAATAGATAGTCTGTGTCGCTACCTGCGCATACGTAGGACTGAGCATTACTAGCGGCTACAACGAACATTTTTTTTGCGGACAAGGGAACCAGGGCCGGACACTCTATTGGCTTAACGCGAAGATGGCCCTTGAAAAGCCTGCTTCGAATGCCGTCAGCTCGAGCGACACGCGACCTTGCATGGTCTCGGGATCATTTAAACAAGGGTCAATTTTTCTCGACACATCATCAATACTTCTTATAATTGCCCTCCGATGCAGGCATCATTGGCAAAACTGCCTATTTTTCTGGTTTCTTATACTGCGACAATGCCAAATCATTGCTGAAACCTGCGCATCTGCCATGAGCCCTGCGAGCGATAAAGGGCTGGTGGTACCGACGTTATCGTTGTCTGCCTGGAAAATCGCCAGTTCAGCCATGACTAGTGTCTATTCAGAAAAATACATAAACCAAATTCATGTATACAGAGAATCTAGGGGTTGCAAGTTTGGATATCAAGTTCGGTTTTGATAACACGCCTTTTTTCCTTATTGGCTGTGTCCGATCAGGAACTACAATGCTGCGGAACATTTTGAGGTTGCACCCAAGGCTGGAGTCACCTGAAGAAACTCATTTCTTCCGATGGGCTGACCCATACGCCAGCCCGCGATATGAAGGTAATTATGCCACCGTAAAGTTATTCAAAAGTCATCGAGCAATTGATGGTGTTAGTGATTTAGATTTTGAACTTTCTAGAGCCCTGGCAAACAACAGAAAAGACCTCTCTGATTTATACGGAACGCTTTTTTTGCAGGCAAAGAACAATGTAGATGGTCGCTGGTTTGATAAAACGCCGCAAAATATCTACGGGATTCTTTTGTTGGGACATATGTACCCTAACGCAAAGTTTTTGCATATACATCGCAACCCGCTTAATGTTGTGTCCAGCCTTAAGGAAGGCCGTGTGATGCCCAAGCATGAAGTTAAGGGCGGCATCAATTACTGGCTGGAATCCATGATAATGATCAATGAGTATAAGAAAATACCTGGTGCGGAAGCTCGTTTTTATGAAATAAAATATGAAGATTTTGTGCTAGATCCGAAGCCTCAAGTTTCGAACATTCTGAATTTTTTGAATGAAGACCCCTTGTTGGTTGACTACTCTAAAATCAGTACCCACAAAGAAAAAGATAACTACAAAAAAAATCTGACTGAGGAAGATATTTCTACGGTAAAAAAACTTAGCGAACCATTTTATTCACAGTATGGATACGCTTGAAGAGGGATATGATAGCAGCATGCTGGCTCTACTCTAAAATAGTACACAGCATGTCCGACAGTTCGCTTGCTTGATCCTCAAAACCCCTGACTTCAGCGGCCAGAGGATTTCGGTAGTCGCTCCACTTCCTCCAGTCCAAGGCGTGCTCAATGCAATGTCGTAATTCACTTACCCCGCCCCCGAATGGAATTACACTGGCATTTACACCATCCTCCAAATCCTCAGAGACCCCGCCTGAGTCAGTAGCGATTACCCAAACGTTTCGTACCAAGGCCTCCCTTACGGTCAATCCGAAACTTTCCTTCCACTGCGACGGAAACAAAAGCACATCGATACCTGCAAAAAATGTGTCCATGTCATGCTGTCGATAGGGCGGAACAAATTCGACATTCCCCGGAATTCGCCAATAGTCTCTATCAACCCAACTCGAGCCCACGTTGCCTGCCGCATCCACTACCTGCAATGTATAGTCAGTTCGCTCAGTTTGATTGAACGCCTGGATAATCTGCTCTGAACCTTTGATCGCTCCTGGACCACCCACAAAACCAAATACCGTATGGTTGCGCCGCTGCTTCGCTTCGGCTCGCACTTCAAAGTAATTGGGCAATGGCAAAGTTACACCGTTCTTGTTAACAAACGATTTTTCATCACTAATGCCATTTACCAAATGCAGGTTTCGATGAAAATTGCTCGGAAACAGCACAAGATCGGCCTTGCCCATCTGCGTCCTGAGATATTCGTTCCGTTTGACCTGCATACGATGATCAATGGAACACTGCCCGCATTGGGCATCATTGAGGGCCCACTGGTTACAATAGAAGCCATCGGAATTAATCATGAACTGGCGCTCACAGATCCACCAACAATCATGAGCAGTAATAGCAATTTTGGTACCGATTGCCTTAAGCTCATCAAAATAATCACAGCCCAGAACCTGAATGGCATGACAGTGACAAATATCAGCCTGGAATGCCCGCGCGATTTCAACCACACGCCTGGCGATTTCAGGATGTCGGTACGCGGCTTCGCCCTGTAACTCCGCGGATACGTTAATGGCAACAATATCGATCCCATCAATCTTATAACGCCGCAGGGCATACTTCGGTAACGAGTGATCCCGTATCGTCGTTACTACCAGAATAGACCAATTGTGTGACTCTTTCAGTCGGCGAGCAGTTTGCTCGACCACTATTGTCGCCCCCCCAAAACTCTCCGGGGCATAGTACAGATTTAGTATCAGAAGCTTATTCATTGGACAATGCAAATTGATCCAGTAGTTCACGGTCTACCACATCGGGACAGGAAACCGTGTGATGCGTTATAACGTTGCTTTTCGCGGCCTGTCCCATCTGCAACCTCAGCTCGCGACTCTCTATCATGCGACTCAACGCGGAAACCCATTCTTCCTGCCTCTCGGCCAAACACCCGTCGTGCCCATCGTTGACAATTTCGGCAAACTGGCCAACCGATGAAGCCACCGTTGGCACTCCACAGAGTGACGCTTCAAGGTAGCGAATCGCACTCTTACAGGCGTTAAATCGGTCATTAACCAACGGTACTATATTGATATCCACCTTTCTTAGCGCTTCGAAATACTTTACGTAACCCGAAAACGGACGCGCGTTGATTCTATCACTGAAACGATGCAACTCCGGAGGCATTACCGCATAACCTATCACTTGGAGATTGACGTGTTCATACATTTCCAGGACCCTAGCCAGTGCTGGGACAACAACCTTGAAGTCCTCGTCGTGTGCTCTCGAACCGGATGCGTACCCAATGGTTACACTGCTCGCATCACTCAAATCTTTTTCGCAATCCAGATTCTGAGCGATAGAGAGCGTGGCAGAATCCGCCAGATTTGGCCACAAGTACGTGCGCCCTCCAAACTCGGTTTGCGCCAGCGCCTGCAAATAAGATGTGCTCAGTATAAGTGAATCTGCCCGCCTCATTGCACCGTGATAGTCTTCGGCGCTGGCGAGCAAGTGAGTGCGTTCATGGGTTGTGAGATGCTGCAGGTTCTTGTTCTCAGCGTAGACATCGACGCTGAAAATCGGGTCATCAATATCGTAGAAGGTTTGTATACCAAGCCTCGCTGCCTCTTCGAGATATTCGTCAAACTGAGCGCAACTGGGTACACGATAAAAAATGACCGCAGTGGATATTTGCAAATAGCTGATCGCCCGGGCCGCGTCATTGTAGTGGGAGTAATAGCAGTCCCACCCGAGCGCACCGAAGAATTCAACCTTTTGAGAGACGCGGTACTTCTTGCACTGGGGAAGATCCAGTGCGCCCACGATTAGAATCGCCGGGCGACCAAATAGATCTGTGGCCCTGCTGACATTGTCAAAGATTTCCCGCCCTCTGCCCCAGGTAGATTTTCGGTATTTGCCTTTAAAGAACAATCTGCTCCGAAAACTCACCTTCCGCAGGGTTGCGCGCCAACCATATAGACGGATACTGGCCAAAACTGTCGCGGCATATGATCGCCATCTGAACCCACAGATCGATTGCCACAGTTTTTTAAAGGTCATATACACATTTACTCAGAAGTCGATTCAATATTACAGTTTCATCGACTGAATGGCCATGTAACACAACGGCGAAGCAAGACTAACAGCCTCCAACCTTTTGTATTCAGTACAGTTTGGTAATTTTGACTGAGAACTTCATGTTCCCTGGCAAGCAATCGGTATTGATCAACAAGCGACTCGTGCTGATCAACAAGCGACTCATGCTGGGCAATCAAGGTATCGCATTTTTCTTGTAGTTGGCCAGACTTTTCACGCTCGCTGCCGAGCTCTTGGTTCGATCGAATAAGCCGGTGGCGCAAACTGATTATTTTCTTATACGAGTATCCATAGAGGTATTGTAATTCCTGAAGATAGAGCGGCTCCAACTGCGGCACATCAATATGCTCAATGACACCCTGTAAATCTTCAGGCTGGATACAATCATTCCTGGACAGGAGGTGCAGACGTTCATATAACATCTGGGCGTAATGCCAAAGTGAGGAATCCTGCCTTTGTGCTGCCTTGACCGGGGTTTGACTCCTGTTCAGCAAGGGATCTACGTATTGGCGGGAAAAACTCTCTGCTTCATCCGGCGGTATATCAAAACCCAGTAATTTGGCCAGACGCTGGAGCTCCAGCTCAGGTGCCACAACCAGCGAAGTGTAATCTACTATCAGCAGATGCCTGGCATCGACTTCCTTTAACGCCTTGTGCAGGTAAGTCCACCACAGCAGGAGTGTCTGGACATTGCGCCTGCCTAGCAAGTGAAAGTCGCTGTCCCTGATATGCCTGGACCTCTGCGAACGCACAGACTGCTCCGGACTCCTGATCCCCAGGATATAGCTGACTTCAACATCGAGCGCTTCCGACACAACGCGCTTCCAGAAAGGCAACAGAATACAAAACCGGGGATCTTTGAGTCCCGATACGCTGCTGTTGCTAAATCTATCCCGGATCATGGTGACAGCAGCTTTATGGTAGGGCTTGAAGCGCTTTGCGCTGAAGTCCTCTTCCCATATAAACCCAAAACTATCCCAGGAAAGACTCAGGCTTCTCAACAGGCGATCATTAAATCGGACGATCTCTTCATCTTCAAAAAACCCTTTCGGATTATCATCGTTAGGGTCAATAAATCGATCGCCAAGATTGACACCCAGAGTATGCAACGCACTGGCAACCAGAGATGTTCCAGAGCGATGGGGCCCAAGAACGAATAGAAATTGGTTCCGTTGTTTCATTGCATAAGAACGCTATTACTTAAAAAAATATTGTTATGAACTGCTGGCATCGTATGGCTTCATGTCAAAAGAGTCGATTATACCCCTCAGACTGCTCTTCAGAAGACCAAGCCGGTTTGATTTGAACACAAGTAAATACATAAATTTGCAGATAAATCGGAACAGATCATGAACAATCCATGCGGTATTTGTATGGCCTTGCCGGTAAAGCCAGACCCTGTTTCTGGTCATGTAGTAGTTGCGTGCGTAATCGTGGTAGCGAATCACTGAGTTGGTAAATGGAATCCGGGTGTAAGACTCACCAATTTGCTGACGAATACCCGCGGAGAAATCGCCGTAAATTTTATACCCCGTGCGACGCGCCCTAAAGCACCACTCCAGATCAACATTGTCGATGAACAGCGCTTCATTCATCCCACCTATTTCTTCGATCGCCTGTATGGACATGAGGCAGCCCGAGCTGATCAGAAAATCACATTCGACCTGCTGCTGGCTTTCTACCAATGCCTCGCGGCTGTACCTGGTGTTCGATGGCAACCTGAAACGGACGAAAGGCAGCGTATAGCCCGTGTAATCGTCTGTGACCGCTGGGCCGATAGCAGCCACAGGTGCTCCGTATTCGAGCAACCCGTGGAAATCGGATACGAGCACATTGATCAGGTCTTCCGTAATCTGCGTATCCTGATCAAACGCTACGACAAACTGCGCGCCCACCTCTCGGGCCCGCTCGATGACCTGGTTTATGCCTCCACTAACCCCCCTGTTGCTGGCATTTCGGATGACCGTGACACCGACAAGACTCCGCAGACACTCCATATACCGGGTATCAGATGAGTCATTATCAATAACCACGACCCATTCGGCGCTGCCGAGTAAATTTTTAACCAGTGAGGTTAGTTCGGCCACTTTCGGGTTGTGAGCGACAACGCCCGCACACACAGAATTTTTTTGCATGCGCGATCAGGCGACCTCAAACAACCCGGCAGCGCCCATGCCGCCACCGATACACATGGTAATCACTATGTATTTCGCGCCTCGACGCTTGCCTTCCAAAAGAGCGTGCCCCACCATGCGGGCTCCGCTCATGCCAAACGGATGCCCAATAGAAATGGACCCACCATTCACGTTCAACTTGTCGTTATCTATTCCCAATTGATCCCGACTGTAAATTACCTGGCACGCAAATGCCTCATTCAACTCCCACAAATCGATATCGCCGACACTCAACCCGTGGCGCTGTAATAGCTTCGGCACTGCAAACACCGGGCCGATTCCCATTTCGTCCGACTGGCAACCGGCGACAGCAAGACCGCGATAGATACCCAGCGGCGCCAGGCCCTTCTTCGCCGCCAGTGCGCTGTCCATAACCACACAGGCAGAAGCGCCATCGGAAAGCTGCGAAGAGTTACCGGCAGTGATAAACCGACCCTCCTTAACCCATTCGCCATCCTTGAAAACAGGCTCCAGTGCGCTGAGGCTTTCCAGTGTGGTCGAAGGGCGATTACAGTCGTCGCGATCCACCACCACCTCCTGGTAGGTCGTCTCTTTGGTTTCCCTGTTGAATACCGACATGGTGGTATTCATCGGCACTATCTCATCATCGAACAGCCCAGCCTGCTGTGCCGCCGCAGTACGCTGCTGACTTTGCAGCGAGTATATATCCTGGTCCTCTCGACTGATGTTGTAGCGTTCCGATACCACTTCTGCCGTTTCGAGCATGGGCATATAGGCGGTGGGATCAAGCGCAGTCACTGTCCTGGACACATTGCGATAGGCATTCTTGTGTTTGGTCTGCACCAGTGAGATGGATTCGACGCCACCTGCCACAGCAATATCGTACTCGTTGCACATAATGCTCTTGGCGGCGGTAGCGATGGACATCAGCCCGGAGGAGCACTGCCGCTCAATGGCCATACCGGCTACGGTGGCCGGAAGGCCGCCAGCAATGCCGCACAGGCGCCCGATATTGTAAGCCTGCGTACCCTGCTGGGCGGCGGCACCGAAGATGCAGTCATCCACCTCGGCCGGGTCGATACCCGCGCGGGCAATCGCCGCGCGCACGACATGCCCACCCATCGCGGGCGCCTCGGTATCATTGAAGCCGCCGCGAAATGACTTGGCCAGGCCGGTTCTCGCCGTGGATACTATTACTGCTTCTCTCATCTTCTCTCTCCTGATGGGTATATTCTGTGAATCGTCCTGCAAGGACATCGTCCGGGTCGGACGCGGAAAAAGTTGCTCATCCCCGCTGGCTGGAAACCGAAACAATTTCCCCGGTCATATAACTGGAATAATCTGACGCCAGGAACATCATCACATTGGCCACTTCCCAGGCTTCTGCGGCGCGGCCATAGGCCTCTTTCGACTCAAGCTCTGCCAGCAGTTCCTCGGACGCGGATTTACGCAGCATCGGGTGTAGCACAATGGAGGGCGCAACTGCATTGATGCGCACATTAAACTCTGCCGCTTCCAGCGCCGCACAGCGTGTCAGCGCCATTACGCCCGCTTTCGCCGCCGCGTAGTGTGCCTGTTCTTTCTGGGCACGCCATCCCAATACCGAGGAATTATTGACGATAACACCGCCCTGCCCGCGCGCCTTCATTACCTTCATCATGTAGCGTGTCATACGCATGGTGCCATTAAGCGTCACGTCAATCACGCGATGCCACTCGTCATCCTCCATTTCGATTAGCAGCTTCGAGGTTCCCAGCCCGGCGTTGTTAATCAGGATGTCCACGCCGCCCAACCTTTCTTCGGCAAAATCGATCAGGCCGCGGACATCGTCCTCAACCGCCACGTTGCCCACTTTACCGAAAACATCGGCAAGCCCGGATTCCGTTTTCAGTTTTTCCACGGCCGCAGCCAACCGCCCTTCATGAATATCGCTCAATACGATGGCACGCGCGCCTTCTTCCGCTGCCTTCAGCGCGGCGGAAAACCCTATCCCGGCGCCGGCGGCAGCGGTCACCAGTACTGACTTGCCCTTGATCAGGCCATGGCCCGGGACGTACTCAGGCGTTTTCAGGATCATGCTCTATTCCTCAATTTGTGAAACTATTTGGCTGTGCCCTTGGGCTCACGGGGCATACCCAGTCCCCGCTCGGCGATGATATTGCGCTGTATCTGGTTGGTGCCGCCATAGATGGTGTCGGAGCGCACAAACAGGTACATGGACTGCAGGCGACTCAATGCGTATGGGGCGCCCTCGAGAATCTCGCACTCGGGCCCCAGCACATCCATGGCCAGTTCACCCAGGCTGCGATGCCATGTCGCCCAGTACAGCTTGTAGATAAGCGCTTCCTTCTGCAACGTGCCATCACTGGCACTCTGACCCGACAGCATCCGCATGGAGTTGTAGCGCATGATCTTCAGTTCGGCATGCGCACGCGCAATGCGTTGGCGAATAGCTGGATCCTTTGCCGCACCGTTGTTGCGTGCCTGTCGAACCACTTCGTCCAGTTCGTTCTGGAACTGCATCTGCTGGCCCAGCGTCGACACACCGCGCTCAAAACCCAACAGGCCCATTGCGACCTTCCAGCCATCACCGGGTGCACCGACGATATCGTCAGCATCGCACTGCGCATCGTCGAAGAACACTTCATTGAACTCGGAGGTGCCAGTGATCTGCTCGATAGGCCTGACCTCAATACCAGGTTGATCCATCGCGATGAGAAAGAAGCCCAGCCCCTTGTGCGCCACCGATTCGGGATCAGTGCGCGCTATCGCGAAACAATAATCGGATTCGTGAGCCAGCGACGTCCATACTTTCTGGCCATTGATCAGCCACTTGCCCTGCCCCTCGTCAAAACGCGCCCTCGTCTTGACGTTGGCAAGGTCCGAGCCGGCGCTCGGCTCGGAATATCCCTGGCACCACAACTGCGTTCCCGCCACGATACCGGGGAGGTACTTCCGCTTTTGTTCCTCGGTGCCGAAGGCAATAATAGTCGGTCCCGCCAAACCCTCGCCGATATGGCCCACGCGCCCGGGTGCACCGGCGCGCGCGTACTCCTCGAAAAAAATGACCTGCTGCTCTATCGAGCATCCGCGACCGCCGTATTCCTTCGGCCATCCGACACACGTCCAGCCACCCTCGGCCAGCTTCTGCTCCCAGACCTGGCGCTCGGCGGGAAACATATGCTCATCGCCGGGGCCTCCCCGGTACTTCAGCTTTTCAAATTCGCCGGTCAGGTTGTCCTGCAACCAGTTGGCCACTTCTTCCCGGAACAGTTCGTCCTCAGGGCTAAAACTCAGTTTCACAGTCTTCCCCTCAATCCAGCAGCGCGCAGGCCAGGCGCTCGCGATGGTAAGCGCCATTCCCCAGCAGATGCTCGGAGGATTTGGCGCGCTTCAAGTACAGGTGAACATCATATTCCCAGGTGAAGCCCACACCGCCGAACAACTGCAGCGCATCACCGGCGATCGCGAAGTAAGCGTCCGAGCAATAGGACTTGGCCACGCTGGCCGCCTCGCTGAGTTCCCCTGCCAGGGGGCCACCTTCCAGCGCCTCCTGCGCGACACAGGCGGCATAGTAAATCGCGGAACGGGCGACTTCGGTTTGCAGCATCATATCGGCCGCCTTATGCTTCACCGCCTGGTAACTGGCAATGGTGCGATTGAACTGCACCCGTTCGCTGGTATAGGCCACCGTCATGTCCAGTAACTGCTGGCAGCCACCCACCTGTTCCGCCGCTAGCGCAATGGTCGCAAGATCAATCACTTTGGCGAGCGGCTTCCAACCCTGTCCCGACTCACCCATCACCGCCTCAGCACCCAGGCTCACATCGTCCAGTTGTACCGCCGCCTGTTTGCGCGCCTGATCCATCGTAGGTAGCCACTGGCGGGTGACGCCCGTTGTTTCTGCCGGCAACAGAAACAGAGTGACGCCCTCTTCGCCGCTGCTGCCCTCCTCCCTCGCGGCCACGATCAATAGCCCGGCAGTGTGGCCATCGATGACGTAGCGATAGCCACCATTGAGCACATAGCTGTCGCCCTTGCGCCGCCAGGTCGCCGTAATCGCCCCGGAATCCCAGCGGCTCGAACCACCGTTGAATGCCAGCGCCGCTGTCAATCTGCCCTCACACAGCTGGCCCAGCCACTGTGCTTGTTGCTCCTTTGACCCTGCAACACGCAATGCATTGCCGGCCAGGCACACGGTGGAAAAGAACGGCGAGCACAGCAAATAGCGCCCCATCTGTTCCATCATCGCGACCAGTTCCACATACCCCAGGCCCATACCGCCATATTTCTCGGGCACATGAATGGCCTGCCAGTACATCTCGCCGCAGATTCGTTCCCACAGCGCGGGCTCGTAACCCGGCTCCGACGTCATCGCACGGCGCACCGCCGCGCTGTCGGATACTTCAGCGAGAAATGCCGCCGCGGTTTCGCGGATCATTTCCTGCTCCTGCGTAAATGCAAATTCCATAGCTTCTCCGGTCAGTGCCTGGCCTCAGGTGCCCCACACTTTCTGCGCAGGTATTTCCTTCGCCAGTAATTCCTTCATCGCATCTCCCACTTCGGCGGGCGCCCAGGCCGCTCCACGATCGACGCCCTCCGTCGTGCGCCAGCCATCGCAGATACAAATGCGACCGCCCTCGGCCTCAAATACTCTTCCTGTCACGTGCGCGGCTTCCGCACTTGCCAGCCACGCCAGGACGTTGGACACATTCTCAGGCGCAAAATGGTCGAAACTACCGTCCTCAGGTTTGGCCATGCGCGCGGCCATCTCCGGCACAGCGCTGGTCATTCCGGTGCGAGCCGAGGGTGCCATCGCGTTGGCGGTGATATTGTAGCGCCCCAGCTCCGCAGCCTGGTTCAGGGTGAGTGCGGCAATGCCCGCCTTCGCCGCGGCGTAGTTTGACTGCCCGATCGAGCCCTGCAACCCGGCACCGGACGTGGTGTTGATAATACGGGCGTCAACCGGCTTGCCCTCCTTGGACTGGCCGCGCCAGTAGTGCACGGCGTGGGAGCTGATGCAAAAATGGCCTTTGAGGTGCACGGCCATTATCGTGTCCCACTCCTGCTCCGTCATGGAGGCAAACATGCGGTCGCGGTTTACCCCGGCATTGTTGAGCACGATATGCAGGTCACCGAAGCTGTCAATCGCCTGCTTTACCGCGTTCAGGCTGTCGTCGTAGTTGGTGATATCGGAGCTGTTAACAACGGCCTTGCCGCCTGCACGGGTGATCTCATCGACGACTGCCTGGGCAGCCGCGGTATTAATGTCGTTGACGACGACAGAACAGCCTTCGGATGCGAAGACTCTTGCATGCGCTGCACCCAGACCACCACCCGCCCCGGTTATGATCGCTACTCGCCCTGCTAAAATTCCGCTCATTGTATTCTTCCTCTACTGCATTCTAATGGTGTCTATGGGTTAGGATTGATGCCATTGGCTTCGAAGTACTCTGCCATCTCGGCCTCGTTGCGCACTCTTTCTTCTTCCATCCTTGCCTCGTGTGCAATCACCTCTTCCTGGCGCCGCAATTCCATCTCGATTTCCCGCGCCTCTGCTTCTTCGGCGATACGCGCTTCTCGCTCCTCTGTCGCGACTTCCACCGCAGAATCATCCACAGGCGTTTCAGCAGCATCACCGCCGGAGACCGCAGACCTGGCCGTATCTGGCACAGCATGATGCTCGATTACCAGGCCGGCATCCCGAGTAGCGCTCCGGGCGGCAGAGGGGCTGTCGGCGGTGACTGCAACAGCGTCTCCAGTACCCGAGAGAATTGTCAGGCCAGCCAGTCGCTCGCCACCGTCTTTCCACTGTAGCGAATAACTCATGTCACCCAATAATTTTTTGAAAGCCAGCTTTACCGGTTGCGCTTGTATATCGCAATTGATCACCGGGTTGAGGCCGGTCGGTGTCGTGACAAATATACGCATCTCCTTACTGATAGACTTCAGCACCGAATCAAGCGGCTCATCATCCGCCACAATCGTAAGATCGGGGTGCTGGTAATGGACCTCTGCTGATATTGCGCCAAACGGAAATACCAGCAGAACTGCAAGCTGGAAAGCGATTGCTGATCTCATAAAAACTCCTCCAATTCCAGAACCGTCTGCGATATCAAACCGCAGGCCTCGGCACTTTGCGAGTTTTGGCTCAGCAACTTGAGCCGCCCCTCCATTCGCGTCGCATGAAAAATCCTACAGGCGTTCAAGAATCGTCACGTTGGCCTGGCCGCCGCCCTCACACATCGTCTGCAAACCATACTTGCCGCCGCTGCGCTCCAGTTCATGCAGCAAGGTGGTCATCAATTTGGTACCCGATGCGCCCAGCGGGTGACCCAACGCGATCGCGCCACCATTCACGTTGGTTTTTTCCAGTGGATAGCCTGTTTCAAGCAACCATGCCATCGGCACAGATGCGAACGCTTCATTGATTTCCACCAGATCGATGTCCGCCAACTTCATGCCGGATTTCTTCATCGCGTATTCCGTCGCGGGGATCGGTGCTGTCAGCATCCAGATCGGATCGGCGGCGCGTACACTCATATGCACGATACGGGCGCGTGGCGTCAGGTTATAGCGCTTGAGTGCCGCTTCGGAAACGATCAACATCGCCGAGGCGCCATCACAGGTCTGGCTGGATACGGCTGCCGTGATGGTGCCACCTTCCATCAAGGGTTCCAGTTCCGCCATCTTCTCCATCGAGGTATTGCGCGGGGTTTCATCCATGTCCACGCCATTGAGTGGCGCGATCTCCCGGTCGAAGCGGCCTTCCTTGATCGCAGACAATGCGAGTGTGTGCGAACGCAACGCGAATTCTTCCATCTGCTGGCGGGAAATTTTCCACTTGTCGGCGATCATCTGCGCCGAGGTAAACTGTGAGGGCGGCGTACTGCCATAGCGCGCAACCCAGCCCTGGCTGCCGGAAAACGGGTCGCTGAAACCCATCGGCTGGGCGGCAATCATGGCCGAGGAAATGGGAATCTGGGTCATGGTCTGTACGCCGCCCGCGATCACCACGTCGTTCACACCCGACATAATGGCCTGTGCGGCAAAATGCACGGCCTGCTGCGAGGAGCCGCACTGCCGGTCAATAGTCGTGCCGGGTACAAGGTCTGACAATCCGGCTGCCAGCCAAGCTGTGCGCGCAATATCACCGGCCAGCGGTCCAATGGTATCGACGCAACCGAACATCACATCGTCATATTCGTCGTCAGGGATGCTGTTGCGATCGACCAGCGTCTTCATCACATGACCACCGAGATCGGCGCCGTGAACATCAGACAAGCCGCCCTTGCGGCGACCGGTGGGGGAGCGTACTGCGTCTACGATATATGCGTCTGCCATGAGCCTGTCCTTTTGTCGTTAAGCGAAAGTGGCGCCGGCACCCAGTGCCGCGCCGGGAGCGAAAATACGATCCGCAACCCGTGATTTGTGAAAGCCCGCGTCGCCCCAGGTGTTGGCCAGCGACCAGGCCTTTTTCATGAAGATATGGAGATCCACCTCCCAGGTATAGCCCATCGCGCCATGCACCTGGTGGCTATTCTTTGCCGCCAGGTTCGCCGCCTCGCAGGCGACCAGTTTGGCGTGCGATACCGCATGTGCGGCTAGATCCTGACCGGTGGCAAGCGCGTAGGCCGCTCTATGCGTGGGTGCCTTGGCGTATTCGAGCCGCACTGCGACGTTGGCCATGTGGTGCTTCACCGCCTGGAAGCTGCCGATCGGCTTGCCGAACTGCGCTCGCTCGCTAGTGTACTGCACCGAAAGATCAATCATGCGCTGGGCCAGCCCCAGTGCCTGCGCTGCACAGCCGAGTGCGCCGCGGTTCAGCGCGCCGGCAATCAGCGACGCGGCGTCGACACCGCTGGCAACCGTGATCGCGCCGGGCTGCACGTCAACGCCAAACAGTTTCCGCGACGGGTCTATGGATTCGTTATGGTGCAGTGCTACCTGGTCCGCTGTGGCAGCGAGCAATTTCCCGCCCTGCTCCAGCAACAGCAGGTCGGCAACATGCGCGTCCTCGACGACCAGGTTTTGCGCCACGCCCACCACGACCCGGGCCTCACCGGCGGCAATTTTTGGCAACCACTGCGCGGCCAGATCCCCGCCAATTTCCTTCAACATCGGTACCGCGACCAGCGCGGTATGCACGAGTGGCTCAGGCAGCGCCACGTAACCACACTCCTGTGCCAGCAGCACAAAATCCAGCTCTGTCATCCCCAGGCCGCCGTACTCCTCGGGCACCGTGATGCCGGTGAGGCCAAGCTCAGCAAGCTGGCGCCACAGTGCGGGATCGCGGCCACTGTCCGTTTCCCAGCTTGCGCGTATGCGCTCGGGCGTGACTTCATTCACCAGAAAATCGCGCACCGATTCCTGGAACAACAACTGGTCGTCTGTAAAAGTAAAATCCATATGTTACCTCGGCATTCCCAGCATTCGCTCGGCGATGATATTGCGCTGTACCTCGTTGGTCCCTGCGTAGATAGGGCCAGACTGTGAGAACAACCAGCCATCCAGCCAACCACCCACACCCTGCGCCGCCGGCGCATGGGGCAACAGTTCTGCACGCGCACCGAGGATACTCATCGCCGTGGCGTGCATATTCTGGTCAAGTTCGGACCAGAAGATTTTGTTCGTCGAAGACTCGGCGCCAATTTTCCCGCCTTTATTCAGGCGGCAGGCGGTTTGATAGGTTGTCAGGCAATAGCTCTCGGCATCGAGGTAGGCGCGCATCACCGCATCCTTAACCGCCGGGTCACTATCGGCGGACTCCCTGTTTTCGATGTAAAGCTCTACCAGCCGGCGCGCCGTTTCCTGGAAGCGCGCGGGTGAACGCAGCATCAGCCCGCGTTCGAAACCGGCTGTCGCCATTGCGACACTCCAGCCGGCACCTTCATCGCCCAGGCGATTCTCCACGGCCACCTCAACATTGTCGAAAAAGATCTCGGCAAAGCCGGGCAGGCCATCGAGCTGGGGGATCGGACGCACGGTAATGCCGGGGCTGTCCAGCGGCACCAGAATAAAGGTCAGGCCGCGATGTCGCTCGGAATCCGGATCGGTGCGGAACATCCCGAAACACCAGTCCGCCCACACAGCGCGGGTCGACCAGGTTTTCTGTCCATTGATAATGTACTTATCCCCTTCCAGTTTCGCCGTCGAGCGGATAGCCGCCATATCGGAGCCGGCATTGGGCTCGGACCAACCCTGCGCCCAGACCTCCTCCCCGTTCGCCATTTTCGGCAGGATGCGCGCCTTCTGCTCCTCCGTACCGTACTCCATCAATGTCGGCCCCAGCAGGAAGATTCCATTCTGGTTGACCCGCAGCGGCGCGCGCGCCTTGTAGTACTCCTCTTCAAAGATCAGCCACTCGATCAGGTCGCAGCCGCGACCACCCAGCGCCTCTGGCCACGTGACCATGCCCCAGCGCCCTTTGTTAAGCGTGGCTTCCCACTCCCGGTGTTGCTTGAAGCCCTCGGCAGTGTCAAAGGTTTGCAGCGGCTCGGCCGGCACATTGGCTGCCAGCCAACTGCGCACTTCCTCGCGGAATGCTATTTGTGGTTCTGTGAAGTTAAGATCCATTATCTGCAGTCCCTAATATCTGGTAGTGGCTCGCGTCGGAGAATTGAAGCCCGGAATGGAGGAGAATATGGCTTGTGCTTATCATTGGGACACGCCAAAAAGCGCACATCCATGTGCAGGCTCGGGTGGCGACGTGCCCGATAAAGCGGGGCAGGCCCTCCTGTCGCCACACGGTCCCAATGATAAGCACAAGCCATATTCTCCTCCCAACGGTCAGCTACATTCTCAGCTACAAACTAAAACTTCGCATCGCGCTTTTCGACAAACGCATCGCGTGATTCCTGTGAATCACCTACGGTGTAAGCCTCAAGCGTGAAGCCCTGCTCCCAGCGGTACTTGTCTTCGAGGTTGCCATCCTCAATACCGGTCAGCGCCTCCTTCGCGAGCTTGACCATGGCCGGCGACTTGGCGGCGATTTTGGCGGCGATCTCGCGCGCCGTCGGCAGCAGTTCTACCAGTGGTACGACTCGCTCCACGGCACCGAGACGATAAGCTTCCTGCGCATCAATAAACTCACCGGTGAAGTACATGTAACGCACTTTTTGCACCGGGAACATGCGCTGCAGGTGCGCACCACCGCCCATCGCACCGCGATCAATTTCCGGCACGCCAAATCGAGCACAATCCGAGCACACAATGATGTCCGCCGCGCCGGCCATCCCGATGCCACCACCGAGCACGAAACTGTGCAGGGCAATGATCACTGGCCTGGGGTTGCGATGGATCGCGCGGAAGGTTTCGTAATTGCCCTTGTTCACATCCACGATTCTGCCGGGATGTGCGGCCAGTTCCTTGATATCGACGCCTGCGCAAAATCCCTTGCCCGCCGCGCCGATGATAATCACGCGCACATCGTCGTTGGCACCCAGCGCGTCGATCTCAGCCGCAATCGCGAACCAGCCGGCGCTGTCAAACGCATTCACAGGCGGGTGATCGAGGATCATCTCGGCTATGCCGTTTTCAATCGTGGTTTTGAAGGGTTTGGACATACATTACTCCTGGGAATTTTCGGTAACGCGCAACGACAGCAGGGTAAGGCGCTGCTCGGCCTCGGCGACAATGGATTGCACCAGGTCCTCGCAGGACAGCAGCGAATCGATAACACCGGCCACCTGCCCTGACGGCAGCACGCCGTGGGCGGGATCGCCGTCGACCATCGCCTTCTGGATAATCATCGGCGCGTTGGCCGACATGATGGCCTGCGCTGCCGTCATGTCATCGTCCTTGCTCATCGCAATGGCTGACTTCAGCAGGCTGAACAGCGTCGCACCGGTATGCTTGCGAAAAGCCAGCCCGTTGCGCAGCGCAATAAGCAGTTTGCGCGCCGTGCTGGCTTTCTCCAGTTCCGTGAGCAACTCGTTCATAATCATGCGCTGCGGCAGGCCGTCCATCGCTTTGGATACAATAATATCGCCGGGACTCTTGCAGTCGATGTAACGCTGCAGCGTCTCCCGCGGCACAGGACTCTCCTCCGTCATCAGGAAACGTGTACCCATCGCGATACCGTCTGCGCCCCAGGACAACGCCGCCAACAAGCCGCGGCCGTCTTTGAAGCCGCCGGCGGCAACCACGGGGACTTTATCACTCACCGCATCTACCACCTGCGGAATCAGCAGGGTCGTGGGCACCGCGCCGGTGTGGCCACCGCCCTCACCGCCCTGCACAGTGACCGCATCGGCGCCGAGTTCCACCGCCTTGATCGCGTGCTTGGGCAGGCCGACCGTGGGCATACACACCACTCCCGCGTCCTTCAGCTTCCTGATGAACTCGGGGCCGGGTGAACGCGAATAACTCACCGCGCGCACACCGTGCTCAATCACCATATCGACAATCTGCGCGGCATTGGGCTGGTACATATGAAAGTTCACACCAAACGGTTTGTCGGTGAGCTCCTTCACGCGCAGGATATCGCGCTCCATTTCATTCGCCGGGATGGTCGCACCGGCGAGGAAGCCGAACGCACCGGCGTTACAACTGCCCGCCACCAGCCTCGGATCCGCGACCCAGCCCATCGCAGTTTGCACGATGGGGTATTTGCAACCCAGCAATGTGGTCAAACGCGTTTCAAGCATGCTGCAAGCCTCGTTTCAGGAGCGGTTACCCGGGGGGTTGTCCTTGATCTGGTGAGCGCGCTGGTTGTGCGGGTCGAGCGCGGCAATAATCGCCAGTTGCTCCTGTGTCGGCGCGGCGGTCACCGGGACATCGGCGGGTATATGCACGGGATAGCCGGTGTTGTCCTGTACTTCCTCAGCGGTCACACCGGGATGCAGGGACACGAGGCGAATCTGGTGATCGGGACCGCCGAAGTCCATCACGCACAAGTCGGTAATGACCAGCCGGATATCCACATCGTCGAGATTGTGGCCTTTCGGCAGGCGCGCCGGGTTGTAGCCGATGGACGACACAAAGTCGCACTCGCCATCCATGAACACGCGCGTATTGTGAGCCGGCACAAAAAAGCTGTTGGGATGGGAAATGGAGTTGCCCGGGAAACCGCGCGCACCCAACATCATGGTCTTGGGCTTTTGGTAGGTGCCGCCCAGCGCGGAGGTATTGGACTGGCCGAACCTGTCGATCTGGGTCGGCCCGAGCATCGCGTGACGCTTGCCGCTCCACACATTGTCAAAGATGCGCGAGAAGCCCATCCAGCTCTCCGTCGACGGGACGAAGTCCGCCGGGCGCGGGCCCAACGGGTTGGGTTCGCTCAGCATCCACGCTTCCGAATCCGTCATCATCAGGTCCGTATTGCTGGTCTTCATTGCCAGGCTTGCCGCGAGGCGCGGAACGACGCCGATGCCAGTGGCGAGCACTTCGCCGTCGTCGGCGAACGCCTGGCTGGCGGCGACAATACACAGTTCAGCCAGGGTGTAATCAGTTGCTGCAGTCATGGGTTTTTCTCCTTGGCCGATCAGTAAGTGGGCAGTTCAATGGCGCGGATGGCATCGACGCCACCGACGTTCTTCTGGTACTCCTCTTCAGAGGCCCCGAGGAACTTGTCGCAATAACCCTGAAAACCCGTGTCCTCTTTCGCAGAGGCGGCATACGCCTTGAAGTGCGGTATATCGAAACCGTAGAGCGGCGAGCATGAGGAGGGATGAGCACCGCCGGCGATCGGCACAACGCCAGTTGTCATGGAACGCTCCCAGTGCACCAGGCGGGCCTGTGCGGGATCGTGAAAATACTCGGTCTCTACCAACTCGTCGCAGGAGACAAACGTTTTACTGGCCGCGCGGGCGAACCAGTCATCCATGTAGAAGTCCGGTCCGGCAATCTGGCACACGCCGCGCACATCTGCCTTGTCGACGTGAATCAGCGAGACATCCAGCTTCAGGGCGGGCATCGCCACCCACTCCTTGTCATCGTAGGGACTGTCTATCACCTTGATGTCCGGATTCTGCTTGACGATATCCGTGCCTAGCCCAACTTCGGTGGGGATAAACGGAATCCCCCAGCTCGCCGCACGCAGCCCCAGCAGCATCATGCCCTCATCGATCTCCATCACCTCGATAGCGCCGGACTGGCGCGCCTGGCGGAAGTAGGGTTCCAGTGGAATAAAGTCCAGCGAGACAAAGGCAAACACGACTTTCTTCACCTTTCCCGCCGCGCACAGCATGCCCACATCGGCACCGCCATACGCCACGATCGTCAGGTCCTTGAGGTCGGAGCGCAGGATTTCTCGCACCAGCGCCATCGGCTTGCGCCGGGGGCCCCAGCCGCCGATACCGATGGTCATGCCATCCTTCAGTTGTGCAACGACCTGTGCTGCCGTCATTTGCTTGTTCATCGTATTGGTTCCCCTCTCTTCATTACAATCAGCTGACGATGCGCGCCATGCGGTAATCGTGCTTGATAAAATTGACACCCAGGGTACTGCGCGTACCGCGCACACCCTCGACAACGCTGATCCGCTGGTGGATAAACTCCGCCAGGTGTTCGGCGTTGCGCACCATGGTAATGGCCAGTATGTCTGCGCGTCCGAGCATCACACCCACAAACCCCAATTCGGTAATCCCTGCCAGCCTGGCAGCGACCGCTCGCGTCTGCCCGCTGCGCTCCACTTCGATCCAGATGTACGCGAGAGCGGCATCCTTGAAACGATCGATGTTGGTCACCGCAGTTAGGCGGATAAGTTTTTCTTCCTCCATGCGCTTGATCCTGCCGCGCACGGTGCCCTCGGTAACACCCAGCTGTTCCGCGATTTCCCGGTTGCTGACACGGGCATCGCGCGATAGCCGTTCGACTATGGCGCGGTCTGCCTGGTCGAGCTTACGCCGCATGGAACGGCACCCAGTCGGGCTGGTTTTTCAATACCTCCAGCGCCAGCGCCGGTGTCAGGCGACGCACGCCCGGGATAGCGCCCAGCTTATCGCTGATCAGTTTGTTCAGCGCGGCCTGGTCCTGCGCCACAACCAGGATTTCAATATCCTGGGCACCGACCACCAGGTTCACGGAAAATACTTCTGCTATTGCGGCCAATTCGCGCGCAACGGCCTCCGGCGAGCGGCCTTCTACCTGCACACCGATGGCCAGCAACATGTCGTAGCCCGCAGCCTCGATATCCGTGACCGCCACCACCCGCATGGTGCCGGACTCCTCCATGCGACGCACCCGGGCCCGCACGGTATTCTCGGCAACGTCCAGCGCACGGGCAATGGCGCGGTAGGGCATGCGCCCATCCTGCCGCAACAGGTCAATGATCGCCTGGTCCGTCTTATCCAGGTCGATATGCGCGGCGTGGGAAGGGGAGGACAGATCGTTCACCGCTACGCTCCGGGTGACCGCTTTGCCAGCTCCGCCTTATCGACCTTGCCGCCAGCATTCATCGGAAGCTCTTCCAGAAAGACTACAGAGCGCGGCACTTTATAGTTGGCCATATGATCTCGCGCCCAGCCGATCACGTCGGCCTCATCGGGGTTGGCATCGGCGGCCCTTACCACAAAGGCCCTGGCGACCTCACCCATGCGTTCGTCCGGGACGCCAATCACTGCTGCCCTGGCAACGCCCGGCATGTCACACAGAATATTTTCAATTTCTGCGGGGTAGCAGTTGAAGCCACCGACAATGAACATCTCCTTCATCCGCCCGGTGATGCGAACGTATCCATCCTCATCCATCACGCCAATATCACCGGTCTTCAGCCAGCCATCGTCGCTCAGCGCTTCTGCAGTCGCCTCAGGATTATTGAAGTAGTGCTGCATGACATTGAAACCGCGCGTCCAGATTTCGCCATCGACACCCGGCGCAACAGGCTGGCCGGCAGCATCGACACACTGTATCTCGGTGCCGTCCATGGCACAGCCCGAGGTGTGGGATATGCGCTCGGCGCTGTCGTCAGCGCGGCAGATCGATACCACGCCGCAGCTCTCGGTCAGGCCATATGCCGTGACGACCACTTCAAAACCCAGCACCTCGCGCATCTGTCGCACGAGTTCCACCGGCACCGGCGCCGCGCCGGTCACCGCAAGGCGCAGGCTGGACAGGTCGTACTCATTGCGCCTGGGGTGTGCCAGCAACGACTGGTAGATCGTGGGCGGCCCTGGAATCATCGAGATGTTATCCCTGGCGATCTGGACCAACACAGCGTCCAGGTCAAAATTCAATACCGGAAGAATATGCGCACCCCTGATGATGGCGGCCAGCCAACCGGCCTTGTAGCCAAAGGAGTGAAAGAAGGGATTGATGATGAGGTAGTTGTCTTCGCTGCGCAGGCCTACCGTCGCACTCCAGGTCTCGAAGGTGCGGATATTCTGGCCATGGCAGGTGACGACTCCTTTCGGGTTGCCAGTGGTGCCGGACGTAAAAAGAATATCGAGGGTATCTTCGGGTGTCAGGGCCGAGGCGCGGCGCTCAACTTCTTCCGCCGGAATCGCCTCCCCCGACGCCAGGAATGCCTCCCAGGACTGGCAGTTTACTGCCTCGCCGCTGAGCGACACGATTTGCTGCAGTTCGGGCAGCACCTGGTCGGCCAGCATCTCGGGGTAGCGTGCACCGAGAAACTCACCCACCGTGAACAGCATCTTCGCCCCGCTGGACCGAAGAATATAGGCCGCCTCGACACCCTTGTAGCGCGTATTCAGCGGGACCAGGACACCGCCAACGCTCTGCGCACCGATAGCGGCGATAATCCACTGGTAGATATTGGGTGCCCAGATTGCGATCCGCTCGCCTTTTTCCAGCCCGGCAGCGAGGAACGCGCGGGCAGACCGGATTCGCGCTGTATCCAGTTCCGCGTAAGTCAATTGGACGTCGCCATCAGTGATCGCAACCCGTGAGCCATACGCGGCCGCCGACTCTGCGACCACCTGCGGCAGGGTACGGGCTGTGTACTGTGTTTGCGGCATGTTTTCGACTCTACTCGCAGTTGGGGACGGCAAGGAGACGTATATTAGTCAGTATCCGGGAGGATAGAAACAGGTATTCGTAGAATTCTTATTATATTTTTACGAATAGTTTAAATTTGTGCTCACATCAGTGACCATCGCCAGATGAACAGCCAAAAAAAAGGAGCGCCAGGCGCCCCTTCCTGACCCGCGAAGTCCTCAGGCCACTGGCGACTTACCCGGACGGCGCCGCATCATTGCGAGACCGAACAGGCCCGGGAACAACAGCGAGAGTACAGCGGGCTCAGGCACAGCCGGCGCCGAATTGATGAAAGCGTAGTTTATCGCGTTCGCACCAAAGAGATTGTCTCGGATAAAGGCAGAGGCCGCATTGTCCGGGGCTCCGAGGACATAGCTATCGGTTGGCCCGTAATACTGTCCCAGATACTTGTTGGAATAGTTTTCCGCAAACACATTGCCTCCGGTACCGATAACGTCATACCAGGCCATATTGTTGATGTTGGCCACGGAGCTGTCGATGGTGGAAATGGAATAGTCCGCTGCATTACCACCAAACAACAGGGCTGCGGCCTCCTGCCCTGTATAGGCGGGCGGCCCGTTGGGCGGCGCAGATGACCACGTTGGGGCCGCATCGTTGTAAACGTCCCAGGAGCCAACGAACATGAGCCCGGCGTTGGCGGTGCTCATAAACAGTGTGGTAGCAAGCAGTGTGACTATCCCCAGATATTTTTTCATAGCAATTCCCTCATTTCCCCTGAATAGCGAATCAAATCGAACCCAATACGCATCGTGTTGTGAAATAACCGATGAGAATTGAAATTAACATAAGATATTCTCTATGTGTATGCGAGATTTGGCATAACCTTTATTCCAGACTGCTCACCCCGCCGCCGCCCGCCCGCTCCGGGTTTGCACGGGAGCGCAGCACCCCCAATTGTCGGAGAGCGTTGTCCAGCCAGTGGCGCGCAAGTACAATCGGGGTTGCCGTTGCACAGCCAGGTATGCGCAGACCCAAACAGGCGCTCCCTGTTTGGCGCTATCCGGCGGACGAACCACTGTCTGCCACTCCCTTTTCCCAATTCCTGAATCGAGAAAAAATAGTGCCAACCAATACAGTTTCCAACGACCTCACTGGCAGCAAACTGCGGGCCATCCTGCCTGCGTTGCTGCTGCTCATGCTCGCGTTCAGCCCGTGGACAATGCATTCGTCGCGGGCCTCCGTGGAGAGCGACCTCATCCGCGCCGAGGTCGCGCAAGCAAGCCTGGACGCTGCCACATTGCAGCTTGCAACCGAAGCGCTGGACGCCACGGATACCGCGGACCGCGAGGCTGCCGCGCTCATCAAGCGTGTCGATGAATTGCGCGCTGAGCACGCCGGGCTGCCCAAGCGTATCGAGGACCTGCAAAAGGCGTTGCAACTCGATCGCGAACAGGCATTGCTCAGCTGGTCGCGGCGTCTGCCGGTTGATGCCGATGGTGAGACACTGGAACGATTGCTGGAACAGCAGCAGCGCAGTGTGGCTGAGTTGCAGGCACAGATCGACGCAGTCGAAGTCGAGTTGACCGTCTCCCTGACCAAACCACTCCAGGCCGCCAGTGACATCGCGACCCTGCGACGCCGTGTCGAGGATATGGCAACACCACCCATCGGTAACAAGGACGGCGAACGCGGTGTACTGCTGAAAGCGCAACAACTCCGCCATGCCAGCGAGTTGCGGCGGGCCAAGGCGGAACTGGATCTCCGCGTGATCGAGCAGGACAGTGCGGCACTGCGACAGCGACAACTGGAACTGTCACTGCGAGAGTTGCGGCAGCGCCTGGGCCTCGACCAGCGTCGCGTGGAAATCCTGCAGGATCGCATCGCCAATCTCTGGCGCACCGAGCTGCAAACTCGCATCGAGCAACTCACGGAGACGGAAAACGAACTGGCTGGCAGTGCGCAGGTAGTGCTCCTGGCGGCGGCTGAAAACACGGGGCTGGGCGGTGAACTGGTCGATAACCACGAACAACTGTCGCGTGATCGACAGGCACTCGCCAGCATAGAAGAAGAGCGGGATTACGTCACAGAGGCATTGCGGGACAGCCGTGCACGCCTCGACCTGGGCGGCGCCACCGAACACGTCGGCCGCTGGATGTGGACGGAACGCCGGCGCCTCGAGCCACCCGCGCGCCTGCGGCAGAAACTGTCTTCAACCAGGATCGCACTGGCGGATTTGCGCCTGCGACTGGTCACCCTCAATGACCAGCAGCAGCAATTGGCGGATATCCCCCGCGCGCTGCGGGCCCTGCGAGAAGCCAGCGAAGCGGGAGCGGATGACGAACTCAGTGACGCCGGTTCCGAGGAGCTATTACCCCCCCTGCTGCATGAGCGTGTCGAACTCCTGAGACTGCTCGAACCGGTACTCACACGGCGCATCGCCGCACTGCAACAGAGTGAGACCGCACTCCACGAGCGCCTGGAGGCAACGGAAGCGTTGCAGTCTCTCCTCGATCGCCACCTGCTGTGGCTGCCGAGTCACGGTGTCGTTGATGCGCAGTGGCTAAAGCGGATTCCCGCAGGGCTTGAGGACCTGACAATGCCCTCACGGTTTGCTACCACCTTGAAACTTGCCGTACGCAGCATGGGTGAGCGCCCCTACCTGTGGGGCTCCTGCATGATTGTAGTGCTGGTGTTAGTCTCTCTGCGCTTGCTAGCACCACCTCGGATCCGGGCGCAAGCCGCACTGATCGACCGGCCGCGCACCCCGAACTACCGAGCCACCGGCGCTGCGTTTTTATGGACGGTACTGGGCGCATTGCCCTTACCGGTGTTTATTGCCCTGGCGGGACTGCTGTTGCAGCAACTGGGAAATCCCGGGCGCTACAGTGACTCGCTGGGACGCGCTTGCATGGCGTTAGTGACGCCCTTACTGGCCGTTCAATTGCTACGCTGGTCACTCATCAAGGACGGACTGGCGCATGCACACTTTGGCTGGCGGGAGAGACGTCGCCAAACGTTATTGCGCTTGCTGCCGCTGACCGCCGCAATCGTCTTGTCCATGCATTTCATCACAACGCTTGCGTTCGTGCGCCGCTCAGATATCGCTATTGATGTGCAGGCCCGCCTCGCCGTGGTGACCAGTGCCCTGGTACTGGCCTGGGCATTCTGGCACCTGCTAAGGGCCGGTCGGGTCTGGGGCGCTGGCATAAAACCTTCCGCAACGCATTGGCTGTTGCGCACGGTGTTGCCGCTACTGCTGCTGGCCAATGGTGCCCTGGCGTTATCGGGCTATATTTATTCTTCCGGCGTTTTGCTCAAGTCACTACTGGAAAGCATCAACCTGATCATTGTCGTTACCATCGGACTGGGCATGCTGGAGCGCTGGTTCCTGGCGGGAAAACAGAAGCTGGCGCTACGACAGCTTGAAGCCAGCGAAGCGGCGGCGCGCGAGAATGCCGCAAATTCCACCGAAGTGGTTGTCATTCCCGAAGACGACATCTCCGCGCAGGAAGTGGGCTCACAGACGACCAGCTTTTTGCGCGGACTGCGACTCAGCCTGCTGACGCTGGGACTGCTGTGGGTTTGGGTGGACGTACTGCCTGCGATTTATCGCCTCGACGAGATAGCGCTCTGGCACTTCAGTGACACCGCTCCCGACGGGACAGCCGTCGAGCTGCCGGTGACACTCGCCGCGGCACTGTTGGGTGCATTTGCACTGGTGGTTACGGTGCTTGGTTAGCGCAACCTCCCCGGCCTCGTGGAAATCAGCCTGCTATCACGCACCGGTGTAGACGCGGCTTCGCGCTATGTGATTACCAGCCTGCTGCGCTACACCATCGTCATCGGAGGCACGTTGGTGGGCTTCAGTCTACTCGGCATGCGTTGGTCGCAGTTGCAGTGGATGGCGGCGGCGCTAACGGTCGGACTGGGCTTCGGGCTGCAGGAGATCTTCGCCAACTTCGTTTCCGGCATCATCCTGTTATTCGAGCGCCCGTTCCGGGTTGGCGATGTCATTACGGTAGGCGACATGAACGGGCGTGTAACCCGCATCCGCACACGTGCAACTACCATTCTCGATTTCGATAACAAGGAAATCGTGATGCCCAACAAGACCTTCATCACAGGTCACCTCACGAACTGGGGGCTCAGCGACACGACGACCCGCGTGATCCTGCAGGTGGGGGTGGCCTACGGCACCGATCCAGCCGCCACGCGCCAGTTATTGCTGCAGGCGGCAGCGGAAGACCCGCGAGTACTGGCCGAGCCCGCTCCCACCTGCTGGTTCCTGGCGTTCGGTGCCAGTTCGCTGGATTTCGAACTCAGGGTATTTGTCGCATCCCTCAGTGACCGACTGGAAGCACAGAACGGGCTCAACATGCGTATCAACGAACTGTTCGCGGAGCACGGCATCGAGATTGCCTTCCCGCAACTCGACCTGCATGTGCGGGATATGCCCCCGCCGACACCACCGGCCTGACGCCCCCTGGAGGGATCGCCACTGATGTCCATGGATTCACTGCTACCGATTACCGTTTACGGTTCCAGCATCTCTTACTTCACCGGGAAGCTGGAGAATTATTTTCGCATCAAGGGCGTTCCCTACGAACTGCGGGCCCTGACCGCACCCCATGGTATGAAGCTGGTGCAGCAGAATACCGGCTCCACACAGATGCCCGCGCTGCAGTTGGGCGACGGGCGGTGGATGACCGACAGCACCGCCATTATCCAGTGGTTTGAAGCCGAATTCCCTGAGCCTGAAATCATACCGGGCGATCCGTTACAGCGTTTCTTCAGCCTGTTGCTGGAAGACTATGCCGATGAATGGCTGTGGCGCCCCGCGATGCACTACCGCTGGCATTACCCGCAAGGCGCGCGCTACGCCAGCGGCCACCTCGCCACGGAACTGGCTGCGGATGTGCCGGCGCCGCATTTTTTGAAGCGCTGGTCGATCACCCGCAGGCAACGTAATGGGTACACGACTGGCGATGGTATCAGGCCGGACCAGGTAGCGGGTGTGGAAGCCATCTTTCACCGCACGCTGGAGCAACTGGAAGTAATATTCCGCGAACGTCCGTTTCTGTTGGGCGACAGGCCGAGCCTCGCCGACATCGCTTTCTCCGGGCCGTTCTATCGCCACTTCGCGCTGGATCCGGTACCGGCACAGACCGTGCGGCAGCAGGCACCCGCGGTGTGGGAATGGTCTGCACGCCTCGCGAATTGTGGGCACCGGGATGCAACGGGGTCACTGCTAAACGGGATTCCCGCGGACTGGGGGCCTTTGCTCAATGAGGTCGGCCAGCATTACCTGCCGTACCTGTGCGCGAATATCGACGCCGTGACAAATGGCCGGAAACGCTTTGACGCCGAAATCGGCGGTGTTTCCTACCGTGGTGCTCGCTGGTCGAAATATCGGGTCTGGTGCCTGCAGCGGTTGCGCGCGGAGTTCTCTGCGCTGCCCGGGCCACACCAGGAAGAAGCGCGCAACCTGCTGATGCAGCACGATTGCTGGGAGCCACTCTGGCGGCACCAGCAGTTGCCTGTCGACGAGGCACTTTGCGCGCGGCTGCCCTTCTTCTGCGATGCCAAGATGATCGATGTGTACGACTAGCGCTAAAGAACGCTTCCAATCCGCCAAGGTGATGCCATGAGTGACCAGCAATATTCCTCCCTGAGACAGAATGTCAGCATGCTTGGCCGCATTCTGGGTGACACCATGAGCAATGCCGCCGGCCCGGAATTCCTCGACAAGATCGAACAGATACGCACCCTGTCCAAATCCGCCCGCGCCGGTGACGGCGACGACGAAGCGCGACTGAAAACGCTGTTACTGAGCCTGGACAGGGATGAACTGCTCCCCGTTGCCAGGGCGTTCAGCCAGTTTCTGAACCTCGCCAATATCGCCGACCAGCACCACAATATTTCCCGCGAGATGGACAAGGAGTATTCGGCGACAGAGACGCTGTCCGGCGTCTTCGAACTGCTGCGGAGCGATGGCCGCAGCCCCGAAGAGATCGGTGCTGCGATCAGCGATCTCAGGATCGAACTGGTGCTGACCGCCCACCCCACGGAAATCACTCGTCGCACACTGATCCACAAACACGGTGAAATCGATGCCTGTCTTGGCCAGATGGAACTGGCGGGACTCACGGAACGGGAGGAGTACGTCATACAACAGCGTTTGCGGGAATTGATCGCCCAGATCTGGCACACCCACGATTTTCGCGATGAGCGGCCCACACCGATAGACGAGGCCAAATGGGGTTTTGCGGTCGTGGAGAACTCGCTGTGGGATGCGATCCCGGAGTTCCTTCGCAGGCTGAACAACACGCTGGTTGATGTCACGGGGAAGGCATTGCCCGAGGAGGCCATGCCTCTCACCTTCGCCTCCTGGCTGGGCGGTGACCGCGACGGCAACCCGAACGTGACGGCGGTGGTCACCGAAGAGGTGTTGCTGCTCGGGCGCTGGCAAGCCGCAGCGCTCTACCTGAAAGACCTGGAAACGCTGGTGGAAGAACTGTCCATGACAGCGAGCAACGATGCGCTGCGGGCTATGAGCGATAACACGCGGGAGCCCTATCGCGGCGTACTCAGGAAGTTGCGCGACAGGCTGCGCCTGACCCTGCGCGCGTTGACAGAACAGATCAATGAGCAGAAAGCGCCGCGCGACGACATCATCCTGCGCGAGGAAGAATTGTGGCAGCCCGCCTACGCGTGCTACCAATCGCTGCTGGATTGCGGCATGGCCAATATCGCCAACGGCAAGTTGCTGGACCTGCTGAGGCGCATCAAGTGTTTTGGCGTAAACCTGGTGCGCCTGGATATTCGCCAGGACTCCGATCGCCATACCGAGGCGCTCAGTGAGCTGACACAGTTTCTGGGCCTCGGCGATTACCAGCAATGGGACGAACAACAGAAGCAGGCGTTCCTGCTGGAAGAATTGGCCAGCAAACGCCCCCTGATACCCACCGACTGGCAGCCGGGTGACCAGGTCAGGGAGGTGCTTGCCACCTGCGCCGTGGTTGCCAGGCAACCACCCGGCGCACTGGGCTGTTATACCATTTCGATGGCGCGGCAAGCCTCGGATGTGCTGGCCGTGGAATTGTTGCTGAAAGCATCCGGATTGCGCACGCCACTTCCGGTGGTGCCCCTGTTTGAAACCCTGGATGACCTCAATCGCTCGGCGGTCGTGGTTGATCAACTGTTGTCGATTCCACAGTATCTCGACCATCTGCAGGGACGGATGATGGTGATGATAGGTTATTCGGATTCCTCCAAGGATGCGGGCATGCTGGCCGCATCGTGGGCGCAGTACACGGCACAGGAAGCACTGGTAAAACGGTGCAGCCAATCCGACATCAAACTCACGCTGTTCCACGGACGTGGCGGCACCATAGGCCGCGGTGGGGCCCCAGCACATGCGGCACTGTTGTCCCAACCCCCGGGCTCGCTGGCCAATGGCCTGCGCGTCACCGAGCAGGGTGAGATGATCAGGACCAAGCTGGGCCTGAAAGCAATGGCAATAAAAACACTGGCCCTGTATACCAGCGCCATACTGCAGGCCAACCTGAAGGAGCCGCCAACCCCGAAGCAGGCGTGGCGCGACGTAATGGACAACCTGTCCGCGAGCTCCTGCGATTACTACCGCGCCTATGTGCGCGACAACGAGGATTTCGTCAGCTATTTCCGCGAGGCCACACCCGAACAGGAGCTGGCCAAACTGCCCCTGGGCTCCAGGCCCGCCAGGCGCAAAGGCGGTGGGGGTATCGCGTCCCTGCGCGCGATTCCGTGGATTTTTGCATGGACCCAGAATCGCCTGATGCTGCCGGCCTGGCTGGGTGCGGGCCAGGCATTCAGGGATCTAATGACCGCCGGGGAAACCGCTACGCTAAAAGAGATGAGCAGCGACTGGCCGTTTTTTGCGACCCGCCTCTCGATGCTGGAAATGGTCTTTGCCAAGGCCGACAGCGGATTGTCGGCGTACTACGACCAGAAACTGGTGTCGCAGCAATACCGCGAGATCGGCGAGCGGTTGCGCGCGCAACTGGCATCCGACATCGATGTTATCCTCGATCTTCTGGGTGAAACCGAGTTGCTACAACACCAGTCCTGGCCACGTGAATCCATACAGCTGCGGAATATTTATACAGACCCGTTGAACTTCCTGCAGGCTGAACTGCTGGAGCGAAACCGCAGGCAACAGGACGATACAATCGACCAGGCCATTATGGTGACCATTGCCGGTATAGCCGCGGGTATGCGCAATACCGGGTGAGCGCAGGCCCTGCGTTTTCTGTGACAGGAGTATGCGGCCATGCTTTTTTCCAACCGTGTACTCGTTGTTTTATTTGCTAGGGGTAACAAGCGCTCACTTGAAACACCTGCTCAGGCGCCAACACCGGACTATGACTGGCGCTGACCAGTTCCAGGGACACCTCATCGCCATAGACGCCATAGCCGATGGCCCGGTTGACATGTTTCAGGGCCGCATCCTGCATATCGCCGGATGCCGCAGAGGGCGCCACCAGCCTGGACAGCAGGCTTTGCTTGATTTCATTGACTCTCGCAAGCGAGACGACGGATACATCCCCATAGTGCACAGAATACACATACGCCACGCCGGAGCGGGGATAGTTTACATCCTCATTAGTCAGCACGATGACAAAGGCATTTTCCGCCTGCAATTGCTCTGCAACTTCCAGGCCCACACCCGCCAGGAAGGAGGCATCGTACTGGTTGCCATCGGGCATCAGCATCTCATCACCCTTTTCCACTGCCGTGGAAACCACAACATCGGTGTTATGCTGTTTCTCCAGTTTTTCTTCCAGTGCGCTGACAAACTGAGGCGGAAGGCCCGTCATTGGAATAATAACGATGCTCCTGGAAGCCGTGGCACTCGACTGGCTACCTGATGGAGCCGAAAGTGAAAGGTACTCTCTCGCCGTCACCAGCGTCACGACGACTACCGCTATAGATAAAACAGCCTTCCATGCGTTCATGTCCTTGTCGCCCTATTCTTTCCGTGAACTGACGTAGTTGGCAGATGCCGTAACCAATCATTCTAGGCGTCTGGCTAAAGGGTGTCTACCGCACAACACGTGCCTGCACAGGAAAGCTAGACCAGTTGCAGACTAGAGTAGATTACTGAGAGAAGAATGGTAGATACCTAAGAGCTGATGGGCACTGAGGCGGAAAATTGAATGCGCTATGGGTGGGACTGTGCGAGGCAGGACGCCGAGCTCAAGCCCCCATGGATGGGTTTACGGCGGGTCCCACCCATAGCACATTCAATTTTCCGCCGTCTAGAATCGAGAAACAAATGCCATTCTACTCAGGAAAAGAATAGTCCTTGAACATCTCTCGTAACTGCACCTTTTGAATCTTACCCGTCGCGGTATGCGGCAACTCATCAACAAATACAACAGCCTCGGGCGTCCACCACTTGGCAATTCTGCCGTCGAACCAGGCCAGCATTTCCTCGGCAGTGAGATCCTGGCCCTGCGGGCCTCGCACCACAATTAACAGTGGCCGTTCACTCCACTTGGGGTGGTAGTGCCCGATGACTGCCGCCTCTGCTACTTTGGGATGATCGGTGGCGGCGTTCTCCACTTCGATGGAGGAAATCCATTCGCCACCGGACTTGATCACGTCCTTGGTGCGATCGGTTATCGCCATATAGCCGTCTGCATCGATGGTGGCGACGTCGCCGGTTTCAAACCATCCCTCCTCCCGGGAGTGGGCATCAGAACCGTCCAGCTTGAAATAACTGGAGCACACCCAGGGGCCACGCACCATCAGCGAGCCGAAGGCCACACCATCCCACGGCAATTCTGCGCCATTATCGTCGACGATTTTCATTTCCACGCCAAAAATCGGTCGGCCGCCTTTCAGGCGTATTTTCGCAAACGCCTGATCGCTGTATTTTTCGCGTTCGGAACCGCTGGCATTAGCGGTGCCCAGCGGGCTCATCTCCGTCATGCCCCAGCCGACCCGCGTCTCCACGCCATAACCGTCGAAATCTTCCATTATCGATAACGGACAGGCGGCGCCGCCCACCACGATCTGCTGCAGTGAATCGACCCGCTCGCCCGTGGCCTTCAGGTGCGCGAGCACACCCAGCCACACGGTTGGCACACCGGCTGACAGCGTCACCTTCTCCTCGTTGATAAGATTGCAAAGCGTTTTACCATCGCCCATTTTGCTGCCGGGGAAGACCAGTTTGGCGCCCGCCATCGGGCAGGAATAGGGATTGCCCCAGGCATTGACGTGAAACATTGGCACAATGGGCATCACCACATCGCTGCGCGAAATTGCCAGCGCATCGGGCATCATGGTCGCGTAGGCGTGCAGCATGGTCGAACGATGGGAATACAGGACGCCCTTGGGGTTTCCCGTGGTACCCGAGGTATAGCACAGCGCACAGGCGGAGTTTTCATCCAACTGCGGCCACTGGAACGTGCTGCTTCCCGACGCAACCAGCGTCTCATAACAGACCGCATTGGGCAGGCTGGTGGCTGGCATGCGCTCTTCGCTCGCCATAATCACCCAGCCTTTCACTGTGGGACATTGCGCTGCCAATCCTTCTACCAGGGGCAGAAAGTCCGGGTCCAGGAAAACATAACGGTCCTCTGCGTGGTTGATAATGAAAACCAGTTGTTCCGGAAACAGTCGCGGGTTAATCGTATGGCAGACGTAGCCACTGCACGCGGAGGCATAATAGGTTTCAAAGTGCCGGTAGTCATTCCACGCCAGTGTGGCGATGCGGTCACTCTGCGCCAGGCCCCAGTGCGACATGGCATCGGCGAGCTGTCGCGCACGCGCGAATGCCTCCCGGTAGGTATAGCGGTGACGCGGGTTTTCGGCTGTGACTGAGACGATTTCGGCGTTGCCGTTGACGCGCTCTGCGTGTTCAACAATTGACGAAATTGTCAGCTGTTGGTTCATCATCAAACCATTCATCGATACGGTACTCCAACCTTATTGTTAGTGTTGCGCGCCCCTGCAGTGGGCGATGTAAGAGTGTGTTCGGTACCGCTTCAGCGATCCGACATCTCCCACGTCTCATCCGACTCATGCAACTGCGCGCGCGTTTCATGCTGCAATTTAATCAGGTGCGCGGACAGCGACAGTTTTGCCATCTTGTGCAGACTGGTGCTGACATCATCGTAAACCACCTTGACCAGGTCATCCAAAGACGCTCGTCCGGTCCTGCGCAGACCGTCGACGACTTTCTGTTCGCGCTGTAAGCGGTGTTTGACCAGCCAATCCACCGCCGCGATCGGCTCCGCCATCACATCACCGTGACCGGGCGCTATAAATTTTAGCGGATAGTCCAACAGTAGTTGCAGCGACTCGATATACGCTTTCATATCACCGCTGGGAGGAATGATCACCACCGTAGAGCCATTCATAATATGGTCGCCGGCGAACAGCATGGCCTCTTCCTCAAGAAAGTAGCAGTAGTGATTGCCGACATGACCGGGGGTGTGGACTGCGCGCAGGGTAAATTCGCCGGTCGCCAACACGTGGTCGTGCTGCACTTCCAGTGTGGGTTTGAATGTGTTGTCCTGGAACATGTCATCGGGTGGCGATGCGCCGATAACCTGCGCACCAGTGGCTTCCGCTATCGCCTGCCAGGCGGGTGAGTGATCCGGGTGAGTGTGGGTGCAGACGATCCAGCGAATCCGGTCCCCCGCCGCCGCAAGAATCGCATCGATATGGGAGGGAATCGCGGGGCCGGGGTCCAGTACCGCGACCTCTTCATTGCCGAGCAGGTAGGTATTGGTTCCCGGGCCCGTCATCACACCGGGATTGGGCGCCACCAATCGCCGCACATGGGGATTGAGCCGAAAGGGTACGCCGGGATCAAACATACGCTCAGACCATATTCGCGATTGTCACTTCGGGGTTGACCTCGGCGTCGTAATCGACACCGTCCACCTCGAAGCCGAACAGTTGCAGGAACTCGCGCTTGTAGCCGACAAAATCTGACAGCTGGTGCAAGGTATCGGTATTGATCTGCTCCCACAAATCCCCAACCGCTGACTGTATCGCCGGATCAAGTTCCTTGCCATCGGCGCGCAGGCGGCCTTCATCGTCCATCTGCGGCGTTGCGTTGTAGAGGGAATCCCGGAACAACCCGTCGATCTGTTCTATACAGCCCTCGTGAATACCCCGCTCTTTCATCACCTTGAACAACAGCGCGAGGTAGATGGGCATCGCCGGAATCGCAGCGCTGGCTTGCGTGACAACCGCCTTGAGCACGGAGACGCGCGCATCCCCGCCTTTTGCCGCCAGGCGCTCGCGAATGCCAATGACGCGTTTATCCAAATCCTTCTTGGCCGCGCCGATAGTGCCGTGCCAGTAGATGTCCCAGGTGAGCTTTTCGCCGATATAGGTATACGCCGTGGTTTTTGCCCCGTCTGCCAACACACCGGCATCATCCAGCGCATCGATCCACATCTGCCAGTCCTCTCCACCCATCACCGCCACGGTGTTATCAATTTCTTCCTGCGTGGCCGCCTCAAGATGAAAATCCTGCACCTCTTCCTTGTCGGTGTTGACGCCTTTTTGCGTGGCATCGCCGCCTATCGGCTTGAGTGTGGAGTTGTGCACGACTCCGGTGACCGGGTGTTGTCGGCGCGGCGAGGCCAGGCTGTAAACGACAAGATCGACCTGCCCCAGGTCGGCCTTGATGGTATCGATAGTCTTCTGTTTGATCTCGTCACTGAAGGCATCGCCGTTGATGCTTTTGGCGTACAAACCCTCGGCTTCGGCGTATTTGTGAAAAGCGGCGGAGTTGTACCAACCCGCAGTGCCGGGTTTTTTCTCGGTGCCCTCTTTTTCAAAGAAGACGCCCAGCGTTGCAGCACCACAGCCGAACGCCGCAGTGATCCGCGACGACAGGCCATAGCCTGTGGATGCGCCTATCACCAGCACGCGTTTCGGGCCATTCTCGATACTCCCCCTGCCTTTGACATAATCGATCTGCCGCTTGACGTTGGCCTCGCAACCGGTGGGGTGAGTGGTTATGCAAAGGAATCCGCGTACACGTGGTTTTATAATCATTGCCTGAACTGTCCTGATAGGTGTATCGATGTCGGTGCCGGCACCATCCGCCAGGCCCCTCGGAGAGGCGGAAGTTTAACATACCGGTCGCGTACTACCGCAAGTTGTGCTGAGGCCCTGTTCTTGTGTTCGGTGCTCACTTAACGTTCAATAGCAAGCCCCTGTCGCCAACACCGCCTTGCACTCCCATGCCTGACTCCCCACTTCGCTATAACACGCCACCCGCCTGGACAGAGGCAGTACTGTCCGATTTCGACAGTTTCCTGCTGGATCACGCGACCGCCGAAAAGAAGGCGTCGGGGATGGCGATCTCCATGCTATCGCACTATCCGGACCGCATTGAGCTGGTCAGCGCAATGGCAGACCTGGCGATAGAGGAACTGACGCATTACCGCGAGGTATTGAAATGGATACACCAGCGCGGGCTGGTGACCGGGCCGGACCAGAAGGACCCCTACGTGGTGGCGTTTCGCACGTCGATTCGCCAGGGCCGGGACGTGTACCTGCTGGATCGCCTGCTGACCGCGAGTATTATTGAGGCGCGCGGTGCGGAGCGTTTTGCGCTGGTAGCGGCGGCACTGGACGCCGGCCCCCTGAAAAAATTCTACCAGTCCATTGCGCGTTCCGAGGAACGCCACTTCGAACTGTTCCTTGCGCTGGCCCAAAAATACATCGCGCCCGATGTGATAGAGCGGCGCTGGGATGAACTACTGGACATCGAGGCGGCGCTGGTCGCCGACCTGCCTGTACGCGCTGCACTGCACTGATGCGCGACCAGGTCGCACTCCATCGCTACCTGCAAAGGCACACGGAACCGGGCCTACCCGTATACTCGTTTACGCGACCACATTGGCAGCGGGTACTGGTGATACCCGCCTACCGGGAAGCGCCCGCCCTGCTGGAACAACTGGCCCGAGTACCACCGGGCGCGGGTTCTACCCTGGTCATCCTGGTGTTGAATCGCCCGGACTCGGACAGCGACCCGCTGGCCAACGCCGATTTACGCGACGCAGTGGCGCAGTCAGGCCTGCCTCAGGCGACACGCGACTCGGTCTCTGTATATTGCCTCAACCCGACCACCGACCTGTACCTGTACGATCTGGAAATGCTGAGCGGCCCAACGGCCCAGTCACAGGGTGTCGGCCTGGCGCGCAAAACCGGGTGTGACCTGGCGTTGCATTGGAAGCAAGCAGGCGGTATCGGTGGCGAGTGGCTGTACAGCACGGATGCCGATGCAATACTGCCTCAGGATTTCTTTGCGCAACTCGATGATGCACTCCCAGGCGCTGTCGCCGCCGTGTTCCCGTTTCGCCACATGCCCGGCGCCGACAAGGCCTGCAACACAGCCACAGCACTGTATGAATTGCGCCTGCACCACTACGTGCTCGGTCTGGAATATGCGCGCTCGCCCTACGCTTTCCACACGCTGGGCAGTGCACTGGCGATACGTTTCGGCGCCTATGCACATGCGCACGGGTTTCCCAAACGCGCGGGCGCAGAGGATTTCTATTTACTCAATAAACTGGCAAAGCTGGGACCGGTGGCGCATCTGCAGGGCCGCTGTATCGAACTGCAATCGCGGCGCTCCACCCGCGTACCGTTTGGGACTGGCCCGGCAGTAGCCGCAATCATGGCAGCCGAAAACCCGCACGATACAGCGCTCTTCTACCACCCGCAGTGCTTCGAGGCGCTGGCGGCAGTGCTCGCCATTCTGCCCGCGCTGGCGGAGAACCCGGGACAGGACATCGACTCACTGATGCGTGAATTGGGAGAAGTGGAAAAAAGGGGTCAGACCCCAATTTCTGCGGTTACCCGGCAAAAGGCCACTGCGGCACTCACTGGGCTGGGCATTGCAGCGGCACTGGACCATTGCCGGCGACAGGCCAACAGCAGCGCACAGTTTAGCCGCCAGTTTCACCAGTGGTTTGACGGATTTCGTACACTGAAGTTTATCCACGCCCTGCGCGACGGCGGTTTGCCGCTGTGCTCGCTGGCAGAACTGGACGATGTTGAACCGAGCCTATGGCCCTCGACCCGGGAAGCAGACCTGGGGTCTGACCCCGACTACTCTGACCCCAATTCCTCAAAGGTAGAAGCGTTGCGCCAGGCGGTACGCGACCACTGGCACTGGCGTTGAATGCCAGGGCACCTCTGGATAATGCGCTGAAGCCCTAGAGGCTCAGCTGGCGGATATCGCTGAGCAGGCTTACCAGCTGCGTGAGAAATCGCCCGCCGTCACCGCCATTCACAACCCGGTGATCATAGGACAGCGACAACGGCAGCAGCGTGCGCGGCACAAATTCAGAGCCGTTCCAGACCGGCTTAGTCGCCGCATTCGAGACCCCCAGAATGGCCACCTCCGGGGTGTTCACAATGGGTGTAAAACCCTGGCCGCCGATATTGCCCAGGCTGGAGACCGTGAAACTGCCGCCCTGCATTTCTGCTGGACCCAGCTTGCGCTCCCGAGCCTTGTCGGCCAGTTCCACAATTTCCCCGGCCAGTTCCCAGATCGTTTTACGGTCGACATCGCGAATCACCGGCACCATCAGCCCTGCCGGGGTATCCACGGCCATACCGATGTGTATGTATTGCTTGTAGACCAGGTCCTCGCCACCTCGCGCCAGCGAACTGTTGAGCTTTGGATTGTCGCGCAACGCCACCGCACACGCCTTGAGTATAAAAGGCAGGGGTGAGAGCCGGGTTTCACGGCGCTCGGCCTCGCGCTTGAGTGTGGCCCTGAACTCCTGCAGATCCGTAATATCGGCTTCATCGAACTGCGTGACGTGGGGCACGTTGAGCCAGCTGCGCTGCATATTCGCGGCCGTGAGTTTGTCCAGCTTGCTGCGCTGGGTGACCTCGACGTCACCGAATTTGCCAAAGTCGATTTCCGGCACAGCGGGCAGGCCCGCGCCTCCGGCAGTTGCGACGGGCGTTGCCGACATCACTTTCTTCACATGGTGCTGCAGGTCTTCCTTGAGGATTCGACCCTGCGGTCCGCTGCCCTGGACCTGCCCCAACTCTACACCCAATTCGCGAGCCAGTTTGCGAACTGCCGGGCCAGCATACACCGCCGCGGAGCCCTCCCCGGATGCGTCGCTCGCAACTTGCTGTGCCGGCGTCTCAACAGTCGTAGCTTGCGCTGGCTCGACAACGTCCAGTTTCGCTGACGGCGGGGGGGCGACGGCAACTGCATCACCTCCAGTCGGCCCGGCTTCGCTCGCAGATCCGGATTGGTCATCCGCCTCTGTCTCAGCCGTTTCTTCCACTGGCATCTCAGGCTTTGCAGCTTCCGCATCCGCCGCATCGCCTGCCACCTCGATCCTCACTATCGGCGCGCCCTCCGCCAGCTGGTCACCTTCCGCTACCAGCAATTCGACCACTGTTCCGGCCAGCGTCGAGGGAATCTCCATCGAGGCCTTGTCCGATTCCAGCACGATGAGGCTCTGGTCCAGCTTCACCAGATCGCCCACCGCTACCAATAGCTCTATAACTTCAGCACCTTCGGCACCGCCAATATCGGGGACTGTGACTTGTTCTACCGGCACGTTATTTTCCTTTTGTCGAATTGTTATCTGTCTAAACCGTCAGGGGGTTGGCTTTTTCCGTATCTACACCCAGCGCGCCGATGGCCCTTGTCACAAGCGAATGCTCAACCTGCCCCTCATCCGCCAGGGCTTTGAGCGCGGCGACGACAATGTAATTGCGGCTTACCTCGAAGAATTCACGCAAGCTGGCGCGCGTATCCGAGCGACCGAACCCATCGGTTCCCAGCACGGTGTAGCGCGCGGGTACAAACGCGCGGATCTGGTCGGCGTACAGTTTCACGTAGTCTGTTGCGGCGATGACCGGCCCGCCCGCGTCCTGCAGGAGCTGCGTGACATAGGGAACGCGCTGTTCCTCCTCGGGATGGACCAGGTTCCAGCGCTGCACCTCCTGGCCCTCGCGTTGCAATTCGTTGACACTGGTGAGGCTCCAGACATCTGCCGCCACCTGGTAATCGCTCTCCAGTATTACAGCAGCCGCCTCAACCTCACGCAGGATAGTGCCGCCTCCGAGCAACTGGACGCGCAGTTTCAGGTCGGCACTGGAGGCCTTCAATCGATACATGCCCCGGATGATGCCCTCTTCCACACCCTGCGGCATTTCCGGCTGCACGTAGTTCTCGTTCATCGTGGTGATGTAGTAAAAGCGGTTCTCGCCCTCGTGGTACATCCGCCGCAGGCCGTCCTGGATAATCACTGCCAGTTCATAGGCATACGCGGGGTCGTAGCTTACGCAGTTGGGAATCGTCCCCGCCATCAGGTGACTGTGGCCGTCCTGGTGTTGCAGGCCCTCTCCGTTCAGCGTGGTCCGCCCTGCCGTTGCCCCAATCAGGAATCCGCGCGCCTGGCTGTCACCCGCCGCCCAGGCGAGATCGCCGATGCGCTGGAAACCGAACATGGAATAAAAAATGTAGAACGGCACCATCGGGAAGCCGCTGGTGCTATAGGAGGTTGCGGCAGCCAGCCACGCCGAGAAAGCGCCCGCCTCATTGATCCCCTCTTCGAGAATCTGCCCCTTGATATCCTCCTTGTAAAACATCATCTGGCCCGCGTCCTGCGGCGTGTAACGCTGGCCTACCGATGAGTAGATACCCAGTTGGCGGAACATACCTTCCATACCAAACGTGCGGGCTTCATCCGGCACAATCGGCACTACTCGCTCTCCCAGGTCCGCATCCTTCACCAGGCTGGACAGAATGCGCACAAACGCCATCGTGGTAGACACTTTGCGATCGCCACTGCTCTTGAGCTGGTTCCCGAACGCGGTAAGCGGCGGCGTCTCCAGTAACGCCATCTCAGTGCGGCGCTTCGGTAACGGCCCACCCAGCGCCGCCCGGCGCTCGCGCATATAACGCATCTCCGCGCTATCGGGCGGTGGCCGGTAATAGGGGACGCTTTCCAGATCCTTGTCATTGATAGGAATATCAAAGCGATCGCGAAACGCTTTAAGGCTTTCCATATCGAGTTTTTTCAGCGAGTGTGTCTCATTGTGTGCTTCGCCTGAGCCGCCCGTGCCGTAACCCTTCACTGTCATCGCCAGGATTGCGGTGGGGCGCTCGTGCTCCTCGACAGCGGCGGCGTAAGCGGCGTAGACCTTATAGGGATCGTGCCCTCCGCGGTTGAGGTACATGATGTCCTCATCCGACAGGTCGGCGACCAGCTCCAGCAGCTCGGGGTACTTGCCGAAAAAGTGTTCACGCGTATACGCGCCGCCATTGTATTTGTAATTCTGCAGCTCGCCGTCGCAGACCTCATCCATGCGTTTTTGCAGCAGGCCGGTCTTGTCTTTTTCCAGCAGGCGATCCCACTTGCGACCCCAGATCACCTTGATCACGTTCCAGCCCGCACCGCGAAATATACCCTCCAGTTCCTGGATGATCTTGCCGTTGCCCCGCACGGGGCCGTCCAGGCGCTGCAGGTTGCAGTTGATCACGAAATTGAGATTGCCCATCCCCTCGCGGCCCGCCAGCGAGATCGCGCCCAGTGATTCGGGCTCGTCGCACTCGCCGTCGCCCATAAAACACCAGACCTCGCGATCGCCGTGATCGATCAGCCCGCGATCCTGCTGGTACCTCATAACCCGCGCCTGGTAAATCGCCTGGATCGGGCCGAGACCCATCGACACGGTGGGGAACTGCCAGTAGTCGGGCATCAACCAGGGGTGTGGATAGGATGACAGCCCCCCGCCTTTGACCTCCCGGCGGAAGTTGTCCAGTTGCGCTTCGTCAAAGCGCCCTTCGAGGAATGAACGCGCATACATGCCAGGCGCGCTGTGCCCCTGGTAAAACACAATGTCGCCGGGATGGCCATCGTCGGTGCCACGGAAAAAGTGATTGAAGCCGACGTCATACAGTGTCGCGCTGGACGAGAAACTCGAGATATGACCACCCAGCCCCTCGTCGTTGTCATTGCCGCGCATCACCATGGCCAACGCGTTCCAGCGCACCAGCGAGCGCACCCTGCGCTCCATGAAAATATCCCCGGGCAGTGTCTTTTCTTCGGAGGGCGCTATCGTGTTGGAGAACGGTGTGGTGGTGGCAGCCGGCAAGCGCAGGCGCGAATCGATCGCGTGCTTGGCCAGTTCCAGCAGCAGGAAGGAGGCGCGCTCCGGACCCTCGTGTTTTACCACGTCATCCAGTGCGTCCAGCCACTCGCGGGTCTCCAGGGGGTTTGAATCTTCCTTCATGCCAACGCTTGCTCCTGTGAATTCAGCAGGGGTAGGAATTGAGTCGCATACAAAATTCCAAATTAGAACTTAACTGATATTATGGAAAAGCCTTATCCGGCGGGCACTTTTCGCTGCTCCTGCAACACGTAATTGAGAAAAGTGCGGCCTGGCCAGATGGGGATACTACGCGAGCGGGCAATACAAATCTATTTAGTTCTAAATTAGAACTATAAGATTGGTAGTAATAAGTCCACTTGCCTGCGGCTCGCAGGCAGACCTGGGTCGCGCCGCGGCGACCAGGTTCGCCCGCAGCGGCCAGTACCGACCGCTGACACCGGCGTGTGATTACTCAATAGTGTAGGTCGCATGCCCGCGCTTGATCGCCTCGGCAGAGTCGTACACTTGCGTGCCTTTTTGCGGCGGGGTCTTCCACTTGCCGGGCGCTACGACCCGCAACGAGTGGCGCTGCTGGAGGAAAACCCGCTCGTAATAAGCTTTCCACGCCGGCAACGTCAACGCCTCCACGGCATCGGCCAGTGACTGGCGGCTATCGAACCCCCATTCCTTGCGTGCGATTGACTGCCAGTAGAACTCAGCGCGTTCATTCAGGTTCTTGTCCGGGCGCACTATATCGCTGATCAAGGCCGCCTTATGCCGCTCGAACTGCGCCTCATCCAGTGCGGGCTCAACGCCCAGCATGAAGGCCTGCATCGCGTCGATCACCGCGTTCGCGTCCGCTACCGGTGACTGCACCAGCATCACCAGCCCGGGGACATCCCCCTTGGCGTAGTCGTACGTACCCACCACATAGCCGAGTTGTTGCTCAGTGCGCAACTCCTGGAAGAAACCCGATGTCATGATCTGCGCCGTCAGCGCTGTCGCAGCCCTGTCGCGCCACGTATCGCCTGCACCCTGCAGGTACCAGGCAACCACCGAGTCGTCATGCGGCACGTCCACCCGGTATTCCAGCGACTCGCCGGCAGCCAGTTTCAGCAACTTGCGGTCCGCCAGGGGAGGCGCCGGTTCGCTGCTTACAACATTCGCCAGCAGCGCAGACAACTGCTCGACCTCCGCAGGGTTGTAGTTGCCGTAGACCAGTACTTCGGCCGTCGCACCCTCCCAGAACTTCTCTATATAGTCATCAAGCTGGCGCAGATTGACCTTCTCCAGCGCAGCGATCAATACCGGCTCACCCCACTCCCCATACACAAGCGCTTCGTTCAGGTCATCGACAACCTGGCTGCTGGGGCGTTTGGCCACGGAGTTCTGCAGACTGCGGATCATGTCACTGCGAATATCCTCAAAACGCTGCTGGCGGAAGGCCGGGTGGACGATGCTGCCCAGCAAACGCTGCAACAACAGTTCCTGCTTATCGTTGTAGCCACTCACCCGCAAACTGATACCCTGGCTGTTTTTGTAGATATCGAAACTCATTCCAGCGAGGTGGGCCGGATAGGCGAACTCGTTGAACAGGTCGTTGAGCATGGCAGTATAAAGCGCCACCTGCACAGCCTGCTCGGCGCTGTCTCCCACCTCGGGCGAACGAAAGTTGATATAGGTAGCCCCGCGGGGCACCCTGAACTCGTCGTCCGGCATAAACCATATTTTCTGCCTGTCCGTATCCAGCGCGACCTGCGGAATCGCCGGCATGGGCTGCGGCAATTCCTGTAATGTGACATCCTCGGCGATAAATTCATTCGGTGCGGGAAGGTGCATCGCCTTCGAGGCGGGTTCATCGTCGCTGCCCGTGACGCGCCGGATGTCCAGGGGTTTTTTCGAATACGGCACCCCGTAGTATTGCGACAGCTGATCGCCCTCCACCGCCGCATCGTTGAGCGTCACCAGCGCATTCTCCGGCCTTATCTGCTGCAACAGTTCCGCCAGGATCGCGTCGTCATAGCGGTCCATCATGTAAGGGCCGCGAAGAATATCCCTGGGCGCGTAGAATTGCATGCCGCTGGCCAGTGCACTGACATAGCCCATCGGGCTGGCCTGCTCGCGAAAACGAAAGCTGAGTTCTCCCAGGCGCGACTGCTCGTCGTAAAGCCAACGCTGTGGACCCTCGGCACGCAACATATCCACATAAGAAAAGAGTAACTGGAGCACGCGGTCAGGATCCGCCGCGCCCTTTTCCGTCAACGCTACCTGGACGCTGAACAGGGCCCCGCCCGGCCAGGACAGGCCATCACCCGCCGCCAGTCCCTGGGCCAACCCCTCCGCCTTCAGGCGGGAGAGCAGGCTGCCCTCCCCCTCGTGCCCGATGAGATTCCCCAGATAGGACTGCGGATTGACGCGATACTGGTTACGGTAGTCAGGAATCGGGAAGGAAACATCCAGTTGCTGCTGTGTCGCCAGCGGTTGCACCTCTACGAACAGCGGCAACTGCCCCGGCTCAAACAAGGGCGCCTTGATGGTCTTGCGCTTATAGGAATGATTGGGCACCTGGCTGAACAGGGGTCGCGTCAGCGCCTCCAGTTCATCCAGCGACTGCGACCCCAACACCACCAGGCGCATGATGTTGGCAGAGTAGTAGGTGTTGTAGAACTGAATCAGTTCGTCGCGAATCTCGGAATCGGGGCGGTCTTCCAGCGTCTGCAGCGAGCCCACGGTAAACTGGCTGTAGGGATGATCCTGGTTAATAACTTCCTGCAACACATCCAGCCCGCGGCGATCATCGCTCTTCAGGCCCATCTGGTACTCGGCTTCCACCGCATTTTTTTCACGGTCGACATACTGCGCGTCGAACAGCGGGGAGATAAAAAACTGTGCAAATCGATCCAGTGCCACAGGCAGACTCGCGGCATTAATATCGAAGAAGTAGTTGGTGTTCTCAAAACTGGTGTAGGCGTTGCGGGTTCCGCCATGTTCGGTAACAAAGCGCTCGTACTCTGCCGCATCGGGATATTTTTCTGTCCCCAGGAACAGCATATGCTCCAGAAAGTGTGCCAGCCCAGCGCGACCGGGCGGGTTGTCTCCACTCCCCACGAGAACATCCAGTGAGGCGGCGGCTTTCGGTGTGTCGGGATCGGAGATCAGCAGGACTTCCATCTCGTTATCCAGCGTCAGAAGCCTGTACTGGTAGTCATCGTTAGGACTCTTGACCGGCTGCACATCCGATGTCGACGTGGTGACACAGGACACCAGCAACAAAGTGACAAAAAGGCTGAACAGCGGCTTAAAGGCCTGCCGGGGATTGAACACGGACATCTGAAACTCCATCGGATTGGTATTAACTGGCGGGCCCCGGGAGTTCCTTCAACTCCGAGGACGGCCAGGCGTTTATTATTGCCTTGATCAACGTCGCCAGTGGTATCGCAA
>JAGRIK010000117.1 GCA_020443325.1 Halioglobus sp.
ATTTCCCGATCGCAGTCGCTCCATCACGGGCCCGACCAGCGCCTCCATTTGTCCGGGGGAACGATAGAATGCCGTGTGGGTGTGATGATCGTTTTTGGACGTGCTGCGCAGCAGCAGTTCCTGCCGGTATTTCCCGTAGGGATAGAGCACCAGGTCAACAATACTGTTCCGCTTCAGGCTCCTGCCCAGCTTGCGCAACCAACCTTCACCCGCGCTATTGACAGCATACCCGGCGTACATCCGCTTGCCTTGTTCCCTCGCGCTCATCAATGACCTTCCCCGATGGGTATAATGACCTGCAGTTGTTTTCAATTTGAAGAGTTACAGCGGGTGGAACCTCAGAGAACCCGTCTTCCCGGCTGCGCGAAATCGAGGTACTTGCGGAGCTTTCTCGCCAGGTAATCGCGGTAATGCAGGTAAAACGGCCTCAGGTCATCCCAGGCCAATGTTCCATGTACACGCTTGCCGCGCAGCGACATGAGCCACTCCCAGTAGCTCAGTTTGCCAAGTTTGCGCAATTCCCGGGCGGCGACGAAATCCTGTTTGAGACGGACCCACACTACACCGTCTTCCCAGCCGTTGAATTCCGGCGGTGGAATACCGAGTGCGTCGCAATAGGCTATGTAAGGTAAATCCACGCCACAGCCCGAACTGATACCCGTGGTATTGACGGGGCGGGTATTGATTTCGATTAATTTGTATAAACCGGTCCTGTCATCGTACTTGAACTCTATGCCGACGATACCGAAATAATCCGCTGCCTGGACAAGCCGCTTGGCCTGCTCTTCGACGATAGTGTTGTGACAGGAAACAGTCGCAGTGCAATAGCCGTAGTCGATCGGGTACTGCCTCAGTTTGCTGCGGGCACAGTAAGCCATCAGTTCGCCATTGGAGCCACAATGCCCGATGACCGTCACCAGGTTGGTGTCGTCACCGCCAATCACCTCCTGGACCATCAATCTTTTGTCCATCGCCGCAATACGTCGGTACTCTCGCAGGAATTCAGCTGGCGTGGTTACTGTAAACGCCTTCTTGTCTTTGGAAACCGCCTGGTATTCGGCGCGCCGCCAGGTCTGGGCCACAAGCGGCTTGATGACGTAGGGAAAGTTTTTCAGTTCCTGGGCCAGCGCTTCAGCCTCACTGAGCGACTCGGGAAAATAGGTCTCGGGAATCGGCACATCGACGGAGCGGGCCAATTCGTACTGCAGGAATTTGTCTCTGATCTTGTCCATTGACTGCCGGTCGGGATTGAGCAGCTTAAAGTGTTCCGACAGCTGTTCTATATTGTCGGCCATGTACTGCGAACAGTCATCCGACGCGGGAATGAGGACCCTGTCTCCCGGGTATTTTTTTGACAGCTCGGCAAGATAATCCGTAAGCGCCTTTTCGGACACATACTGATTGGGGCAAATCTCTATGCTGTGAACATATTTCGAATAGAGGCTGGTATCCGCGGTATTCGGGTGAACCCTGACGACCTTGACGCCACGCCGCCCCAGCGAGCGCGTAATGCAGAGCGCGATCAAACTGTGCGCGCTATCATTTGCAGCACGGTCCGGATCGGGCTCGTGAGTCAACACAAAGGCAGTAGCTTCTCTCATTTCAACTTTCCGCTCACCGGGCACAAACGCTATGAAGGTACATAGACTGTACCGCTCATAATGACCCGCGTACTTCTCTGTATGGTGGATTTACGTATAGCCAGACCTTCGGCGTTACGTTCCAACTCCACCGCGATGTCCATAATGCCCTCGGGATGAGCAATTGTCAGGCTCGGATTGTACTTATCTGCAGATGTGATCTGGTTGACCAGAGTGCCCTCTATCGCCGCTGCGGTACAGCAGCAGATCGCCCCCGAGACCGCATAAGCACGGTGCACCCCCTGGGGATTAATTACCCTGGCCTCAATATCCGCAGGCGTTGATATATTGCCCTGCCCGGTACGCTCGATGCGATCAGCCACAAGGGCGACCTTGATCTGGCCCAGTTGAATATCCAGGTGAGGATTCAACTGGTTGATAGTCGCTTGCACGCTGCTGCGGATTCGCTCCACCGCCCCCCGCATTTCCTGATTGGCATTCAGGGTATCCGCTGACTCGTTGCCTTCCAGATCGAACGTGCTTGCTCTGATAAAGACGTACATGGCGCCCGCATCGACCACGGAGTACTCGATCTCCCGGCCGTCAAGCGACAGTCGGTCCACCGCTGCCCCCGTCGGCAGGATTTTTTTCGTTGCACCGCCACCCGATGAGAAAAAGGTCAGCTTGACCTGGTTTGCCGCACCACAGATCCCCGCTCGAAAGCTGTCGTATTCAGCGTGAATCAGGCTATCTGTGTTGACATTGTAAATCCTGACGACATTTTCCACCGGGGGAGTGCGCAATAATTTGAGGTGGTGGGCGGCCAGGCCGACACCCGAGGCAAGGTTGCCGCACATGATGCCGTAATTGACCTCCGAACACCCCAGCCTCACCTCTCCCGACAGGTAGGTCACATCGCTCGCGTTGTCCTCCG
>JAGRIK010000118.1 GCA_020443325.1 Halioglobus sp.
ACAGCAAGGGAGAACTACCCGAGAAGTCGCTGGTCACCGGCTGCCCTATCGACGTACGCTCCGTCGAGGAGCGCGCCGCCGGGGGCAACATGGTGGGTTTCATGAATGTGGGGTTACGCACGGATATTGCCGACCCCTGCGAGCGATTGGCCGCTGCCCACGAGGAGGCGCTATCCGCCAAAGCCTACGCTGAAGCGCTCGGGCCCCGCTTTGCCGTGGACCTCACCGACGTGATGCCGGGTAATGTACTGTCCCTGGCCATACGGACGGCGAGCGCCACCGGATTGGCAGAGGCCAGCACCATGTTCAACACGATTGTCACCAATGTGCCAGGCGCACCCTTCCAGCTCTATATGTGTGGCGCGGAGTTGATTGACTCGATCAGCCTGGGGCCACTACTGCCCAATGTTGGGCTGTTCCACATCGTCTACAGCTCAGTGCAGGACAAAAAGGGAACCGTCAGCCTGTCATTCACGGCGTGCCGCGATATGCTGCCGGACCCCGCGTTTTACGCTGACTGCCTGCAGGAATCGTTTGAAGAATTGCGCGACGGTGCGCTGTCAGTCAAGAAGCCACGCAAGAAGGCGCGGTCCAAGTAACCGCGCGGCGCCGACTCAGGCGAGCCAGCGCTGCACAAGCATGTGCACATTAACCCGGGCTTTCAGCCGGGTGGCGAGCAGATACATGCCGGCCACCTTGCGATGAAAGTAGACAGCGTCGATCGGCGGTGCCCGCCAGATATCGCGGTAGCCCCTCACCTCTTCTGCCAGTGCCGATAAATCCCGCGCCATACTGGAGCGGGCAAAATCGTAGTCCTCATCGGTGCACAGTGGCTCCAGCACCAGCATCAATACCTCCAGCACCAGTTCGCGGTACTCACTATCAGCCTCGCCCATGGAAAAACCGAGTCGCTCAGCGGCCGCGGCGACCTTCGCCCTGTCGCCTGCGATGGCGCCTCGGGCGAGTTTTTTATAGTTGTTGGCAAAGCCCGCCTTGAAACGGCGTGTGGCACCAAAATCCAGCAGCACTATTTCCCCCGTGCCGCGGCGGTACTGGTAGTTGGCAAAGTTCGGATCGGTCTGCACCATCCGCAGTTCGAACAACTCAAGCAGCATCAGTTCGATAAGGGCCGTCATCACCCGGTCGCGCTCGGCCTGCGGCAAATCGATGATGGAGTCGATCGGGCTGCCGGCGACGTAGGTCATCGCCAGCACATTGTGGCGTGTCAGCTCCGGCAATACTTCAGGCAGTAAAAACCGCTCGTCATCGCGGAGCAGATCCCCGAACGCCTGGAGAAACTCGGCCTCCTTGAGATAGTCGGCTTCATCCTTGAGCTGGCACTTGGCGTCATCCAACAGGGGCTGGATGTCGAACCCCTGGGGCAACAACCCCGACAGTCGCAGCAGGCCGGCAATATTATCCACGTCGCTATCAATACTGTCGGCGACGCCCGGATACTGCACTTTCAGCACAATCTCGCGACCGTCCGGGGAGATTGTGCGGTGCACCTGGCCGATTGACGCCGCAGCCAGGGGCCTGGTGTCAAAATCGTAGAACAGCGTTTCCCAGTCGTCGCCATAGGCTTCCCGCATAACAGCCTGCAGCTGCGCCACCGGCATATAGCGAGCGTCGTCGCGCAACCGCGCCAGAATATCGGCCAGCTCTCGCGGCAGGAGCTCACCGGCATCCATGGAGAGAATCTGCCCGACCTTCATCGCGGCGCCGCGCATCGTGGCCAGTTGCTCTGCCACACGCCGGGCATTGCCCGGAGTCAGCAGCATGTCTCTTGTGCTGGGACGCTTACCCGCGCGCAACTGCCTGGAGCCCTCTGCCAGCATGCCACCGGCCACGCCACCTGCCATACGGGCCATACGTGCGAATCGCCCCGCGCGGGACGTGGGGATCGCGCTGGAACCGTCGTCCTTACCTTTATTGTTTTTGGCCACGTCGCTCTCTCTGCCGCCAGCGCTGGATATGCGGCTGGACAATGTCATAGGCATTGAATTCTGCATCGAGTGCGACGATAAAATTGAACACGCCTGTCAGCTTTCGTGCAATCAGTGCAAAATCACGCGAAGGCGTCGTGAAGTGCCGGGTCATCGCCGACTGCGCCGCGAGCGCGCCGGCCCGTCGCATCAGCTGTGACTTGCCCCAGCAATACTCGCCCTTGTCGTTGAGGTATTGCTGAGGCAAACGCTCCGGCGATCGCAGCGGCTCCAGCAGGTGCTGGCAAAACTGGGCAAACAGCATTCGCCCCTCTTCGCTGGCGTCTGGCTGCAGGCAGCCCAGCCCGATCAACCCTTCTACCATGTCGGGCTTGTTCCGGCGCTGGCCCGCATCGATCGTCCGCCGCAGGTGGTACAGAAAGTCCTCCGGGCACTCCAGGACGGAGCCGAAATCCAGCAGCACCAGTTCATCCTGTGCCACCTTCTTGCGCCGATCATCAACCCGCAACAGGTAGTTGCCAAAATTGGGGTCTGTCTGCAACAGGCCCCAGTCATACAGTTCATAAAAGAACAGCTCCAGCATACCTTTGGCCAGCGCGTTGCGCCGTTCCAGCGACAGCCTGGCCATATCGGGATCGGCCACCGAGAAGCCCTCGATGTACTCCATCGCCAGGACGGAGTCGGTGCTGTACTGCGCATACAACTCGGGCACATGGTAGCTGACCGAAGCGCCCTGCACTTTATCGACCAATGCACCCATCTTCAGCGTATTTGACGCTTCACGGCGGTAGTCGATTTCGTTGTGCAGGTGTGCGCGCATGGACTCCAGCCAGTCATCGAGTTCCCGACCCGCCTTCACCCAGCGCGCCAGCAACAACATGCGCACCACGGCGTCAAAATCCGAGTCGATCACCTGCGCCAGCCCGGGATACTGCAGCTTCAGGCAGATCCATTCCCCACTCGCGCGGACCCTGGCGAGGTGCACCTGCGCGAGCGATGCCGCGGCAATCGCCTGCGGATCGATATCCAGCTCCGTGTAGCGCTCACCGAGGCTGTCCCGCACGAACGACTCAAGTGCGTCCCAGTGCAGCGGCTCGGTCTGGTCCGACAGATCCTGCAGGGCGTTTACCAACACCCGCGGGAGAAACTGTGCGCCAAACAGCGCCAGCATCTGGCCGATCTTGATATAGGTACCCTTGAGCTTGCCCAGTTCCTGAACAAAGCGCCGCGCCTCCCGACGGGCAAATTCGGAATCGTCGTCATCGGCGCCGCGGCCCATGACCCGCTGCACAACGCCATCGACCGCCAGCGCGCTGCCTGCGCGAAGACCGGCGAGCGAGACAGCGAGCGTTCGAGGCAGAACGCTACTCTTCAGGCCACGATGTTTTTTTGCCATTGACGATGCTTTTTTCTGTGAACGATAGGAAGGCGCGCATTATATACGATTGGGAAGTGGACCGGCAGCGCGAAAACCACTTTTCGCGCCACTGGCTCTAGCGGTATCAGTCCAGCAGCAGGGCTGCCAAACGCTTGCGATGATGCTGGGCGTCGCCGAACTGCTGCTGGCTCCACTGCGCCCGGCGGATGTAAAGTTGTGCGTCACAGTCGTAGGTAAAACCCATGCCACCGTGGAACTGTACTGCCCGATCTCCGGCGTACAACAACGTCTGGCAGGCCTGCGCCTTGGCCATACGGCAGGCGATCTCCGCATCGGTGTCCAGTGCGGAGTCGCCCACCAGTGTTGCGGCGTGGTAGAGAAACGAGCGCGCTGAATCCGTCTCGGTAAGAATATCCACTGTCGGGTGTTTCAGCGCCTGGTAGGAGCCTATCAATTTTCCAAACTGCTTGCGGGTCTTGAGATACTCAACAATGGTATCCAGGCAGGCACCAGCGCTGCCGGTCGCCTCGGCCGCCACCAGCAGCGCGCCCAACAACCGCACATCGCGCAGCGCAGCAGCAGCCCCGGGACCGGTAATGATATTGTTCTCAGCGACCGCTATGCCGCTGAAATCCACATTGGCAGAGCGCTTGGTCTGGTCTATCAGTGTGTTGCTGCGCAGCGCGCCCTCACCCAGTTGGTCGGCGCGGACAACGGCCAGTGCCAGCTCCCCCCTATGCAGCACAGATACCACGAACAGGCTGGCCACTGCCGCATCGGGCACGTACTTCTTTGCACCCTGCAGCACGCCTTTTTCATCCAGCACCAGCGCTACCGAGTCACTACCCCAGTCCGCGTCCTCGAGCAGCGCTATCGTGGCCGGCGCCCCTTCCGCCAGAGCGGGCAGCAACCGCTCAGCCTGCTCGCTACTCCCGGCGCGCAACAGCAGTTGTGCGGCGAGTGCGCTGCTGATCAGCGGTGTACCCAACATCGCACGCCCCATCGCCTCGACCACCGGCACCAGTGTCGCGATGCCCATCCCGGACCCACCAACGGATTCCGGCAGGGCAATGCCCGCCCAGCCGAGTGACACCATCTCTGCCCACAACCCCGCATCAAAACCCGTTTCGGTCTCCAGTTGCGCACGCACGCTGGCGATAGGTGATTTGTCCCGACAAAACTGCCGCGCCACATCCAGGAGCATGGCTTGCTCTTCACTGAACTTCAGGGCGGTGTTTCCAACAACTGACATAAAAACTCCCTACTTCGGCAAACCGAGAATATGTTCGGCGACAATATTGGCCTGCACCTGGCTGGTGCCGCCGCCTATGGTCGCGGAGAAACTGTTGAAATAGGCGCGCTGCCAGAATCCACCCTGGCGCGCTTCAGCGTCACCCACGTACAGCGCACCCTCGGCACCCTGCAGGTTGATGGCCAACTGGCGCATGCGCCGCGTCATCTCGGAGACTCTCAGCTTGCTCGACAGCGGCAGGGAGCCGGGATAGTCCGTGGTTAGCGCACCGATGTGGGCGCGCCTTTCACCGAGTATCATTGCCTTTTCCTCCATGACGGCCTGCACCAACTGGTCGCGCACCACGGGGTCTTTGAGCACCGATTCACCGTCGCGGTTCACACCCTCCAGTTGCCTGATCATGTCATCCACCGTGACGCGCACCATGGCCAGCCCACCGGCGGCCCCCGCTTCCGCGCCGCGCTCGTATTGCAGCGTCTGCATCGCGATCTTCCAGCCCTGCCCTTCCTCGCCCATCAGGCAATCGGCGGGAATGCGCGCGTCGGTAAAGAAGGTTTCGGTAAATCCGAATTCCCCGGTGATCTTGCGGATAGGTCGCGTCTCGATACCCGGCACTTTCATCGGCGACAAAAAATAGGACAGGCCGTCGTATTTGCGCGGTGCATCCGGGTTGGTGCGCGCCAGCAGGATCATGTACTTCGCAAAGTTGCCCATGGTGGTCCAGATTTTCTGGCCATTGAGAACATACTCGTCGCCGTCGCGCACGGCTCGCGTCTGCGCGCTGCCGAGATCAGAGCCGTGCTCCGGTTCGGAGAAACCCTGGCACCAGACATCCTCGGCCGTGAGGATGCCCTTCAGGTATTTGGCTTTTTCCTGCTCCGTACCGATGTCATTGATCAGCGGGCCGGCCCAGCCGAGGCCAATCACATTGAAACAGATCGGCACACCGTTGCGCCGCATTTCCTGGTCGGCGACGCCCTGGAACGCTGCATCCACACCGCCACCACCGTATTCCTTCGGCCAGGCCATACCGAGGTATCCGGCAGCCCACACCTTGTGCTGCCACTCCCGCAGGAACTCCAGCTGCCGCTCGTCACCGACCTCCATAAACGTCTGGGGCAGTAAAAACCCCGGGTCGGCCGGGTTGTTTTCTTTCATCCAGGCCGCAACCTCGACCCGGAACTCCTGCAACTCTTTTTCACTCGCACTCATCGTCTTCAATCCCTTTTGGGGAGCTGCATGGGCTCACCCTGTGCATCGGCACGTTTAAACGCAGGCCGCTCCATCATGCGTTCCAGATAGGCCACCGTCTGTGGTTTATACCGTTTATCCAGTTGTATCGCCCGGCCCAGGTACAACGCGTAGCCCACCGCAATATCGGCGATCGTGAAGCGGTTGTCGACCAGGTATTCGTTCGTTTCCAGGTGTGCGTCCAGCCGCCTGAGCCTGGAGATATACCACTTGGCATAGTCGTCGGCCACCGCCTGTTTTTCCGGCGTGGGCTCCAGGTAGTAATAGCGCATCGAGATGGTCTGCGGGAAAGTCAGTGTCGCATCGGCATGGTGCAACCAGTTGAGATAGGCGCCGTACTCGAGGTGCGTGGGTTCCAGGCCAAAGTCGTAGCGCTGGTAACGATCCACCAGGTACTGGCAGATACCCACAGACTCCGTCATATGCGTATCCCCGTCCACAAAATAGGGGACAGTACCCAGCGTGTTGACTTCCAGGTACTCGCGCTGGAACAGTCGCGGGGGAAACGGTAACACCTCCAACTCGTACTCCAGCCCCAGTTCCTCCAGTGCCCACAACGGGCGCAGGGAACGCGCACTATTACAATGCCATAACTTCATCTCTATACCCCGTACTGGCGCGCGGCCAGGTCGCGCATGATTTCCTCAGAGCCGCCGCCGATGGCGTTGACCCGCACCTCGCGGTAGATCCGCTCCACCCGGCCGCCGCGCATATAGCCGCTGCCGCCCAGTATCTGCATTGCCTCACGCGCGCAGAACTCCATGGTTTCACTGGCCTGCACCTTGAGCAGCGCGATGTCACCCGGATTGGCGGTACCCGCTTCAATGGACTCGTAGCATATACGGATGTAGGCCTGGGTCGCATTCAGTTTCTGTTTCATCTGGGCGATCTTGTGGCGGATCACCTGGTGGTCCGCCAGGCGCTTGCCGAACGTCTTGCGCTCCCGCGCCCACTCGACCGCTTCTTCGAGACAGACCCGGCCCAGCGCCTCCATCCCGGCAGCCATCGCCATACGCTCGCCATTGAAGTTCGTCATGATGACGAGGAAACCCTGGTTCTCCTCACCGATAAGATTGCTCACCGGTACCCGCACATTGTCGAAATAAAGCGTGGCGGTATCGGAGGCCCACCAGCCCTGCTTTTTATCCAGTTGCGTACGGCTAAACCCCTCGGCATCGGTCGGGATCAATAGCATGGAGACGCCCCTGGCGCCTTCGCCTCCAGTGCGCACGGCAGTGGAGACCCAGTTGGCGCGCATGCCACCCGTGATGTAAGTCTTGGAGCCATTGACGATATAGTGATCGCCATCGCGCACCGCCGTGGTCGCCAGTTGCGCCACATCGGAGCCGCCGCCGGGTTCGGTGATACCGAGCGCGATATGCTTGGTGCCCGCCAGAACCGGGGGGGCCACCATCTCTTTCAATGCCTGCGAGCCCCAGTTGATGACCGGTGGCAGGCCGATACCGTGCACCATCAGGCTGGCGGGAATACCGCCGGCGCCGATGCGCGCCAGTTCCTCATTGGCGACCCACATATGCCAGGAATCTATTCCCTCGCGGGTACCGCCGAACTCCTCCGGGTAGCCCAGCCCAAGCAGGCCGACAGCGGCAGCCTTGGGCCACAACTCGATGGGGATGTGGCAGTCCTCGTCCCAGGCCTCGGCGTACGGCATGATCTCTGTATCGATAAACCTGCGCAATTGCGTGCGCCATTCGTGGTGCTCTTCCCGCAGGTTGGGATTGGGAAGGCGTGCGCTGTCGAAGTCCAGGGACATTGGATAATCTCACATCGATTGACGACTTTATTCGGGCACCCATACTAATGCAGAGCGCTGCCAAGTGCATGTGCTGCCGCGCCATCGAGTTGGGCAACGGTGACAGGCCGCCCGCACCGAGGGTTGGCCAATCGCGTAACAGGTGTCCCGGCGCTGCCAGTTGCGGTACTCTCACAGCTGGAATTTACTGACCAACGGTCTGCCCGATGAAGATTAATGAACCCGAGACACCGCCCCCCGAAGCGCCGCTGTGGCGGCTGGCTTTTCGTACGGGCTTCCTGCTGGCAGGTGCGTTTGCGGTACTGGGCATGGCGCGCTGGCTGCACTGGATGTGGCAACCCCAGAGCTGGGACTTCACCCTGTTTCCCGCCTGGTGGCACGCCCATGAGATGATCTTCGGGTTTGCGATGCCGGTCGTTGCCGGCTTTCTGCTATCGGCCGTGGCGACATGGACCGGCATACCCGGCACCACAGGGTGGCGCCTGAAAGTGTTGTTTGGGCTCTGGGTTATTGCCCGGACGACGCTGTGGCTGCTACCCGGACAACTGTTGCTGGCCTGGCTGGCGGAGATGCTCTTCTTCGGGTTGCTGATCTACGAGTTGACCCTGCGTGTGTGGGCAGTAAGGCAGTGGCGCAATATGTTGTTCCCGCCCGTGCTGCTGGCGCTGGCCCTGCTGAGCAGTGCCAGTTACTGGAATGCCGGGGACCCGCTGTTCAGTGCGCGCCTCCACTACGGCGCCGTCTGGATGATCACCGTGCTGGTGGTCATCATCGGCGGCCGGGTGACACCGCTGTTTACCGGCAACCGCCTCGGATTCAGGATTACCCCGCTGCCGGCCTGGTTTGAGAGCCTGGCCATCGGCACTACCGCACTGATCGGGCTTGTGCTGGTATTCTGGCCGCAGGAACAATCCAGCACCGTGCTTGCGCTGCTGTGCCTGGTCGCGGGCGTGATCCACAGTATCCGCCTGGCCCACTGGCAGGGCTGGAAAACACTGCGTGTTCCGCTGCTGTGGTCCATGCACCTGAGCTACCTCTGCATCCCACTGGCCATGTTTGCGCTGGCTCTGGTTGGCGCCGACCCCGTCGCGAGCAAAAACGTGATCCACCTGCTGGCGATAGGCACAATCGGTGGGATGATCCTGGCCATGATGTCACGGGTCTCGCTGGGACATACGGGTCGGCCGCTGGAGGTACCGGCGTATCTGTCCCTCGCTTTTGGCCTGGTGATTCTCGCCGCGATGATACGCGCCGTCCTGCCCCTGGTGGACGTCGCACTGACACTGTGGGCCTGGCAACTTTCCGCGCTGCTGTGGATTGTTGCATTCTCGCTGTTCCTGGTGCGCTATATCCCTGTACTGACGCAACCACGGGTCGACAGCAAGCCGGGGTAGCGAATACCCCGGCCACCGCGCTTCAATCCTGTTTTTTCCGCCGGTAGCCGAGAACGATATCTGCCGAGGCGCGCGCGACGCCGCCCATCTGTGCGCTACTGGGCTCCACTGCACCCTCCGGGGCACCGAACTCGAATTTCTCAAGCAGCTGTGCGAGCAACACCTTGCACATATTGTGCGAGAACTTCTGCGCCGGACACGCGTGCGAACCGTGCCCGAAGGTACTGATGGTTTCCTTGCCTTCAACGATGAGTCTGGGGTCGATGCGCCTGCCCTGGTAGTGGTCCGGATCGAACCGGGCAAGCTCGGGGGTCTGTGTATTGATCACCGACAGCATGGTGGTGATATACACACCGGGCCGAATGGTATACACGTGATCGCCGCAATCGAACTGTATCTCCCGCATCACTTTGCGCAGCGTTATCGAACGCTGAGCCATGCGCACACTCTCCATGAGCAGCTGCTCGCAAAAACGCATGCTGTCCAGCGCTGCCTGTGACGCGTAAAAGTGCTCGCCGAATGTCGCCCTCGTATCAGCCAGCTCAGCTTCCAGGCGTTGCTGGGTTGCGGGATACTGTTTGAGGTTTATCAGCGACCAGCTGAGGGCCGCATAGAGGTTCGACAGGAAACCCTGGTTGGCGTTGATAATATTGTGCGTCAGTTTGCGCAGCGTGACCTGCGGGTCATCCGACCGGAAGCGGTGGTACAGGAAGGTGAAATTGTCTTCGGGCCAGTCGTCCGCCGCTTCGCGGCGCTTCACAATGCCACCTACCAACGTGGTGATTTCTGCAACCGCCTGCTTTTCCTTTGCCTTGCCTGAGGTCAGGGTATCCAGCGTCTGCTGCGGGCTGACAAACGCATTCTCCTGTGACAGCACATCGAAATGCATCTTGAACGCCTGCCAAACGCCATCCCGGGTCGCCTCCTCGCCCATCCATACCCTGAAGCCGACACGTTGCTCCAGCGTGCGAATCTCATCGAATACATTGATCTGGCCAGCGCTGCCCCACTCGGCCAGGACCTCAGCGACAGCGCCCGAGAAATCCTCGACATAGGCTGCGACTTTTTGCGGCAGCAGCAGCTCATAAAAGAGATCGATATCCGCATCGAGAAAAATATCCAGGGGTGTCTTGAACCCCAGCATATCGAAAGTGGCCATCCCAAAACTGGCCTCGTCCTCTGCCGCTGCATAGAGGCTCTTCAGGCCCGCGGGCGAAAAAACACAAAACAGTTTGTAACCGAAGACATCGACGAGGAAGGTATCGCCGTACTCCTTCCTCATCTGTGCAAGGAAATTCGTCGGGCTTTGCGAAAAGCGCAGCCCCGCTCCGATGTGTGCCAGTTCGTCGTGCACAATGGGTGGCTTCGGTTGGATCAGATATTTCTGGTCCCGGTTGGCATTCACGGTCGCATACTTCCCATCAATATGGCTGCAGCGTCAATCAGGTCCAGGAGGCTGCTGCCCAGCCTCGGGGGCGCGTTGAACGCAGTCTGCATCAATACTTTTGTCGCCAGGCCTCGTAGCCGCCGTCAACGCTGTACACTTCCTCAAAGCCCTGCTCGGCAAAGTAATTTGCCGCGCCCTGGCTTGAGTTGCCGTGGTAGCAGTACAGAATCAGCGGCTTATTCTTGTCTGCGCTGGCCACGAAATCGTCCAGCGTCTCCTGCTGGATATGAATGGCATTTGCGATGCTGCCGGCGCTGAATGCATCCGCAGCGCGCACATCACCGACGGTGGCACCGCCCGCCTCCATCAGCGCTTTGGCTTCATCTATCGAAATACGTTTGTAAGGCATGGTATTCTCCGGGGCTAGCAATCAAATTCAACGCGCTACAGTTTACCCCAACACTTGCCACATTGGAGTACATACACAGCAGCGAGGACTTTACCACGTTCCCCGCACGGCAACGCAAGAAGAGGCGAAGGTGCAAGTGATTTCAAAAGAAAACCTGAGACAACTGTCTTTTCAGCATATGGAGGATGGCTTTTCGATTGTGGACCTGAACGGTGTGCATGTGGATGTTAATCCGGCGCTGTGCCGGATGACAGGATTTACCGCCGAGGAACTTGTCGGCTCCAGCCCCGATCACCTGTACTGGCCGCCGGAGGAGCGTGATCGTATTCAGGCTGCTTTTGCCAGAACACTCAGCGGCGATCTCTCGCAGATTGAACTGACATTCATGCACAAGAGCGGCAAGCGATTTCCGGTTATTGTCAATCCCTTTGCCATCAGGGCGCCAGATAACAGCGTTCTCTATTACGGGGCCACCGTGGTGGACATTACGCAACAGGAAGCGATGAAAGCTGAACTGCGCGACAGCGAAGTGCGCTTTCGCACACTGTTTGAGAACGCCGGGGATGCGATCGCGATAATGCAGAATTTCCAGATCATTGATTGCAACAAGCGGCAAGAGCAGCTTTATGGCTACTCGCGCGAGGAGATTACTTCCAGGCCTCTGCTGGAATTTCTCCCGCCGACGCAACCGGGCGGCAGAAATTCGGGTGAGCTTTATCAGGAACTGGTAGCGGCCGCCCGCTCCGGAACACCCCAAAAATTTGAGTGGCACGGCAGAAACATTGATGGCAATCCGGTGATTACCGAGGTTACATTGACCACATTCACGCTCGGTGGCGCTTCTTATGAACAGGCAACCGCCCGCGATATTACGCAACGGAAACAGATAGAGGCGCAACTGCTTAACCTCAACAAGACACTCGAGAAGCGGGTCGCACAGCGAACAGATGAACTGGAAAAAGCCTGCGCGGAACTGCACCAGAAAAACGTCCAGTTCAGGGCGCTGGCCAGAAAACTGACACAGGCTGAGGAGGAAGAGCGCAAACGCATCGCTCGCCTGATTCACGACAACCAGCAACAGTTACTCGCAGCGGCCAAAATCAAGACAGAGATGCTGGTTGAAGGCCTGCACGGTTCGAATACGGATGAGATCAGCCGACAGGTAGTAGGCATTCTTGAACAGGCACTGGAAAGCACACGCTCACTCACGATGGAGCTTGCACCACCGATTCTCTACGGGCAGGGGTTTGTGACGGCACTGCAATGGTTGGGGCGCTGGATGGAGGATAACCATCATATTCAGGTGGCCGTGGTCGGCTCGCTGCCGGCGACGCCGATGTCACCCGATATCAGCAGCGTGCTGTTTCGAGCGGTGCGCGAGTTGCTGTTCAATGTGGGCAAGCATTCCGGGGTGCGCAAGGCCTACGTCGCCATCGCACGGACCGACCAGGGGCTTGAGGTTTCAGTCTCTGATGAGGGCGTGGGATTTGATCTTGCCAACGTCCTGCAGGATCGCTCTTACGGGCTTCTCAGCATCCAGGAGCAACTGATTCCGCTCAATGGCAGGCTCGATATCAGCAGCGTCCCCGGGGTGGGACTCGTTCCACCCTCGTGATCCCGCTATCCGCCGCAGAGGGCTTTCATCCACTGGCAGCACCGGATGAGGAGGACATTTCAATCCCAAATGCTGACAGGGAAAAAGCGCCGTAGAACTTAATTCACGCTGGGGATGCCGAAAATCACGCGATGGCGCGCTTCAGGCTGTCAGCACGATAACCGGCCTCAATAGCGTAAGCAATACGTTTGCGATCGCATAGGGAACGATGTACCCCAGCACAGGGCTTTCGCTTTTGGCTTCGGCCACCACCGCATTCAAACCCGGCGTACTGGTCAGGACCCCTGCCAGGCGGGACAGCTGTCACGGCCCCGGTGGCGGGCCGATGAACCGGTCCAGCCACATCAACATCTCGGCAGAGGCCAGCAGCACGTTTTCACGCGCCCAGTAGTGATGCCCCTCGTACGGTAATTCCACATAGCGAACCTGGCCACCGGCGCCAAGCAACGCGTGAAAGTAGCGGCGTGCGCCGAATGTGATCGTCCCCGCGTTCTCGTCGCTGCCGCCGTGTACCAGCAGGATCGGGGCCTTGAGCTGGTCGGCGAAGTAAAAGGGCGAGATACTGGCGTAGTATTCCGTGGCGTCCCAGAACGAGCGGTATTCATGCTGGAACCCAAAGGGAGTCAAAGTGCGGTTGTAAGCACCGCTCATCGCAATACCGGCAGCGAACAGTTTCGTGTGCACCAGCAGGTTGGCGGTTGAGAACGCGCCGTAGCTGCGACCGGCGACCGCCAGCCTGCCCGGTTCACTCACACCTGACTTGACGAGAAACTGTACCGCAGCCTCGACGCTGGAGATCAGCTGGGGCAGGTAATCGTCACTGGTTCCACTGTCGTCGTAAACGATCGGAACGGTGGGGTTGAGCAGCACGGCATAGCCGGCGGCGACTGCGGCCAGTGGCGATGGACCCTTTACCTTGTGGAAGCGGAAGAAACGCAAATCCATCTGCTCGGCCTGCTCTCGATCCTCGAATTCGGTGGGATAAATCCATACCAGGGTGGGCAAGGGCTGACCCTCGCGATAGTTCTGGGGCAGGTACAGTGTGCCGGAAAGCGCCACGCCATCGGCGCGCTGGTACGACACCACCTGACGCGTTGTCTTCGAGAGTTGTGGAAAGGGATCCGGCAAATGACTCAGTGCAGTGCGCGAGTCACCGCGGTGCAGGTACAGGTTTGGCGGCTCGGTCTCGGTCTCGCGGGACGTGATGAATTCGAGCGCTTCTGTATCGAGCACTCCGAGTACGATTTCATACACACCCTGCTGCGCCTCGAACACGCGCCGCGCCGCGCCCTGCGCCAGGTCGAGTTCATCGAGGAATGGCCGTGGCCCGGCATCGCTCAGGCCGTCGCCGGCAATAAAAATCCGGCCATCCCGCTCCAGCACCGGCCCGTCATTGCCATTGGTGCGGATGGCCCGTCCCGGGTTGTCGTAGCGATCGGCAACCACCCCCTTCCAGATCGGCTCGACCTTGCCATCGCGCACGATCTGGTAGCTCACCTCCTCCGACGTCTCACCGCGGGTGGCGAAGTAAGGCGTCCCGGCGGAAGTCCAGCCAAAGCGCTGGAATGGTTTGGCACTGCTGGCGACTTCAACAGGAGCAGACTCGAATGGAGCCGGCAATGACATCCATCGGTAAACCTCGCCACCATCGGCACCTTTTGCCGTTTCGATATAGCCAAGTACGTTGTTGCCAGCATCAGCCGTGGCTGGCATCCAGACGGCGCGGCGGGGATCGTCGCCTTCCTCATCGGTATCAATGCCAAAACCGCTCAGCGCGGAACTGTAAAGTCGCTGCCCCGACTGCAGATCCCACACCTCCACCGCGCTCGGAAAACGCCGCGCCGGCACAACCCGTGCAAACGGCCGCTGCAGGCGGGTGACCAGCGCAAAGGTGCCATCCGGTGAAGGCTCCACGATGCGCAGCAAACCCCGGATACCCGGCACACGGCGCATCGCTCCCGTGCGATCAACCCGCGCCAGCTCAGTGGCGAAGTAATACTCGAACAATGCATCCTCGTAGTCATTCTCCAACAGGTTCTGGTAGGTGCGCATCGGCAGCGGCCCGCCCTCGTGCTCTACCACCGTCGGTGCCGGTCGCGCCACCGGCAACGCACCGCGCTCCGCTGGCACGACACGACACAGCAATTCGTCATTCCCTACCCAAGTGCAGGGACTGCCCCAGGCAGCTTGAACGGGCGTGTCCAACTCCCCCTGTGCGCCGCTGGCCACATCAAACAACACCAGTCGAGCCGGGCCATCGCCAATCGCCACCGCGGATAGTGTGCGACCGTCAGGCGAAAAGCGCACATGATCCAGTACCGCGCCGGCTGCGGGTTTCCATACGAGCGGTTTTTGCTGCGCCCCCTCGTTGGTGGAAAGCACTTCAACGCGGGAGATCAACGGCACTACGCCGGACGTCTGCGATTCGGGATCAAAGCGATAGCCCGCCAATCCGAGACGCGGTTGCGCCAGACGCGCCATACTGATCACCGGCTCGCGAAACAACAGGGCCACCTGGTTTGTGCCGGCGTGCAATAACGGTTCCGGTGGCGCCGCTGCCGTCAGCAACGCTGTTATTTCGGCTTTGGGCTGCCGGTAATCTGCATCAGGTGATCCCGCTGCTCCCACAGGAAAAACACTCCCCACAGATACGGCGAGCAGAATGTGGGCGATCACTGACTTTCTGTTTCGCCCGCTGGCAGGTTTTCGTACATTCACGTCTCGTCCCTCCTGTAGACTGAAGCGCCACTGTGACGTAGGCAATGCACTCGAGTATATGCTGGAAAATCAACAACTGGCGAGCATGATTGCGGTTGCGCCCGGCCGTTTAGGCATTGCGGCGATATCGCCGCCGCTGGATGAAGATTAGAGGCGTGAAGGGGTGTTGCAATCCAGCAGAGCTGTGTCATCAAGTCTTCGGTTTTTGTTCGTTCTCCACTGCCTTGGCCGTGATCTCTGCGTGTAACGCCGTCACCTGCGCGTAGACGGATTGCACCTTGGGGTTCCTCGCAATCAGCGGTTCTATTTCTCGCCCGTCATCCAACACTCGCTCAAGTAATTGCACATCGTTGTCACCGATCGCCTCGCCACGATCGACCCGCTCCTTCAATTCCAGCAACCGAGGCAGGCGGTACTCATTCAGCCGCGCCAGCAGCGCCTCGATTACGCCGGTATCTTCTCTGTCATCA
>JAGRIK010000119.1 GCA_020443325.1 Halioglobus sp.
AGTTCGTCCAGGGCCTTGCGTTCGTCCTCGGTCAACCGCAGCGAGAAGGGGGCCGGATACGATTTCCTGGAGGGAGGGCGCTTTCTAGCCATTTTTGCGCCCTCCCGTTGAAACAGAAGGGGGTTCTCGGGTAAAATTCGCGCCCTGAACGGTGCGGGCTCCCTCTGGGCTAGACAGTAACGCACTCAGGGGTTGCGGCTTAGAGGCGATATCAAAGGCAGTGACCAGCGGTAGATACCGTTGGCAGCCAGCCCCCGCTACCAATTGGCACTGTCGGCTCCAGGTGACAGTGTGAAGATGAAAAAGCCCCTTTTTAGGGGCTTTTTCGTATACGGAGTAAACAAAACGCCCGTGGCGAGCAAAGATCAGCAAATTGCAGAGATGTTGCAATCCACAGTGGCCGCGCTGGGTTACGAATTGTGGGGCGTGGAATACGTCGCGCAGGGAAAGCACAGTGTTGTGCGGGTCTATATAGATAGCCCTGCAGGTATCACGGTCGATGACTGTGCTGCTGTGAGTGAGCAGGTGAGTGGCATTCTCGACGTCGAGGAGCCGGTCGCCGGGGAGTATGCGCTGGAAATCTCCTCCCCGGGTGTGGATCGACTCCTGTTCGCGCTGGGGCAGTACGCTGCCTATGTGGGCGAGATTGTGGAATTGCGCTTGCGCAGCGCGTTTGAGGGCCGGCGCAAGTTCACGGGTATGTTGAAAGGTGTTGAGGGTGAGGACGTCGTGATACAGATCGATGATCACGAGTTCCTGTTGCCCTACGGTGCGATAGAAAAGGCGCGTGTAAAACCCCGCGTCTGAACGCGAAAACAGAACAGGTGAGGCTAGAGATGACGAAAGAAATTCTGATGGTGGCTGAGGTTGTCTCCAATGAGAAGGGTGTGTCTGAGGACATTATCTTCGAGGCCATTGAATTGGCATTGGCTACTGCGACCAAAAAGCGCTATGACGAAGAAGCCGACATTCACGTCACCATTGACCGCAAAACCGGCGACTACGTGTCCGTGCGTCGTTGGCTGGTGGTGCCGGACGACGAGATGGCGCTGTTGGGTACCCAGTTCACGACGGAAGAAGCGATCGAGCAGGACCCGAACTTAAAGCCCGGTGATATCTACGAAGAGCAGGTTGAGAACGTGGAGTTCGGCCGTATCGCCGCCCAGACAGCCAAGCAGGTTATCGTACAGCGCGTTCGGGATGCAGAGCGGGCCCAGGTTGTAGAGCAGTACCTGAGCCGAGTCGGCGAACTGGTGGCGGGCACCGTCAAGAAAGTCACACGCGACAACGTTATTGTCGATCTCGGCAACAACGCAGAGGGCCTGTTACCGCGCGATCAACTGGTGGGTCGTGAGACGTTCCGGGTGAATGACCGTGTGCGGGCCATTTTGAAGGAAATCAGCACAGAAGCCCGCGGCCCCCAGCTCATACTGAGCCGCTCCTGCACAGAGATGCTGATAGAGCTGTTCAAGATTGAAGTACCCGAGATCGCCGAGGAAGTGATACAGATCCGGGCCGCAGCTCGCGATCCCGGTTCGCGCGCCAAGATTGCCGTTAAGACCAATGACCAGCGCATTGACCCGGTGGGTGCCTGCGTTGGGATGCGCGGTTCGCGCGTGCAGGCCGTTTCCAACGAACTAGACAACGAGCGCGTCGATATCGTGCTGTGGGATGACAATCCCGCGCAACTGGTGATCAACGCGATGGCCCCGGCAGAAGTTGAGTCGATTGTTGTGGATGAGGATAGCGGCACCATGGATGTGGCGGTATCACAGGATAACCTGGCACAGGCGATTGGCCGCTCTGGCCAGAATGTCCGGCTGGCTGCGCAACTCACGCAGTGGACGATCAACGTCATGAGCCTGGAGGACGCCGCCGAGAAGCACGAGGCGGAAGCAGGGCAGGTCATCCAGGTGTTCGTTGATCGCCTCGATATAGACGAGGAAGTGGCGGAAATCCTGGTTGAAGAAGGGTTTACCACGCTGGAAGAGGTGGCCTATGTGCCGCTGGAAGAAATGACCGCCATTGAGGGTTTCGACGAGGAGATCGCAGAGGAGCTGCGGGCGCGGGCCAAGGACGCCCTGCTCACTATGGCGATCGCGTCCGAGGAGCAACTGGGAGCCCGCGAGCCGGCAGAAGACCTGTTGACGATGGATGGCATGGATCGTCACCTGGCTTACCTGCTGGCCAGTCGCGGGATCGTTACGATGGAAGACCTCGCCGAGCAGGGCGTGGACGACCTGATGGATATTCCGGACATGACGGAAGAGCGCGCTGGCGAATTGATTATGACCGCGAGAGCACCCTGGTTTGCCGAGGCCCAAGAGTAATCTGGCACGGCAACTAAATCACATTATGACAGGGTACCAAGGAGATTATTGAATGGGTCAGGTGACAGTAGAGCAGCTTGCGGAAGTGGTTGGAGCGTCCTCTGAGCGTCTGTTGACGCAGATGAAGGAAGCGGGGCTGCCACACACGGAAGCAGAAGAAGCTGTGTCTGATGAGGATAAGCAAACGCTTCTTCAATTCCTGAAGCGCAGTCACGGTGAGTCCACTGACGCTCCCAAGCGTATAACCTTGAAGCGTAAAACGCTGACCACGTTGCGCACGACGGCGTCACAGGGAAGAAAGACCGTCAATGTAGAGGTGCGCAAGAAGCGCACTTACGTGAAGCGCGATGCAGAGCAGTTGGAAGGCGCAGATGCGCCCATGGAAGAAGAACTGGTTCCAGCACCGGAAGCGGCACCAGCGCCGGAGCCCGAGCAGGCGAAAGAGCCGCTGGTAGAGCAGGTAACAGCCGAATCTACGGAGGCGCTGGATGCAAAAGCCGCGGCCGCGGCCGAGCGGGAAAAACTCGTAGCGGCGGTGTCGGAGCTGGAAGCTGACGCAGATGAAGATCCCGCCAACGTCGATCCGGAGATAATCCGTCAACGCGCCGCTGCGCGTCGCAAGCTGAAGGAAGCGGATGAAGCTGCGGCACGTGAGGCGGCAGCCGAGGCGCGCCGGCTCGCAGAGGAACAGGAGAAGGCTGAAGCGCTGGCCAAGAGCCAGGAGAAAGCGAAGGAGGTTACCAAGCGACCGAAGCGTCTGCACGAGCTTCCCTCCTCATCGCCGCGCGGTGGCGAAGAGGACAATCGCAAGCCCCGCAACCGTCTGGCCCGCAGTGCCCCGGGTGGCCGCGGCAAACAGCGCAACCATAATTTATCCCTGGCGGACCTGGATTCAGAGACGGGTCTCGGGCGCCGACGCGGTGGGCGCAAGAAGATTAAATCGGCCCACGCCGAACACTCAAAACACGGGTTTGAAATGCCAACGGAGCAGAAAGTCCGTGAAATCGGCGTGCTGGATATGATTTCAGTTTCCGATCTGGCGCAGCAGATGTCGGTCAAGTCGGGCGCGGTGATCAAGGAGCTGATGAAGCTCGGCGTTATGGCGACAATCAACCAGATGATTGACCGCGATACTGCGACGCTGGTGATCGAGGAGTTCGGTCACGAAGTTAAACACCTGAGCACGGATGCGCTGGAGGAGCGGCTTGAGGAAACCCTGGCGCAGCACGAGGGCAACGAGGAGCCCAGGGCACCTGTCGTCACCGTCATGGGCCATGTGGATCACGGTAAGACCTCACTGCTGGATTACATCCGCAAGAGCCAGGTGGCTTCTGGAGAGGCTGGTGGTATCACGCAACATATCGGGGCTTACCATGTAGAAACCGATCGCGGCATGATCTCGTTCCTCGATACACCCGGACACGCGGCCTTTACTGCGATGCGTGCTCGTGGCGCGAAAAGTACGGATATCGTGATACTGGTCGTGGCCGCCGATGATGGTGTGATGCCGCAAACCGAAGAAGCGGTCAAGCATGCCAAAGCGGCCGACGTACCGATCATTGTCGCGATCAACAAGATGGACAAGGAGGGCGCGGACCCCGAGCGCGTCAAGAGCGAACTCGCCGCCAAGGACGTCATACCTGAGGATTGGGGTGGCGACACGCAGTTTATCCAGGTTTCCGCCCAGACGGGCGACGGTATCGATGAGTTGCTCGACGCCATTCTGTTACAGGCGGAGTTGCTGGAGTTGACCGCCGCGCGGGATGTCCCTGCACAGGGTATCGTCATCGAATCGCGCCTGGACAAGGGCCGCGGCCCCGTTGCATCACTGCTGATCCAGAGCGGTACACTGCGCAAGGGCGACATCGTCCTGGCGGGCCTGCAGTTTGGCCGCGTACGCGCCATGCTGGATGAGAATGGCAAGCCCATCGATGAGGCTGGTCCCAGCATACCCGTTGAAATCCTTGGCCTGGATGCCACGCCTGCGGCGGGCGATATCTTCGCGGTTGTAGAGAGCGAGAAGCGTGCGCGAGAGGTGGCCGATTTCCGTCAGGAGAAGACGCGCAGTATGAAGATGCAGCGTCAGCAGGCAGCCAAGCTCGACAATATGTTCGAGAGTATGACGGCCGGAGACAGGAAGACACTCAATGTGGTGGTCAAGGCCGACGTGCGCGGCTCGCTGGAGGCCATCCAGTCGGCGCTGTTGGATATTGGCAACGAGGAAGTGCAGGTGAACATCGTCACTGGCGGTGTGGGTGGTATCACCGAGACAGATGTCAACCTGGCGGTGACCTCCGGTGCCGTCGTCTTTGGTTTCAACGTGCGAGCGGATAATGCGGCGCGCAAGTTAGTGGAGGCCGAAGGTGTCGACCTGCGCTACTACAATGTCATTTACGACCTGATAGACGATGTGAAGGCAGCTCTCACGGGCATGCTGGCGCCTGAACTGCGCGAGGAAATCGTCGGGATTGCCGAAGTGCGCGATGTGTTCAGTTCACCCAAGTTTGGCCAGATTGCCGGCTGTATGGTGATCGAGGGAACGGTTTATCGATCCAAGCCTATCCGGGTTCTGCGCGACAGCGTGGTGATCTACCAGGGAGAGCTGGAATCACTGCGCCGCTTCAAGGATGACGCGAACGAAGTGCGTAACGGGGTCGAATGCGGTATCGGTGTGAAGAACTACACTGACGTGAAGGCGGGCGACCTTATCGAGGTATATGAAGTCAAGGAGATCGCCCGCTCCCTGTAAGCGGCGTCTCAAAGAGCATTACTGATGGCAAAAGAATATGCCAGAACCCAGCGCGTAGCGGATTTCCTGCAGCGTGAGCTGGCCGCCCTGATCCAGCACGAAGTGCGGGATCCGAGGGTGGGTATGGTCAGCATTACCGGGGTGGACGTGAGTCGCGACCTCGGGCATGCAAGGGTGTATTGCACCGTGATGGGCAGCGATTCGGGCGAAGAGGCGCGTGAACCCATTGAAGTCCTGAACAAGGCAGCGGGTTTTTTACGCAGCCAGCTGTCCCGGGACAGCACGATGCGCAGTGTGCCGCAACTGCGGTTTTACTTCGATTCCAGTATCGGGCGCGGGCGCGACCTGGAAGACCTGATTAAACGCGCAGCCAATGCGGATCGCGAACTCGGGTTGCGCGACGATGACGGATCGGAGGTCTAGCGGTGGCCAGGCGTCGCAAGGGACGCGCGGTCGATGGCATTCTGGTGTTGGACAAGCCTATGGGGGTGACCTCCAACCGGGCATTACAGGGTGTAAAGCACCTGTACAACGCCGCCAAGGCCGGCCACACGGGGAGCCTTGATCCGCTGGCCACCGGTGTATTGCCGCTGTGCCTTGGCGAGGCGACCAAGTTTTCCCAGTATCTGCTGGATGCAGATAAGGCCTACCAGAGCACTTTCGTGCTGGGCTCTGTTACCGATACCGGTGATGCCGAGGGCAAGGTACTGGAAGAGCGGGATGCGAGCGGACTGTATGAAAGTGATGTTGTCGCAGCACTGCGACAGTTCGAGGGGGAGATCGAGCAGATCCCCTCCATGTTTTCTGCGATTAAAAAGGACGGGCAGCCGCTGTACAAGTTGGCACGGCAGGGGCTGGAGGTGGAACGCAAGCCGCGGCTGGTGGTCATAAAGGAACTGCAACTGCGCGCGTTCCGGGGCGGAGACAGGCCCGAGGTCGATATTTACATGGAGTGCACAAAAGGTACGTATGTGCGCTCGCTGGCGGAAGATCTGGGCCGGGTTCTGGGCTGTGGCGCGTTTGTCAGCGTGCTCCGCCGGACCCGGTCGGGGCCGTTCAGTATAGAGGACAGTATCGCGCCGGGTGCGCTGGAAGCGATCAGGGACACCGGTGGCTTCGACGCGATCGACGCGCTTTTATTGCCCGCCGATGCCGCATTGGGTGAGTTGCCGTTGGTCAGCCTCAGCGAATCCGGTGGATTCTATATAAGGCAGGGGCAGCCGGTGATGGTGCCAAACGCGCCGCGCGGTGGTATTGTGCGCGTCGCACTGCACAGTGGCGAATTTTTAGGTGTTGGAGAGATGTTGGACGACGGGCGCGTGGCGCCGCGTCGCCTGATTGTCACCGGAGGGTGACGTGAACCTGTCTGTAAATCTGCATGGACAGGCTCTTTTATTAACGAAGGGCGGTGCGCCGCCTGAGGCAGATTGAGAAAGAGGAATAGAAAATGGCTTTATCAGTAGAAAAGAAAGCAGAAATCGTTAAAGAGTACCAGGTAGGTGCTGGCGATACGGGTTCCCCGGAAGTACAGGTCGCATTGCTGACTGCAAACATTGAGCAGTTGCAGGGGCACTTCCAGTCGCACTCGCATGACCACCACTCCCGTCGGGGTCTGATTCGGATGGTGAACCAGCGACGCAAACTGCTGGACTACCTCAAGCGCAAGGATACACAGCGCTACAGTGGTCTGATCAAGCGACTCGGTCTGCGCAGATAAGCTACAACCTTTCCGGGGCGTTCATGGGAACGCCCCGGTGTCATATTGAGAAATGGAGAAATAATGTGAATCCAGTAACTAAAACATTTCAGTACGGCGGCCAGACCGTCAGCCTGGAAACCGGGCGCATCGCCCGCCAGGCAAGTGGCGCGGTCCTGGTGACCGTCGAGAATACCTCAGTGCTGTGTACTGTAGTGGCCGAGAAAACCGAGCGCCCAGGCCGGGATTTTTTCCCGTTGGCCGTACACTACACCGAAAAAACCTACGCTGTCGGCAAAATACCCGGAGGCTTCTTCAAGCGTGAAGCGCGCCCCAGTGAAAAGGAAACCCTGACATCCCGATTGATTGACCGGCCCATCCGCCCCCTGTTTCCCAAGGGTTTCATGAACGAAGTACAGGTGATCTGTACCGTGATGTCAGCGGACAAGCACATCGATCCCGATATCGCTGCGATGATAGGCACTTCGGCAGCGCTGGCTATTTCTGGCTGCCCATTCAATGGTCCCATCGGTGGCGCCCGTGTTGGTTTTAACGAAGCGCAGGGCTATTTCCTTAACCCGACGTATGAACAGTTGAAAGACAGCAAGCTGGATATGGTGGTAGCGGGTACCAAGGATGCGGTTTTGATGGTGGAATCCGAGGCCAAGGAATTGACCGAGGACCAGATGCTGGGCGCCGTGCTTTACGCCCACCAGGAAATGCAGGTCGTCATCCAGGCGATCAATGAACTGGTCGCAGAAGCTGGCAAGCCCCGTTGGGAGTGGACACCTGCTGCAACCAACGAGGAATTACTGGCCGCCGTTGAAGGCCAGGTCAAGGCTGAGCTTGGTGAGGCCTACCGCATTACCGAGAAGGCTGCTCGCTACGAGCGTGTTGGCGCCCTGCGTGATGCAGCCGTGGCCGCACTGGCGGTTGAGGGCTGTCCCTCCGCCGACGAAGTGAAAGAGATATTCAAGAAAGTTGAAAAGAACCTGGTGCGCAAGCGCATCCTGTCCGGTGAAGCCCGAATCGATGGTCGCGACAATCGCACTGTACGTCCCATCGCCTGCGAAGTGGACTTGCTGGCCAAGGTACACGGCAGTGCACTGTTTACCCGCGGTGAAACGCAGGCTATTGGTGCGGTGACGCTGGGCTCTACACGCGATGCGCAAATCATCGACGCGCTGGAAGGCGAGCGCCGTGATCCGTTCATGCTGCACTACAACTTCCCTCCCTACTCAGTGGGCGAGGCGGGCCGGGTGGGTTTTACCGGCCGTCGTGAAGTCGGTCACGGTCGCCTGGCGCGTCGCGGGCTGGCGGCGGTACTGCCCACCAGCGAGGAATTTCCCTACACCATTCGCGTTGTCTCGGAGATCACCGAATCCAACGGTTCCAGCTCGATGGCGTCCGTTTGCGTCGGTTCGCTGGCCATGATGGCGGCCGGCGTACCCCTGAAGGCACCCGTTGCCGGCATCGCGATGGGTCTGGTGAAGGAGGGCAACCAGTTTGCCGTACTGACCGATATCCTGGGCGATGAAGATCACCTCGGTGACATGGACTTCAAAGTCGCGGGTACCGCTGAAGGCGTTACTGCGCTGCAGATGGACATCAAGATCGAAGGCATCAATGAGCAGATCATGGAAGTTGCGCTGGAACAGGCGCAGGTGGCTCGCCTGCACATACTGGGACAGATGAACCAGGTGCTGCCTGCTGCGCGTACCGTGACGTCTGAAAACGCGCCCAGCATGATGACGCTGAAGGTCGATTCCGACAAGATCCGCGACATTATTGGTAAAGGTGGCGCGACGATTCGCTCCATCACCGAGCAGTCCGGTGCGACCGTCGATATCGATGATGACGGCACAGTGCGTATCTTCGGCCAGGACCAGGCGTCGCGGGATGCTGCGGTTGCGATGGTTCAGGAAATCACCGCTGAAGCAGAAGTCGGCGCAGTGTATGAAGGTACTGTTGCGCGCATCGTGGACTTTGGTGCGTTCATCAATATTCTTCCCGGCAAGGACGGGCTTGTGCATATCTCCCAGATTGCCAATGAGCGCGTGGAGAACGTATCCGATCACCTCAAGGAAGGGGATGTCGTGCGCGTGAAAGTGCTGGATGTGGATCAGCGTGGTCGTATCAAGCTCTCTATCAAAGAGTTGCTGGAAGACGAGGCATCTGCCAACGACGAGGCACCGGCTGCACAAACCGCCGCTGAGTAAACGCCAGCTTCCATCGACGTTGTGGAAAAGGGATGTGCCGGAAGGCACATCCCTTTTTTTATGGTGCCGACAGCGGGTGTTTCAGCCCTGCCGGTTGTCGATCAGGTTCTGTACCACCGAGGGATCTGCGAGCGTGCTGGTGTCGCCCAGGTTTTCCAGTTCGTTCTCGGCGATCTTGCGCAGTATGCGGCGCATGATCTTGCCGGAGCGGGTCTTTGGCAGGCCTGGCGCCCACTGGATGACATCGGGTTTGGCTATCGCACCGATTTCTGCCGTGCACAGGGCAAGCAGTTCCGTCCGAAGTTGCTCCGATGGCTCCACGCCCTGCATGGGAGTGACATAGGCGTAAATGCCCTGGCCCTTGATGTCGTGCGGGAAACCGACGACGGCGGCCTCGGCGATATCCTCGTGTAACACCAGGGCGCTTTCAACTTCGGCAGTGCCCATGCGGTGACCGGACACGTTCAGCACGTCGTCTACCCGCCCGGTGATCCGGTAGTAGCCATCGCTATCGCGGCTGGCGCCATCGCCCGTGAAATAGTAACCCGGATAGGGTTTGAAGTAGGTGTCGATCATGCGCTGGTGATCGCCGTACACCGAGCGGATCTGGCTGGGCCAGGAGGACCTGACCACCAGGTAACCCGCGCCCGGCCCTTCAATTTCTGCGCCGCTCTCATCGAGCAGGGCCAGGTCTACGCCGAAGAACGGGTAGGAGGCCGAGCCCGGTTTGAGGGCGGTGGCACCGGGCAGCGGCGTGATCATGTGCGCCCCGGTCTCTGTCTGCCACCAGGTATCGACGATGGGACACCGCGCGTCCCCGACCACGTTGTAATACCATTCCCAGGCCTCCGGATTGATGGGCTCGCCCACGGTTCCCAGAAGGCGCAGGCTCGCGCGGGAACTGCGCGTAACCGGCTTGTCGCCCACAGCGTGCAGGGCGCGGATGGCGGTTGGCGCGGTATAGAAGGTATTCACCTGGTGTTTGTCGACGATTTCCCAGCAGCGCCCCGCATCGGGGTAGGTGGGCACACCTTCAAACATCAGTGATATCGCGCCATTGGCCAGCGGGCCGTAAACAATATACGTGTGGCCGGTGACCCAGCCGACATCCGCGGTACACCAGAAGACCTCGCCGTCGCGATAGTCGAAAACGTATTTGAACGTCATCGCGGCCTGCAGCAGGTAGCCACCGGTTGTATGCAGCACACCTTTGGGTTTGCCGGTGGAACCGGAGGTGTAGAGAATGAACAGCGGATCCTCCGCGTCCATGGACTCCGGCGCGCATTCGCTATCCGCGTGATCGACTGTCTCGTGGTACCAGATATCCCGGTCTTCCTGCCACGCAATTTCGCCGCCTGTGCGCCGCACCACCAGGCAGGTATGAACGTTGGGGCACGAGGCCAGCGCTTTGTCCGCGTTTGCCTTGAGCGGGATACTCCTGCTGCCGCGCACCCCCTCGTCGGCAGTGATCAGGGTCTGGCAGTCCGAATCCAGGATGCGATCCTTGAGCGCCTCGGGGGAGAACCCGCCGAACACGACCGAGTGCACGGCACCGATGCGGGTGCACGCGAGCATCGCGTAGGCGGCTTCCGGAATCATCGGCATGTAGATACAGACACGGTCACCCTTGCGTACGCCCCTTGCCTTCAGCGTGTTCGCCAGACGGCACACCTGGTCTTTCAGTTCGCTATAGGTGATGTGCTTGCTGTCGGCGGGGTCATCGCCTTCCCAGAGCAACGCGGTCTGCGCGGCGCGTTGTGGCAGGTGTCGATCGATGCAGTTATAGCTGACGTTCAGCCTGCCACCGGCGAACCACGCGGCCTCGCCCTTGTCGAAATCGTACTGCACGACGTTATTCCAGGTGTGATCCCAGGACAGGAAGGCGTCCGCCATCTCCGCCCAGAAAGCCTCCGGTTCATCCAGCGAGCGCTGGTACATCGCCTGGTACTTCTCGGCATTGATATGCGCATCCTTGAAATTAGCGGGTACGGGTCGGACAGGAAATTCAGACATGGGGACCTTTCCACAGTAATCTTGAGTGAGTACAGAATGATACTTGCCCGACTGTGTTGTGCAAGTCGGTGGCGGAGCGGGACGCTAATCTAGCTGTGGCCTAGTGACCGCCGGCGAGCATCCCCCAGTCCGATACCGGATTGAGGGTCAGTTTTACGTTATCGATGAGCCGGGTGGAACCCAGGCGAGCGGCGGCAAGAATGGCGATCTCCTCCGTGTTCTCGGTCACGGCGCGCAGTGTGTGGGCATCGCAAATCGAGAAGTAGTCAGGTTCGAACCCGGCCTGCAATAGCTTCATCCGGGCGTGTGACTCGAGTTGGAGAAAGTTGTCGAAGCCACAGGCGATGGCCTCGCGACAGCAATTGAGTGTCTGGTTCAACACCGGCGCGATACGGCGCTGGTCGAAGGAGAGATAGCCGTTGCGTGAACTCTTGGCGAGGCCGTCCTCGTCACGGCTGGTGCTGACACCAACGATGTCGATGGGCAGGCACAGGTCCTTGACCATTTTGCGAATGATGGACAACTGCTGGAAGTCTTTCTCACCGAAGACTGCGATATCGGGTTGTACGATGTTGAACAGTTTGCTGACGACCGTGGTGACGCCGTCGAAGTGCCCCGGCCGACTGCTGCCGCACAGGGTGTCACCCAGGTCAGGCACGTGCACGATCGTCTGGGCGTGCATCCCTTCCGGATAGATATCGGTGACATCGGGTGAGTACAGTACCTGGGCACCCTCGCTGAACAGCTTTTCCTTGTCTGCCGCCAGCGTGCGCGGGTAGGCATCGAGATCTTCAGTGGGGCCAAACTGCAGGGGGTTGACGAAAATGCTGACGACCACGATATCGCACAACTGCCGCGCCTTGCGGACAAGCGCCAGGTGTCCCTCGTGCAGGTTTCCCATCGTCGGCACAAAGGCAATCGTCTGGCCGTTGTGACGGAATCCGCGTAGAGCGGTTTGTAACTGCGCACTGCCGCTGTAAGTTCGCATATCTACCTGATCCCTTTAGCCCGGAATGGTGACGCTAAACCCGTCAAAAAACACTGGTTTTTAAACGGTCTCCCAACTGGGTTGCCAGCGGGTTTCGCGGTGAAGTATGCCCCAACGTCCCCTACCCGGCAACGGGTTTTTAGGGAAAATTCACATGTGTTGTTACCAAAAGAAGCACCGTGTCCTCGCGAAATGTGTTCGGTCTACACATTTGTGTAAGTAAGTGCTTACAATTGAAATGAGTGCCTGAAACGCTGGTTCCCCGGGACGGGTTCAGCTGTAGGTATGCGCTTCCGTGGGGTAGGCGCCGGATTTTACTGCTTCCACAAAGGCCCGGAGGCCGTCGGGAATACTCGCCTGGCCCTCCATGAAATTTTGTACGAAACGTGCGGTGTGTTGCGTCAGGCCGAGCAAATCGTGCATCACCAGTACCTGGCCGTCGGTATCCGGACCGGCACCGATGCCGATGACGGGAATATCCAGCTTGCGACTGATGTCGGCGGCCAGGTGGGAGGGGATGCATTCCAGCACCAGCAGCCGTGCGCCGGCGTCCTGTATCTCCACTGCATCTGCGAGTATGGATTTCGCTTCTTTTGGCGTGCGCCCCTGGACCTTGAAGCCGCCGAAGGTATTCACCGATTGTGGCGTGAGCCCAAGGTGGGCGCAGACCGGGATACCGCGCTCCACCAGCTTACTGATCGTGTCGCTCAACCAGGTGCCGCCTTCCATTTTTACCATGTGCGCGCCGGCCTGCATTAACTGCGTCGCACTATCCATCGCCTGGTCTGCCGTGGTGTAACTCATGAAGGGCAGGTCGGCGATCACCAGCGATTCGGGGTTGCCGCGGCAGACGCTGCGAGTGTGGTAAGCCATGTCGCCGATGGTGACCGGGATGGTGCTGTCGTGCCCCTGCAAGACCATTCCCAGGGAGTCGCCTACCAGGATGGTTTCCGCGCCCACCTCGCTGATAATTCGCGAAAAGGTGGCGTCATAGGCCGTGATACAGACAAATTTCTCGCCGCTGGCTTTCATCTTGTCCAGGGTACTGATCGTAATCTTGCCCATGGCTAGAGTCCTGTCTGTTCTGAGACGCTATCTGAAAAATGTCGGGTTGAAATAGTGGCGGCCGCTGCGTATATCGAGCAGGTAATCCACCAGGTGTTTGTAATCGTCCACGCTGTTTACCAGGTCGATTTCGCTGGCATTTACGATGAGCAATGGGGCGTCATCGTAATATAGAAAGAACTCACTGTACACTTCGTTCAGGCGCTCCAGGTAGTCCCTGTCGATATGCCGTTCCATGGCCAATCCGCGCTGTTCGATACGCGCAAGCAGCACGTCGGTAGAAGCCTGCAGGTACACCACCAGGTCGGGTTTGGGCGCATCTATGGTCAGTTGCCGATAGACTTTCTCGTACAGCTGGTATTCATCACTGTCGAGGGTAATCCGGGCAAACAGGGGGTCTTTCTCCACGAGGAAGTCGGCCACTCTCGCCGGTGCAAAGATATCCGCCTGGCGCATGTCCTGGATACTCTGCGTGCGTTGGAACAGGAAAAACAGCTGTGTGGCCAGGGCAGCCTGCCCGGGGTTGCGATAAAATTTTTCCAGGAAGGGGTTCTGCTCTGCCTCTTCCAGCAACGTCGCATGGCCGAGGCTGGCCGCCAGCTTTTTGGCGAGCGTTGTCTTGCCGACGCCGATGGCGCCCTCCACGGCAATGAAGGCTGGTGGTGTACGCCCTTTCAGGTCGATGGCAATGGTCCCGTTGTCTGGCATTAAAACACTTTCCGTTAGTGCGACTTGCTGTGTGTGGGGGTGTCCGCGCGCAGCTGGTGTTGCGTTTTCACCAGGCCCTCCGCGGGGCACTGTCGCAGGTAGGTCTCCAGCGTTGCGCCGTTTGGAAACTCCAGGTCTTTACCGCTGATTTCGCACAGTGGGTACAGCACGAAGTGGCGCTGCTGCATGCGGGGGTGGGGTATCGCGAGTCGCTGTGTGTCGATTGTCCTGCGGCCATAGAGCAGCAGGTCGAGATCCAGGGTGCGCGGCCCCCAGCGGGTGTCGCGGACTCGGCCCTGTCCCTGTTCGATGCGCTGCAGGGCGTCCAGCAGTTCCAGGGGTGTCAGCTGCGTCTGCAAGCGCACCACCGCATTGAGGTAATCGGGCTGGGTTCCCGGCCCCAGCGCCGCGCTGCTGTAGACGCTGGAGAGTTTGTCGAGGGTGCAGTCCGGGAGCGCTGCCAGTGCGCTGACTGCCCTGCACAGTTGCGCTGCCGGCTCGCCCAGATTGCTGCCCAATGCGACGTAAGCGGGTGTCATGTGGTGGCGTTGGGGCGGCGCTTTCTCGTTCTTCCCGACCGCTTGCGGCCATCGCGCGAGGTGGCCACTTTTTCGAGGCGTTGTTCCGGCGAGAGTTCCTGCAGGTCTGTCCACCACTGCCCGAGATCACCTGTCTCCTCGCCAGCCTGTTCGCGCAGCAGTAAAAAGTCATAGGCGGCGCGAAAGCGGCGATGCTCGATCAACTCGGCCGCCTTGCGCCCGGTGCGTCGTTGCAATCGCAGCTGGAATTCCCAGATCTCGCGCATCGGTTGGCTGAAGCGACGCGGAATTGACATGTGGTTGACGGTATCCTGGATGGCGATCTGCCCGGCGGTATGCATCGCCGGTATCGGCGATTCGCCCTGTTCTTCCAGGCGATTGTAATGGTCGCTGACCACAGGCCATAACAGTGCCGCGAGAATAAAGGCCGGCGTTACCGGTTTGTCCTGCGCGATGCGCTGGTCGGTGTTTGCCATGGCGGCGCGTACCAGCGCCAGGGCCTTCTCGTCCTCCTGGATAAAGTGACTGGTGTCGGGGAACAGGTAGCACAGCAAATCGTACTCCAGCAATTTCTCCAGCGTTGCGGCGGCGTAGCCGGACAGGAACAGCTTGAGAAATTCATCAAACAGTCGTGCGGCGGGAATCTCCGAAAGCAGAGGGGCGCAACGCGGTATCGCGGCAGCCGTCTGCGCGTTGATGCTGAAGTCGAGTTTGGCGGCAAAGCGCACGACGCGCAGCATTCGCACGGGATCTTCTGTATAGCGCTGCTCCGGATCACCGATAATGCATACACTGCGCTCGTTCAGGTCCTGCAATCCGTGAACGTGATCATAGACTTCAAATTTACCCGAATCGTAGTACAGCGCGTTCACCGTCAGGTCGCGTCGCGCGGCATCTTCTTCCAGTGTGCCGTAGACATTGTCGCGCAGTAGCAGGCCACTGGCCGACTGGCGCGAGTGATTGCCGCCAGTTTCCGGCTGGTGGCTACCGCTGTCACCGCTGTCGTGATGGCCGCGAAAGGTGGTGACCTCGATAATTTCACGGCCGAAGCGTACGTGGACAATGCGAAAGCGGCGCCCGATGATGCGGGAGTTGCGAAACAGCTCCGTCACGGCCTCGGGTGTGGCGTCCGTCGCGATATCAAAATCCTTGGGGTGTCCTCCCAGCAGGAGGTCGCGCACTGCGCCTCCGACGAGATAAGCCTGGTGGCCACTGCTGCGTAATCGCGACATCACTTTGAGTGCGCCGTCGCTGATGTTTTTGCGGGATATGCAGTGTTGATCCCTGGGAATGATATTCAAGCGAATTAGGGCCTGTTGCGGAGTACCGACAGCCGCGAAGTCTATCATACGCGCGCAGTTCTTGTCGGTTGATCTGGTGTCGTTGGGAGAAGGAATGACGGGGAAAGCAGCGCTTTCCCCATCCAGGTCTCATATCAGGAGTTATTGTTATCTCTGTGCGTTGTTATTTTTATAACGTCAATACAAACACACATGTATTTGAATGCCTAATATCCTGGGAGTGTTAACAGTAACCTTCCCGAGTCGTCGCTGGCACCAGCGGACACATGTCCCGGATTCAGCGCAATAAGCAACAAGTGGAAATTGAGGGGAAGAATTCTTCCCCCATCCAGGTCCATATCGATCGCTGTTATTTTTATTGTCTTGGCTATTATTTTTATTGTTTGACGCTTTTAAGTAAGCATTTCCCGTGCCAGTTTAAAATAATTCTTATAAAACAATTAGTTATGGATTGTGTAATTCCAGAAAACTCTGTCAGGAGCAGCGTTTGTTACCTATCTACTCCCCATTGGGGTGTGTATGTCGCCGAGGGTAACGTCTATTTTCCCTCCACGGCGCTCATTTTCCCCCGTGCAGAGAGGTTGCTCTTGTTCCTTGGAATGCCGAATCGCTGGCGTCGCTCCCACAGGCACTTGCGGCTGACGCCGAGTTTTTGTGCCAGCTCGGTTTCGCTCATGGAATCCTGGTGCTCCAGCACAAACCGCTGAAAATAGTCTTCCAGTGACAGGTCTTCCAGTGGATCGTTATTCGTGTGTGCGCTCGAGGAGGTCGTGGCGATACCCTGCTGGCCCCGAATGCGGTTGATGTTGACCAGTTCCAGGTCGATGCCCAGCGCCTCGTTGTCTATCTCCTCGCTATTTGACAGTATGACCGCCCGTTCAATCGCGTGTTCCAACTCCCTGACGTTTCCCGGCCACTGGTAGGTCGTGATCGCCTGGATGGCCCGGGGCGACAATCGCATCAGCGGTTTCCCCAGGCGCTCGGTCTGGATCTGCAGTATCCGTTCAGCCAGGTGCAGTATGTCCTTGCCGCGCTCTCGAAGGGGGGGCAGGGCCAGGCGCAGAACATTGATCCGATAAAACAGATCCTGGCGGAACAGGCCGTCCCCCGCGAGGTTGTGGAGGTTGCGATGGGTGGCGCAGATCAGCCGGACATTCACCTTGCGTGATTGTACGGACCCAATGCGACGAATTTCCCCTTCCTGGATAAAGCGCAACAGCCGCGCCTGCGCCTCCATGGGTAGTTCCCCGATCTCGTCGAGAAACAGCGTGCCGCCGTCGGCTGCTTCGATCAGCCCCATACGGCTGGCATGAGCGCCGGTAAAGGCCCCTTTCTCATAACCAAACAGCTCCGATTCAATGAGGGTGTCCGGGATTGCCGCGCAGTTTACCGAGATCAGGGTCTTGTCCGCGCGCAGGCTGTTCTGGTGAATGCTGCGTGCCACCAGTTCCTTACCTGTCCCGGTCTCGCCCAGCACCAGCACGGTGGAGTCCGTGGGCGCCATTCTTTCAATGTGTTCAAAGAGTTTTCGTATCGCGGGGCAGTTGCCGATGATGCCGGCCGATGAGTTGGCCGAGGCTGCTGTCGCAGGCCGCTCTTCAGTCCGGCCTGTCGGATGATCGGCAATGATGCGCTGGACTGCATTCACCATATCGCCGTGGTCAAAGGGCTTGGCGATATAATCCACCGCTCCCATGCGCATCGAATCCACCGCAGAGCGCAGGCTGGCGTAGCTGGTCATGATCAGGACGGGCACATCACCCGCTTTCTGGATCAGGTCAGTGCCGGGCGCGCCCGGCAGGCGCAGGTCACTGATGACGAGGTCGAAGTCGGCCAGTGTGTGTTCTTTCTCCGCTTCCTGTACTGAGCCCGCCTCGCTGACCTCGTAACCGTTGCGCTCCAGCAGGCGACGCAGCGCTGCGCGGATCACCGATTCGTCTTCAACAACGAGGATTTTGTGCATAAACCGTTACCTTTGAGTAGTTCCTACCCAACATACACCGTCAAAATGGAAACTTCCAGTGAGCCAGCGGAAGAAAGGTTACAGTTGGACCATCGCATCGTACGTGGTGCGCGGCAGGTGCAGCGTGATCCGGGTACCGGGATTGTCTCCGGCA
>JAGRIK010000120.1 GCA_020443325.1 Halioglobus sp.
CGATGAATCCAATGGCGGCCGAAATGGAAAGCGGCATCCCCCGCAGCCACAGTGCCAGCACGCCCCCGGTCAACGCCAACGGCACACCCGTAAAAACGATTAACGCATCCCTGAGGGAGCCGAAGGCCAACACCAGCAGGCCGACAATAATGGCCAGGGTGATGGGCACGACTACAAAGAGGCGCTCAGTGGCGGACTCCAGCTGTTCAAAGGTGCCGCCGTAGGCCAGCCAGTACCCGCTCGGCAGGGTAACTTCGGCAGCAATCCGCTGCTGAGCCTCGTCCACAAAGCTACCGAGATCCCGATCACGCACATTCGCTGTGACGACCACGCGACGCTTACCGTTTTCACGACTGATTTGTGCGGGCGCGGGTTTTATGGCGACAGTGGCGATTTCTGCCAACGGTATATAGCCGCCACCCGGCAGTGATATCGGCAGGGAGTGCAGATTGTCGATATCGCGGCGCAACTGTTCCGGCAGGCGGACCACGAGGCCGAATCGCCGGTCACCCTCGTAGATCACGCCGACTTCCTCGCCACCTATACTCATCGCCAGGGTATCGTGCAGGTCATCGACTGTCAGTCCGTAGCGCGCCAGCAGCATGCGCTTCGGCTCGATGTTAAGCATGGGCAATCCCTCGACCTGCTCGACACTGGTATCCGCTGCGCCCTCTATAGCATCGACTACCGCTTCGATCTCCCGGGCGCTACGCAGCAGTTGTTCGATATCATCACCGAAAACCTTGATGCCCAGATCCGCACGCACGCCGGATATCAGTTCATTGAAACGCATTTGAATCGGCTGGGTGAATTCGTAATTATTGCCGGGCAATTGCTGTAAGGCCGCCTGCAGTTCCTGCAGCAGCTGCGATTTGGGTTTGCCCGGGTCCGGCCATTCATGCCGGGGCTTGAGAATGATAAAGCTGTCCGCCAGGCTGGGCGGCATAGGGTCGCTCGCCACGTCGGGCGTGCCAATCTTTGCGAAGGTCTTGTCGACTTCGGGAAACTCCAGCACATGTTTCTCCAGCAGCTTCTGCATTTCCACCGATTGCTCCAGCCCCGTCCCATTCACACGCATGGCGTGCATGGTGATGTCGCCCTCATCCAGCTGTGGAATAAACTCGGAGCCCAGGGTCGTCATCAACCATGTGCAATAGACGACGAGAGCCGCTGCCAGTGACACCACCAGCCAGCGCCACCGCAGCGCAGCGGCCAGCACCGGGCGATACAGCGATTTACCCGCCACTATCACCGCGCTTTCGCCAGTGCTCGAGCCAGCGCGCAGAAAGACCGCCACCGCAGCGGGAACCAGGGTGAGAGAAAAAACCATCGCCGCCAGCAACGCCATGACGACAGTTGCGGCCATGGGGTGAAACATCTTCCCTTCCACGCCGCTTAGGGTGAATATCGGGATGTACACCACGGTGATAATGGCGACCCCAAACAGGCTTGGACGAATGACTTCGGTAGTGGCGGCATACACCACCTCCAATCTCGTCCTGAGATCCAACTGCGACCCCTGGCCATTGCGATCGCTCTGCCCCTGGGCCAGGGACAGGCGGCGCACACAGTTTTCCACGATGATGACCGCACCATCCACGATCAACCCGAAATCCAGTGCGCCCAGGCTCATCAAACTGGCAGAGACGCCGGTCTGCACCATACCGAACATCGTGGCCAGCATGGACAGCGGGATGACTGCCGCGGTAATCAGGGCAGCACGGACATTGCCCAACAACACGAACAGCACCACCACCACCAGCAACGCGCCCTCCAGCAAATTGGTTCGCACCGTGGCAATGGTCTTATCCACCAGCCTGGTGCGGTCGTAGACGGCCTCCACCCTGACACCCTCAGGTAAAGACGGTTGAATCTGGTCCAGCTTGTCCGCCGCCGCTCGCGCCACCGTGCGCGAATTCTCCCCTATCAGCATCATCGCCATCCCGAGCACCGACTCTTCACCGTCACGGGTGGCCGCACCGGAACGCAGTTCCTTGCCAATGGCGACATCCGCCACATCCCGCACCAGAATCGGAACACTTTCATGGCGATCAATGACGACCTGCTCTATTTCCTCGATCGAGGACAGTTGACCCGTGGCGCGCACCAGCAACTGCTGCCCCTTGCGCTCAATATAGCCAGCACCCCGGTTGGCATTGTTGTTACGCAAAGCCGCCGCCAGTTTTTCCAGTGTGACGCCATGTTGCAGCAAACGCCTGGGGTCTGGCGTTACATGGTATTGCTTGTTGAAACCGCCGAAGGTGTTGATTTCCGCGATGCCATCAACCTGCGCCAGTTGCGGCTTTATGATCCATTCCTGGATCTCCCGCAGTGCTATGGCGTCCATTGGCGACCCGTCGACCTGCGTGGCCCCAGGCAGCGCCTCGATGGTGTATTGGAATATTTCACCCAGGCCGGTGGAGATCGGACCCATCACGGGTTCGATACCAGCGGGCAGACTGGCCTTTATGGACCCCAGCCGCTCATTGATCCGATTGCGGGCAAAGTAGATATCGGTGCCGTCCCTGAATACCACCGTCACCTGGGACAGGCCGTAGCGGGAAATGGATCGGGTATAGTCCAGCGCCGGCAGGCCGTACAGCGCCGCCTCCACCGCAAAGGTGATGCGCTGCTCCACTTCCAGCGGGGAATAGCCCGGCGCTTCGGTATTGATCTGCACCTGCACATTGGTGATATCGGGCACCGCGTCGATGGGGAGACGCTGGTAGCCCCACACCCCCGCCGCCACGACGACCAGAAGCATGCTTAACATTAACAACCGTCGTTCTATGGAGAAACGGACAATGGCGTCTATCATGTGTCACCCTCTCAGTGATGGTGTTCCGCACCGGCTTTTTCGATGTCCGCCTTGATGAGGTAACTGTTGTCCGTAACATAGGTTTCCCCTATCTCAAGTCCATCCAGGATTTCAGTGGCATAGCCATCCGTTCGGCCCAGCCTGGGCACACGCCTCTCGTAGGTATCGCCCTCACGAATAAAAATGACCTGTTGACCTTCCATCGTTTGCAGGGCCTGATTTTCAACCGCGATGGGGACCTCCACTGACTCGAGCACGATATCGGCGCGCACCATCTCGCCGGGAGTGAACTGGCGCCCGGTATTGTCAACCGTCACACGGGCGAGCATATAGGGTGCGTTGTTATCTGAAGGTGCGATATGGGTTATCACCGAGCGCAGCTCCCGCTGTTCCCGGACCAGGTGAACAACCTGACCCTGTTCTACCGCACCGCGCTGGTGCGGGAAAATCTGCAGTTCGGCCCACAGCCAATCGTCATCGACAATTACCACCAGCGGTTCGTCATCGGTCAACTCGCCGAGATTGAGTTGCCGCTTGGTCACGATCCCGGACATGGATGCCTTGACGGTGTAGTCACGCAGGCTCTGGTTGGATTCGATCACGGCGAGCACATCCCCCCTGGTGACCCGCTCCCCGACATGCACCCTGATGTCTTTGACGAGACCTGGAAAGCGAGCGTGAATATGCGCTTCCCTGTCGGGCGGGATCACCAGTCGCCCATAGGCCTGCGTCACTATTTCCAGCGTGGCCGGTCCGGCGGTGGCCACCCCGATACCCGATTGATCCGCGACTGCCCGGGAGATGCGCACAAGGCCCTCTTCCTGAGCCCCATCCTGGCCTGCATGCACGCCGTCATGGTGATCGTGGTCATCGGCCGCGACAACCCGCCAGGCCTGGCAAACCAGCAGCACTGTCACGGCGCAGAGCAGTACTGACCTGGCTGCGGCGATTTCCTTTAGGATCTGGATCATGGGAGTTTCCTGGATAAATTTCATTGGGCTATTCACTGCTGGCTGGCGCGGACTGATCCACGGCGGCCAGCGGCTCGGCGGTCAACTGTTCAATGAGTGCCTGGTTCAACAGGGCCGCGCTGGCGGCGTCTATCGCCGCAAGGCGGGCATGGAGGAGCTCCTGCTGGGCGTCGACCAGGTCGACAAAGCGGTAGCGGCCCCGCTCGTAAGCCTCGCGTGTCTGGACCAGGGCCACCTCCAGCGCGGGCAGCACGCTTTGTCTCAGTTGTTGGGTCGCGGCCACAGCCTGTTGATGGAATCGCCAGGCGGCGTAGAGTCGGGCGCGCAATTCCAGCAGGGAGGCTTGCTTGCGGTAATCCACGCTCGTCCGCGCGGCCATTGCGGCCTTGATATCGCCCTTATTTCGCGCCCCCGAAAACAGCGGAATCTCCATTCCGGCCGTGAACGCCGAGTCGCCACTCTCTTCGAGTTGCTTGACACCGAAACTCCATCCCAGATTGCTGGTGGACTGGCTGCGCACCAGTTCCAGTTCCGCCTGGCGCAGGCGCGCCTCGGTAGCCAGCAGCTGAATCGCCGGGCTTGCGGCGACCTGTTCAAACAGGGCATCGAAATCCCTGGCCGCCTGCGAGGCATACAAATCTCCGGACAATGCCCCGAAGTCGACCTCATCAGCCCCCCAGAGTGTGGCCAATGACATTTTTCCGCTGGCCAGTTCAGCCTCTATCGCAGAGTGTGCCAGCTCAGCTTGAGTTAACGCGGCCTGCGCCCGCAAACGTTCGGCATCGGGTGTTGCACCCTGTTCCACCCGCTGCCGGACACTTTGCAATAACAGACCCGCCAGGCGGGTGGCTTCCTGTGACAACTGCAGCTTTTCCTGCAGGGCGAGGACCGTCACAAAGCGTTGCGTCACTCTCCCCAGCAGGTCCAGCGCCTGGGCTCTGCGCTCGATTTCAGCCAGGGCGTAGCGGGAATCGGCCACCCCCAAACGCGACTGACGCTTGCCGCCCAGTTCGATAATGGAGGAAAGTGAAAGTGTATACTCCGCGCGTTCAGTGCCGGAATACTCCCCGGTTCCGAGTAAGTTTTCGGCTCGGATGCCCAGTCCCAGCTGGGGGCGCAAACCGGCGGTCTGGCGCAAGCCCTCCATGGCCTGCAGCCGCCACTGGAAAATCTGCAGTTCCGGGCTGTTGTTGACGCTGCGGCGGCTTGCCTCCTGCAATGTCAGGCCTTGCTGGGCGCTGGTCAACTCGGCATAAAAAAGCAGGCAGGCACCCAAAAGGCAAACTCTCAGGCGGGCGACAATTGCTCCGCATTGTCGGCAGGGAAACTTTCCGTACACGCGCGTAATCCTGTTGTTAATTGACGTTTGCCCGATACATCGAGCAGTCTGTAAACGGTGGGATCAGGCTATCGGGGGTCGGTCAATACTCGTGGGGCCGGCTGTGGTCAGACGAGCCAGATAGGAGTAGCTGGCACCGGAATCTGGCAATGAAGGCGCCGCGAGGCTGCCAATCATGGCAGTCAGGTGACAGCCCATGCAAAGTCCGCAATCGTCACAATGCGCACTGCCGTCGGCGCACGGGGTGGCGCTGTTTGAACCGGAATCATCACAGGGGTCGTCGCTACAGGACGGGGTACAGGGTGAGTCGAGCAATTCGGGCGGGCACAAATCCTGCCCGCCTAATTCCGCAGCAACCGCGACAGACTGCAATGAGAACAGCACCAGCAGCACCACTGCCAGTACGGTTCCAGGCATTCCATATTGAGTCTGTACCCGTGTCATCGGCTCACTTTGGTCATTGCACTCACCCGGCTCCAGTGCGGGGCAACAGGGCGCAACACTAAACCTCCATTTCACTACGAGGTCAAGCCTCACAACGAGCAGCGGCCCGCCTGCCCTGACCCGGCACGCAGGGCTCAGCGACGATCAAACCGGGTCGACAGGAGGATGGCCGATTCCGTATCGCGCACCCCCTCGGTAGCGCCGATCCGGTCCAGGGCCGTGTCCAGTTCCAGCGGGGTGTTGACGCGAACCAGTGCCAC
>JAGRIK010000014.1 GCA_020443325.1 Halioglobus sp.
AATAAAGGCGAAAACAAGCCGAGACGCCACGTAAAGGTTTTTCAACAGGTAGCTAATAAAAAAAGCACTGCCGGTCTCCTGTATAGAGACCGGCAGTGCTGCAGCGTTCCCGCATCAACCCGCGGGAGCGACCTGGGGATTTTCGCTGGCCTCCTCGCGCCGGATACGGGCGATCAGCGGTATCAACACCACCGCTATTGCTGGCGCAAAGATCGCCAGCATTATCAGCAGGGTCGATGTCACGCCAAACCTGTCCAGTGTGTAACCCAGCAGCGGTCCTGTGCCGATGAAAACCGCCCGTACCGCAAGGCTGACCAACGAATTGACGGTGGCGCGGAAGTTCCCGGGGACGCGTCGATTCAGCGCCTCGTAGAACAGGCTCATCCCCAGTCCCCTGGAGATCTGCAGGGCAAAACCGAACATCACCCCGATCCAGCCTGCGCCCAACGCCATTCCGAGTAACCCCAGTACCGGTAGTATGCCGATCAGGCACAGCACACGGAGTGTACCCAGGCGTTGCTCCAGGGCGCCCGCGAAGTTCGCTGATACACTCACGGTGAGCGCAAACGCCGCCCAGATATAGCCATACCACTCGATAGGCACGCCCTGGAACTCCCAGTATTTCTGGTAAATCCAGAACACGTAGACCGCCAGCAAGCCAAATGTCGCGATCGCGAACGCTGTCCACAACACCACGGGCTTGCCAAACAGCAGCAGTTCCATGATCGAGCGCGCATTGCCCCGATGATTGATCTCAATCACCGGTCGCGGTACTTCCACTAGCGCCAGCGCCAGCAGCAGCGGTATAACGCCGATAATGGTCTGCGCAATCACCACTGCATCGAGAGACCACAGCAGCAACACACTGGCCACGATGCCCGCGATCCCGGAAGCGGCAGCCTCTATGGAAATCAATCGGCTGAGTGATTTGCCGGGTGCGCCGCTACCCGCGGTGCCCTGTTCCTGTAAGTACACTTCCGTGTCGTACAGGAGCGCCAGGTCCGCACCGGAGATAAGGCTGACACCCAGGCCGATGACGACTTCAAACACCAGGAAGTCGACAAAGCTGTCTGCGCCCAGCAGATACAGGAATCCAATCGCGAAGCAGATTGAACCCAGCAGGATGGCGCGGCGGCGGCCCCATATATCGGCGATGTATCCCGAGGGAACCTCGAACAGCGCGATGGTCAGCGCAAACAGTGCCTGGGTCTGCAGTACCTGGTTCATGGACAGGTCATGACCCTGCAGCAGCGGCACGAATACGGGGTTTATCACCATGAAGCTGTTAAAAAATCCCAGCAGGTAGATATTGCGAATGTTGTTGTGCAGTGACCTTTTCACTTTGCTTGTCCCTTTTTGTCCGGGACCCTGAAAGTGGAGGCATTTCTTATGAGAATAAAAAAAGGCCTCCGGAATCAGGGTTCTCGGAGGCCTTTTTTGATCAGTAGTTACATCAAGTGCATCCAAAAACCTTGCGGACCGCCCACAGGCTGGCCGCCGGCATCACGACGATTGAGTCGTGGCGCTTACAGGTGCTTGCTTGTTTAAAGGATGTGCCCATGATGTTCACTTCAAAATTAAAAATACGCAGTGCCAGTTGGCAGCTGCGTATACTGCTCCTGCTGCTGCGTTGGGTCAATCAAAGAATGCGAAACGTGGAAAATTTCACAGTGTAACGATCGGGGAAATTGGGTGGCAGCGCTGCGAATGGCTTTTTCCAAAGTCTCTGCTATACGGACATGTCGTCATCATGCGGCCGCAACAGGGGCTCCCCAATTGCCCCTGTTCACGGTATTCTCTTTTGCCCGATACAGGAGAACCCCAATGCTGAAGATTTATGCAAGTTCGATGTTACTGTGTATTGCCGCCACTATTCCGGCGGTGCATGCGGACGAGCTGGGTGATGCGGCCCAGGCGCTGTGTGAGAAAGTGAAATCCTGTGCGCTGGCGGAACTGGAAGGGCAGAACCTCACGCCCGAGGCGCGCCAGATGATGCAGCCCATGCTGGAAGGTATGTGCGCGCAAGTACGCGGGAAGGTGGGCGAGGTGCCCACGGGGCACCCGCTGTACCAGCCTGCCGTGGCCTGTATGCAAAGTATGAACGCGCTCACTTGTGAGAGCATGCAGGATTCCGGGCAGATGGTAACCCCGGCGTGCGAAGAGTATGAGAAGCTGGCGCGTGAAGCGGGCGAAAAATAATGGTGCAAGTATGAAACATGTAAACGACGTTAGAACGCTGCGGCGGGCGATGGCCTCTCTGGTGTACGCGGCGCTATTGGCGGCGTCTGTTGCCGGCTGCAGTAACAGCAGCGATAGCGGCGGCAATAGTGTTGTGGATACTCCCGTAGTCGTCCCCCCTGACGAGGATTCGGTATTTGACGTCGCCAATGGCTGCTATTCGATTTCGGCGGATGGCGGTGAAAGTTTTATCTCGACGCTCGACTATACTTCTGATGAACCGGGGATTGGCTGGGAGAAAAATACCCATGCGTATCTGGAGACGACTCCCGGTGAGAGCCGGTTTTTGTTAAGACCTTCGGATCTGGGCAAATACCTGCTTTACGACCATCGCAGAATCTACCTGACCTCGGATGGCGAACGCCTGTTGCCACAGGTGCATCTCGCGTCGGATATCAGCGAAGTCAATGGTGAGGTCGTTGTTGAAGACCGCAAGCAGTCCGAGGGCGAATGGCAGTTGCTGGCGGCCCCTGACGGCAAGTTCATGTTGCAACACATAGCGTCGGGAAAGTATATCGGCGCAGAGGGTGCCATGATCGCCGAGGACGAGGCGGCGATGCTGTCGTTTGCGATGCGAAGCGATTGTGCCGAGTTCCCTGAACTGTCTGTCGATGCAACCGGGGATGTGAGTGTTACCGAGTTTGAGGATGGTTCACTCTTCGGGTTTGTTGAAGAGCACTCCCACCTGTTCACCAATTTCGCCTTTGGCGGCGGTGGGGTGTTTCACGGCGCGCCGTTCCATCCACTGGGTGTTGAGCACGCGCTGCCCAGTTGCGAGTTGAATCACGGTGTGGATGGGCGCAAGGATTTCATGGGCGCTACCTTTAACGAGGGGGTGGGCGATTTCAACGATCTACTGCCGGCGGTTGCAGTCGGCCAGCTTCCGCAGAAAGACCACGACACCGATGGTTACCCGACGTTTACCTCCTGGCCGGCTGCGCCACACAGCGCCACCCATCAGGTCCAGTATTACAAGTGGCTGGAGCGCGCCTATCTGTCGGGGCTGCGTTTGCTGGTGCAACACGCAACAACCAACCAGGTGCTGTGCCAACTGGTCACCGGAATTGGCGCCAACCCCAAACGCTACGATTGTAACGACATGGTTGCCGTGGACAGAATCATCGAGGCGACCTACGCGCTGGAGCGCTATATCGACGCTTTGGCCGGCGGCCCCGGCAAAGGCTGGTTCCGCATCGTATTCAGTCCCGGCGAGGCGCGTGAACAGATCAAGGCAGGCAATCTTGCAGTGGTGCTGGGTATAGAAACCTCCGACCTGTTCGACTGCTTCCTGGTGCCGTTTGGCGAGTTCAGCAAATGCACTGAGGAAGATGTTGTGGCCAAACTGGACGACTACCATGCCAGGGGCATTCGCGTGATTTTCCCGGTACACAAGTTCGACAATGCGTTTTCCGCGGGCGATGGCGACAGGCGCGTGAGCGATGTGGGTAATTTCGGGCATACCGGGCACTACTCCAACTTCGTGCTATGCCCCCCCGAGCTGCTGACCTTTCCCGGCGGTTTCGATAGCGGCGGCCTGAACTTTGCCAACCTCAACCAGCCGCGCGCGGTGTACGATTCACCGCCGCCGTTCGATGTGAGTGATTTCGATACGAATCCGATTGGCGTGCTGTTGCCGAACCTCAGTCTTCTGGGTGGCGGTCCGCTGGTCGGTGAGTACTGCCAGAACCACGGGTTTACCGACCTGGGTGAATTCCTTATGAGGCAATTGATGAGTCGCGGCATGATTATCGAAGTGGATCACTTGCCGAGAAAGAGCTACAAGCGCGCGTATGAGATTCTTGAGCAGTACGACTATCCTGCCGTGGGCAGCCATGGGCGCAACAACAACGGGCGGTTGTACCAATTGGGCGGCATGTCAAAGTTCAACTTTGGCCGGTGTCGTTCAGCCGATACACCGGCAACGATGGATGACAGCCTGCAACAGCGCGTCGCGTTGATGCGCGATGCGGGTGCGTTTGAAGCGGAAGGTTTTGGCTTTGACCTCAACGGTTTCGCCGGAGCACCCGGCCCTCGCTTCGGTGAGAACAGCCGATGCTCTGCGCCGCAGTCCGATCCCATCACTTATCCTTTCACCTCCTATGCCGGTGACGTGACGCTGGAGCAGCCTGTGGTCGGCAATCGCACGCTGGACTTCAACACCGAGGGGATGGTCCACCTCGGGTTGGTTGCAGAGCTGATCGAAGACGTGCGCCGCGACGGTGTGACGGACGAGGAACTGGAGCCGCTGTTCAAGTCGGCCGAGGGCTATATACGGCTGTGGGAGAAATCGGAGCGCCGCGCTGCCGAGATGCGCCAGCCCTGAAGCCCTGTGGTGGCGCTACACGATGTCGGGTATGATTCCGGCTGCCGATCAGCACGTTAGCGCCCCGTGCTCCCTCAACTAATAATAGTGGTATGACTATGCGTGCTCTCTTTGTCCGAATTTCCTGCCTGGCGCTGCTGGCGCTGCCGATGATCGGTTGCAGTAATGGCAACAATAGCAATAACGACAACAGCGCTGAGGAGACCGTCGTGACGCCCCCGCCTCCGCCGCCTCCCGTGCCGGTTGCGCCGAATGAGGAATCCGTGTTTGAGGCGGCCAACGGTTGCTTTGCCATATCCCCGGATGGCGGGGACCATTTTATTGCGTTGAGCGAGACGCCCGCTGCGAATCCGGGTAATCCGGTGGCGCAGTCGCTGGCTGCTGAGGTAGTGGGCTCTTTCAGCCCCGATGCAGACTCGGCCGCTGAAGCTGCCAGGTTTTTGCTGCGCCCCACCGATCTGGGCAAATACCTTCTCTACGATGCCGATGAAGGGTATCTGGTGTCCGATGGCCAGACGCTGCAGCGCCAGGCATCGCTGGCTTTTGACGTGACTCAAGTCAACGGCAAGGTCGTGGTCGAGGATAAAATGCAATCCGAGGGTGAGTGGCAGTTGCTGGCAGCGCCGGACGCCCAGTTCGTGTTGCAGCACATAAAATCGGGCATGTACATCGGCGCGGACGGCACAATGGTTGCTGAAGCAGAAGCCGCCGATCTCGTGTTTGTCGAGCAGGGCGGGTGCGCGACGTTCCCGGAGCTGACACTTGACGCATCCGGCAATGTCGCCGTTACTGAATTTGACGATGGTGCTGTGTTCGGCTTTGTCGAGACGCACTCACACCTGTTCACCAATCTCGCCTTCGGTGGCGGCGGTGTGTTTCACGGTGCTCCCTTTCATCCGCTGGGTGTAGAGCACGCTCTGCACGATTGTGATCTGTCCCACGGCGTCGACGGTCGCAAGGACCTGATGGGAGCGGGCTTTGCCGGTGGGGATATCACGGCGATCCTGCCCGCACTTATCTCCGGCCAGCTGGCGGAAAAGAACCACAACACAGAGGGCTACCCGATATTTACTGACTGGCCGAATGCGCCCTCCAGCTCCACCCACCAGGTGCAGTATTACAAGTGGCTTGAGCGCGCGTATTTGTCCGGATTGCGCCTGCTGGTGCAGCATGCAACCACCAACGAGTTCCTGTGCAAATTGGCGGTTGGCGTGGGTACCCAGGCGAAGCGTCATGACTGTAACGATATGATCAATGTCGATGCGATTCTGGACGCCACCTTTGCGATGGAACGCTACATCGACGCGTTGTCGGGTGGCCCCGGGAAGGGCTGGTTCCGCATCGTGTACAGCCCGGAGGAAGCGCGGGAAGAAATTGTAGCGGGCAATCTCGCGGTCGTGCTGGGCATTGAGACATCTGTCCTGTTCGATTGTTACCTGGTTCCGTTCGGGGAATTCAGCAAGTGCACAGAGGAAGACGTGGTGTCCAAGCTGGACGAGTACTACGAGAAAGGTGTGCGGGTGTTGTTTCCGGTTCACAAATACGATAACGGCTTTTCTGCCGGGGATGGTCATCGCGGCATCATCGATATCGGCAATTTCGGCCACACCGGGCATTACAACAACTACATCGAATGCCCTGCCGAGCTGCTCACCTTCCCCGGTGGTTTCGATACCGGTGGTGTGGCGTTCGCGGGCCTCAACCAGCCCCGGGCTGTGTACGACTCGCTGCCCCCTTTCGATATGAGCGGCTTTGAGGAAAATGTTGTCGGCACCCTGTTGCCCTTCGTCGGGGCGCTTTCCAGCGGCACGCTGGAGGGCGAGTACTGCCAGAACCACGGGCTTACTGACCTGGGTGAGTTCCTGATGGCCGAGATGATGAAACGCGGCATGATCATCGAAGTCGATCACATGCCGAGAAAGAGCTACCAGCGCGCCTATGAAATTCTCGAAGCCAATGATTATCCCGCAATGGGCACGCACGGCCGTAACAATAACGGCAGGTTGTACAGCTTGGGTGGTATGTCGAAATTCAATTTCGGCCGCTGCCGTTCTGCCAGCACAGCCGCGACAATGGATGATGGTTTCCAGAGTCGTATCCAGTTAATGCGCGATCTGGGAGCGTACCCGGCCGAGGGCTTTGGTTTTGATCTCAACGGGTTTGCCGGTTCACCGGGCCCACGGTTTGGTGAGAATGCCCGCTGTTCCAGCCCGCAAACAGACGAGGGTATAACCTATCCGTTCAAGTCTTACGCTGGCGACATCACGCTGGAGCAACCGGTTGTCGGCAATCGTACGCTGGACTTCAATACCGAGGGCATGGTGCACCTGGGCCTTGTCGCCGAACTCATTGAAGACGTGCGCCGCGATGGCGTGACGGATGAAGAGTTGGAACCCCTGTTCCGGTCGGCTGAAGGTTACATCAGGGTGTGGGAAAAGTCCGAGCGCCGCGCCGGGGAGATCGGGCAGCAGATGCCCCGGTGATTGCAGCGGCGGCCGCGGTTGCTTAATGTTGCCGTGTTCTGTCGCCGGTGATATGGATTTAGGAGGAAGAGTCTATGAGCGACAGGCACCCTAACCATCGACTCAGTCCCATGGCCTGCCCGCACGAGTTGGCCGATGTCGACCTGTTCGGCCCCGGTGCACAGGAGCACTGGTACGAGGCGTACCAGATACTGCACAAAGAGGCGCCCGTACTGGTTTTACCGGGAGAGGGCCCTGAGGGTGCGAGCGACGTCTATGTATTGAATTGCTACGCCGATATCGAGCGCGTGGTGAAGGATCCGGAGCGGTTTACCCCCGTGATGAGCCAGCTGGTTGAGGGACTGCAGGCCACCCTGGATCGTGGGGAGCAGCCGCCGCAGGATGCCTCGCGCTTCGATATCGCGCTGGACTCGGCGCGCACACTGCGCCCAACGATGGAATTTACGCGCGCGCAGCGGCAGGAGCTCACGTGTCCCTGGGTCGGGCCCGGAGCCAAGCGCCATA
>JAGRIK010000121.1 GCA_020443325.1 Halioglobus sp.
AGATGTCTTAAGTTTTAGTATCTCGTTCGTTCAGGCCACTCAGTTGAATCGTTTTCGAATACCGAACTCGAAGAGCCGGCCGATGGTGCGGCCGTTGGCGTATCCACTATTACTCGGGCTGAGGGTGTTGGTAATACGGTACTCCGGTGGGTCTTCGTCAAAGACATTGTTGATGTTCAGCAGCAGTTCGAGATCCGAGAGCAGGCCCTGGCCTTGCAGATCGTAGCGGAAGAACAGATTCACCGTGTCATATGAACTGATATCGTCCTGTGGTGGAACACCTGTCGGAGCTCCCAGGTCGTAACCCTGTGTGTGATACCACGTTGCCTCGGCGCGCAGCTGGCCGATATTCGTTCCGATGCTGGCGCTGGACTTGAAGCGGCTGTAGTCAGTCTGGAGTACGTTCGTAAACTCAGCACCCGCTGCAGCGTTTTGTTCGCGGTTCAGTACATAGGTTGAGTTGAGACTGAAATCAATAGACCCGAAACTGGTTTCATGTACGTAGTAAGTGCCAAGATCCAATCCGTCGGTTTTGAAATCGCCCGTGTTGTTTTTCCGTCCATCGGTGATCACGTATACGCAATCGGGTTGGGGATCGCAGGTGCTGACCACATCATCCACTCCGGCGAGCGCTTCATCGATCTGTCCCTGTGTCGGGTTGACAGTCTTGAAGGAGGCGAAGGTGACAAAAGAGGGTATCGGCGAAAAAAAGCTTGGCAGACTGATCAACCCTGAATAATGGATATCCCACCAGGTCAAGCTCATCTGCAGACCCGGAATGAAGGGCGGTTCGATGTCAATGCCGAAAGACTTCGTTTCCGCCGTTTGCGGTGCGATGTCCGGCGCAGTTCCCTGCAGAAGTATGGCTACCTGGCCCGCCTGGACCGGCGGATAACTGCCGTTATCGATGAGCTCTTGTGGCGGGAACAGAAACGGCGCTGCAGCAAACGTGGCGCTGTCCACGGTGGTCGCGGAATCGTCTGCAAGGCTTGGAGCCACGAATGAATCACCCCAGGCGCCCCGCAGTGCTACCCATGTGATGGGGCGCCAAGTGATGCCGTACTTGGGGTTGGATACGCTGCCGAAGTCGCTGTAGTCGTCGTAGCGCACAGAGGCCGACAGTGACAGTTCCTGAAAAGCGGTTACTGCATTACTGTCACTGAATACCGGTACCACCACTTCTCCGAACGCGGATTTGACGTCGCGGTTCAGGTGCACGGTTTGCAGCGGATCGGTAGGGGCGACCACCTGAGAGCCGTCAATGATTACCCCGGCAGAACCCGAGTCCTCCGTCCCGGTCACGATATTGCCTGCCTGTACATCGTAACCCTGGTCCTGGTATTGACCGCCGACGGCCAGTTTGACGGCACCACCTGGCAGGGAAAAAAGTTCGCCATCCGCGATGAGGCTTCCCTCAAACAACGATTGATCGGTTTTACCGTATATCTCGAAGTTTTTCACTGCAGCCATCGCCGCAGGATTGCTGGTGGCAACGTCATAAGGATTGATCAACCCGGCCCGTACGGCGCTGCTCAGGCTATTGCTGTCGGGCGCGGGGTAATGGTTTTCCGTGGTACTTTCCCCGTACCCGGCCAGCGCGCGCAACTGCCAGCCAGCGGGCAGCTGAACAGTCAGGGTCGGATAAATGCCGTAGGTGTCCAGCTTGATTTCCTGCTCCAGTGTGCCGGGAACCACGAGGTCCACGGCCTGGATTTCAGAGGGATCACCAGTGGCCAGGTATTGGTCTCGATACGGGCTTCCGCCCGGGGTGACAGTTACCGTTGCGGGGAATCCATCCTGTTTGGATTTGGTGTTGCGATTCATGTAAAAGGCGCGCGCTTCAAGACTGACTTTGTCACCCAGTTCCTGCGCGAAGCCGAGCATGACGGAGTCCCGGTTTTCCTTCGGGTAGACATCGGTTCCGTCTGAGGGGTCACACTGGTTTACCGTGCCAGGGACTGCGTTTCCTGTCGTATACGGCAGTGCGTAGGATTGCCCGTTTACGCGGACATTGCCCGGCGTACATTGCGTGCCGATTACCGGCTGTTGCAGTGCCGGAACATCCTGCCTGAAGTTGGGATACATTCTAACCCAGTCGAGATTTCCGCCCGAGAGTGCGTCGTGCCCCGCGTAGTTGTAGCCAATATACGCAGACCCGGTATCCCAGTTAAATCCACCCGTCACGCTGGCGTCGGTGGCATTGTAGTGGTCCCCATTGCCGTACTTTGCATCAACTTCCACGCCCTCGAAGTCCTTGCGGGTGATGAAGTTGATCACACCCGCAACGGCGTCTGAGCCGTAGATGGCCGAGCCGCCATCCGGTACGATCTCAACGCGCTGGAGCACGGCGGGTGGCACGATGTCTACGTCAGGGCTGGTCGAGGTAACCCCCATTCCCACAACACGGTGCCCATTCAACAGGACCAGAGTCGATGATGCGCCGGTGGTTTGGGGCAGGTCGCGCAGGTTGGGGCGATTGGTGGTAATAACGTTGGCTGCGGACGTTGAATACTGCAGGTTATTGAATGACTGATTTTGCGGGATGGACTGCAGCAACTGTGTTGTTGACATGGCGCCGGTTGCCTGTATCTGTTGGGCGTCCATGCTGATCACTTCTGTGCCAACAGGCCGGTCGAGCCCGCGCAGCAGCGTGCCGGTGACAATAATCTCCTCAAGCATGGTTTCGTTCTTTTCTTGCACCGACGCCGGTGTGCTCTCCTGTGCAGAAGAACGTGTTGCCACTAACGTCGGTAGCACCAGGCAGGCTATAAACAAAAGGGACTTTCGTATGACTATGGGATTATTGTTTGACATGCTATCTAGCCTCAGGACACAAATTATAATAATTTTCGGTCATTAGTGTACGCGCGTGTCTAGTAATAAATCAACATAATTTATCACACGCACGCAAATAGCAGTGTAAACATAATCAAAATCGAAGAATTCGTTGGGCGTGATCCGCGCTAGCCGATCAAGGGGTAGCGATGGGTATCGACACTGTCACCAATAGGCCACCCTCCGGGCGATTCGATACCTGGATTTCCCCGCCGTGGCGCTGCGCAATAGCGCGGGTAATGGATAATCCCAGGCCCACACCCCCGGTTTGCCGGTTGCGTGAGGGCTCCCCGCGTTGGAACGGGCGGAACATCGCTTCGATCTCGTCCGGCTTTATGCCCGGTCCGCTATCAGCCACTGTTACCAAAGCCCTGCCATCCTCATGGCGCAGGCGGATTTCGGCCCTGCTGCCAAAGTTGAGGGCATTGTCGATCAGGTTTTGAAACAGCCTTTTGAGCTGCAGTTCATCGCCTTCAATGCGGATTAAATCCGTGTCGCAGGTGAGCTGCACGTCGTGGTGCACGGCCTGTTCATCCTGCACCATTTCCCGCAGCAGCGAACACAGGTCAATGAGTTGGTCGCCCCGCACATGCCTGCCTTCCCGGGAGAATTCAAGTGTGGCGGTGATCATTGCATTCATCTGCTCGATGTCACGTTGCACGCTTTCGCTAACGGTGGGGGAGGCGGCCTCCACGCGAAAGGCAATCCGGGAAAGCGGTGTGCGCAGGTCATGGGCAATGGCTGCAATCATGGCTTCCCGCTCGCGCAATTGTTCCTGAATTCGTACCTGCATGGCATTCAGCGCTTTAGCTGCGATACGCATTTCCCTCGGGCCCTGCTCCTCCAGTAGCGGCGCCTGTTCATTGCGGCCAATGGCATCAGCGGCGGTGGCGAAATCGTGCATGGGCCGGGAGAGTTTTCGCGCGAACAGCCAGGCAAAGGGTAGTAGTGCGGCCAGACTCAGCAGAACGAGGCTGAAGGGTACGCGGAATTTCCAGCTACGAGCCCAGAATGTCGGCAACACTTCTCCGACACACCAGTCGTCCTGCCACTTGCGCGCGAATAAAAATTCGCTGAGGAACACCGCCTCCTCAAGCCGTCCCGTGCGGCCGTCCACGGTGACCTCGGCGGGGCGGTTGAGGCGGATTTCAGTGTCTTCTTTCCAGGCGAGCCGTATCGAGGAATCCGGTACACCCAGGACCTGTGCCAACTGCGCCTGTAATAGCGCATCGGTGCGCATGCCCACAGGTATTGCTGGTGCTTCTCCGGCACGGGTTAAACCCAGTCTGCGCGAAGAGACCAGTTCGGGGACCAAAGTAGTGCAGCCGGGATCGGCGAGTTGAGCTGCTATACCAGACAACGTGGTGCCCCTCGCGTCGTGCGAGGGCAGTAACACAAAAACGAAGAAGCTGACAAGGTGTGACAGAATCAGTGCGCCAATCAAAACCAGTAACGTCTGCCGAAAGAGTGTGGATTCACGGCTTGTCATGAAGTGATCGGCAGGGTGAATGTATAACCCTCATTGCGCGCGGTGCGGATCGGTGCATCCGGGCCCAGTTTCTTGCGCAGGCGACTGACGGTGACATCGACCGATCGATCATATACCGGAGCATCGAAGCCCTTGGTCAGGTCAATCAGCTGATCGCGGGTTAACAATTGTTGCGGGTGATCGAGGAAGGCCGTCAGCACACGGAATTCGGCGTCCGTCAGTGAGGTGGTTTCACCGAGGCGGGTCAGCGTCCTGTGCACCTGGTCCAGCGTCCAATTGCCGAAGTTACGGACAGGTCCACCGGTAACGGATTCGTTCCGACGCAGCACCGCGCGAACCCGCGCCAGCAGTTCGCGTGGATTGCAGGGTTTTGGAAGATAATCGTCGGCGCCCAGCTCGAGTCCGACGATGCGGTCGGTATCACTGCCCAGGGCAGAAAGCATAATGATGGCGGGGCGATTCGGGCGGTGCATACGGCGCAGGATCGCCAGGCCGTCCTCTTCCGGCATCATCAGGTCCAGGACAATGCAGTCAAACTCTCCTTGTGCAAGATGCACATCCATTTCACGACTGTTCGCAGCACCGCATACCTCATAGCCATTGGCTGTTAGATATTCGCAGATGAGTTCGCGCAGGTCCGCATCGTCGTCGACAACCATGACCCTGGGTGTTGTCATTCGTGTCTCAGTGCCTCTATCGGGTTGAGGGAAGCGGCGCGCTTCGCAGGAAAATAGCCAAACAGTATCCCTATCAACGCGGAGAAAAAGAAGGCCAGGGCCGCTATGCCAAAGTCGAACATGAAAGGCAGCCCCACGCCGAAAGATATGACTGTGGTGGCGGCAAACGAGACCACCAGCCCGATGAACCCGCCGATGGAGGACAGGGTGATCGCCTCGATCAGGAACTGCATCAGCACTTCGCGCCTGACAGCGCCAATGGCGAGCCGTATGCCAATCTCACGCGTGCGCTCGGTCACCGAGACCAGCATGATGTTCATGATGCCAATCCCACCGACGACGAGGCTGACTGCCGCCACGGCACCGAGAAACATGGTAAGGGTCTCAGTGGTGCCCGACAGCGTATCCGAGAGCTGTTTTGAGTCGAAAATACTGAAGTCATCCTCCATCCCGGGGCGCAGATGGCGGCGTTCCCGCAGTAGCGAGCTGATTTCATCGTCTATCGCTCCGCTGTCGAATTGCTGCTCCACTGCGACCTGGATGGTTTGCACATCCTGGTTACCGTTCAGTCGTCGCATGGCGGTCTTAAGCGGCATCACGACCTGATCATCCGCATTTTGCCCGAAGCCGCCCTGGCCTCGTTTCGCCAGAATCCCGATTATTCTGCAACTGATGTCACGCAACCGCAAGCTCTTGCCGATCGCATCTGTATTGCGAAAAAGATTGGCGCGCACGGTTTCCCCGATGATGCAGACAGACTTGCCCGCAGCGAGTTCCGCGTCACTGAACAGTCGGCCATCAGCCAGTTCCAGATTGGATGCCTGGAAATACTCGTTGGTAGTGCCGGCGACAGTCGTCGACCAGTTCTGTGCCTCGAAGATGGCGGTGCTCTGTGTCGATGTTTGTGGTGCAACAACACGTATGCCGGCAATTTGTGTGCGGATGGCCTCGACGTCATCCAGGTCGAAAAGGGTTGGACGCGAGCCGCCGCCGCGGCCGAAACCCTGGCCCGGGCGGATCGTCAACATGTTGGTGCCGAGACTCGAGACCTGGTCCTGCACAGATTGGGTCGCGCCATTACCCAGTGATACCATCGTGACCACGGACGCTACGCCGATGATGATGCCCAGGGTTGTGAGGAACGATCGCATCTTATGTCGTCGAATTTCCTTCAGCGCGAGTAGCAGACTAGTGCCGAACATCGATGCACTCCTCCCGGCGTTCCACTGCCAGCACTACCCCGTCCTTGAAGCGGACAATAGTGCGCGCATAGGCCGCCATGTCCGGCTCGTGGGTCACCATAACGATACTAAGGCCGCCCTCCTGGTTAAGGTTGGTCAACAGTTCCATGATCTCGACGCTGCGTTCGCTGTCGAGGTTACCGGTGGGTTCATCGGCGAGCAAGACCTGCGGCTCGGTGACCAGCGCGCGTGCGATGGCGACACGTTGTTGCTGGCCGCCCGACAATTCAGCCGGGGTATGGTCTGCCCAGGCGGCGAGTCCCACACGCTCCAGTGCCGCCATGCCGCCCCTGTGCCTCGCTGCCCGGGATTCCCCGCGATAGAGCAGCGGCAGCTCGACATTTTCCAGTGCACTGGTGCGCGCCAGCAGGTTGAAGCCCTGGAAAACAAAACCGATATAGCGCCGTCGTAACAGCGCGCGTTGGTCCTGTGTGAATCGTTCTACGGCGTGGCCCATGAAACGGTAGCCACCTGTGGTGGGTACGTCGAGACACCCGAGAATATTCATCATAGTGGATTTGCCAGAGCCGGAGGCGCCCATCACCGCGATAAAGTCGCCCGAATCCACGTCAAAATCGACGCCGCGTAGCGCTTTAAACTGATTCGGTCCGGCCCCGAAAACCTTGGTCAAACCGCGTACTTTGATTAACGACGTCATTGCACAGGCGCCATCGCACCGGTAACAATCTGCATGCCAGGCAGCAGTGAGTCCCCAGTGACAATCGTCCAGGCGCCATCGGTGCTGCCGACAACAACCGGAACTTCCGAGAGCGCGCCGTCTGCGCCAAGGACAGTAAGGTTCTGCCGCGCGCCGCGGCCTATGGTCACCTCCTGTGCAGCGGAATCCCGACCGCTCCCGAAAATTGAGATACCACCACTTGTCTCACTCTCCGTCGCTGGCTGGAAGCGCAGTGCGGCGTTGGGTACGATGAACACGTCCTGCTCCTGGCTCGTCAGGATACTGGCCGTTGCGGTCATACCCGGGCGCAGGGCGAGGTTCTTGTTCTCGACACTGAGGATGGCGCCGTAGGAGATGACATTGGACGTCGATGTCGCAGCAGTCGCTGCTCCCTCCGTGTTGGAGCCGACATTGACGCGCGTGATTACGGCTTCAAAGGTTTTGCCCGGATACGCATCCACCGTAAAGGAGGTTGGCTGTCCCACGGCGACCTGCCCGACATCAGCCTCGTCCACCTTTACTTCCAGTTTCATGGCAGCCAGATCCTCGGCAATGACAAACAGGGTCGGTGTGTTGAATGAAGCCGCCACAGTCTGCCCCGGCTCTACCTGACGCGAGAGAATCACGCCGTCAACCGGTGACCGCACTGTCGCCTTGGCGAGGTTAGTGCGGTCTGTGGACAGTTGTGCTTCCGCCGAACTGACAGATGCCCTCGCTGCGGCAAGGTTGGCGACGGCTCGCTTGGATTCGGCCCGCGCGGTGTCCAGCTCAGCAAGCGACGGCACCTTGCCTGACGACAGGCGGTGGACTTCTTCAAAGCGCGCCAACGACGCACGGGTTTGTTCGACGGTAGCGTCCGCCTGGAGGACACTTGCTCTTGCCTGTTCCAGCGCGGCTGCGCTGCGTAAAATGGCATCGTTGAGCTTTTCCGGATCGATCTGCGCGAGCGGCTGATCCTTTACCACTTTGTCATTGATGTCGACAAAGACCTCGTCGAGGATTCCGGAGAGTTCCGAACCGACGGAGACTTCATTGGTCGGCTCCAGATTGCCGGTGGCAGTCACATGCACGGTCATATCGCCGCGCTTCAACTCAACCGTGGCATATTCAGGCGCTGTTGCATTACCATCCAGCACCAGGCTCAGGATCAACAAGAGCAGGGCGGCTAGCGCAGTCGCCAGGGCCCATCGCTTGAGTTTCGACTGCTGCCCCGAGCCAGGCATGCCAAGAAACTCGTCGACACTCTCAGTGGTTATAGTGGTTTCTACATTCGTCATTGTATGTTCCCTGGTCATAGGCTCGCACTGGCGTTCCAGCCACCGCCAAGCGCTTTAAAAAGCTGGATCGCAGCCGTGGACCGCGCTGCGCTCGCTGATGCCCTGCTATCCTGAACGGTAATCACGCTGCGTTGCGTGTCGAGCAGGGTCTGGAAGTCGACCGCGCCGACTCGGTAGCGAATTTCCGCAATTTCCAGACTGGTCAGCGCGGATGCCTCTGCCTCCTTGAGCGCCGCCTCGCGCTCACTCGCGGCTTTTGCCGACTGTAGTGCGTTCTCGACGTCCAGCAGGGCCGAGAGTATGGCGCTGCGGTAGTTGGCCAGTGCAGTCTCTGCGTTGCCTTTTTGTTGCTCAATACGGCCACGGATCTGACCGCCCTGAAAAATAGGTGCCGTGACACCTGCAATGATATTGCCCAGTGAGGCATCGAAAAGATCTCCAACGGAGTCGCTGGTGGTGTCGATAGAGCCGCTGAGACGCAGTGCGGGATACAGGTCAGCCTGCGCCACCCCAATCCGGATCACCTCTGCTTCGAGGTTCCTCTGGGCTGACAAAACATCAGGTCGACGTTGTAGTAGATCCGCAGGAAGGCCTATCTCAATTATCCGGGGTGGTTGTGGCAGGGATCCATTGGGTGATAGCAGGCCGGTACTGCTGCCAGGCGGCTTGCCGATGAGCAGGTCAATCTGTTGGATCGCGGTAGCGATCGTCAGCCTGAGAGTGGGAAGCGCCGCCGTGGTCTGTGCCACTGCAGTTTTTTGCTGTTCCACATCCAGCGCACTCCCCAGACCTGCCTGGTTTCGCCACTGGGCGATATGTAAATTTTCCTGTTGAATGCCCAGATTGGACTCAGCCAGTTCCAGTCTCGCCTGCGCGTCACGCAGGTTGACATAATTCAGTGCAACGTCGGCCGTGATGACCCGCTGCACGTCGTACAGGCTGGCCACACTGCCCTGGGCGCTGGCGCTGGCAGCCTCGGCGCTTCCCCTGAGTTTGCCAAAAAGGTCAGCCTCCCACGACGCATCGATTCCAACATTGAAGGTTTCGCCGTCGCGGTATAGCCCGTCGATAGATTCATCACGCGAGAGCCCGTCCACAATCTCCTGGTGGGCGGCACTACCGCGCGCGCCAAGAGTCGGTAACCGGGCCCCCTCGGCGACATCCAGCGCTGCGCGCGCGGAACGCAATCGACCCTGGGCAGCGGCGATACTGTTATTGGATGCCAGCGCTTCTTCGGTAAGTTGCGTCAGCGTGGCGTCGCCAAAGAGAGCCCACCAGTTTACCAGCCCGATTTCATTGACCTCAGTCGACGGTGCGCCTTGCCAGGCAGCGGGCACAACTTCTTCCTGAGCGCCTGAAACGACTTCACCCGGCATTTGTGATGGCGATGCGCAGGCAACGATCTGGCTCGCCAGCACCGCCAGGCCTAGTAGCCTCCAGGTGCTGGCCGTTAGATGACCCAGCCTCGAAACGTCTGGGCAGCGAGTGGAACGGTATAAAAAGTGCGGCATAAGCATTGTCAATCTGGCGAGAATATAAACAAAATCTGCGCATTACGCGCAGCCGTTGAATTTCTGCAGGTATTTATACCCTGCAGATGCTTCTGCGAAATTTCAATTTGGAAATATTAGAGACAGTGAAGTGGCATATTTGAAATGTGCCGGGAAACGCAGGGCGTTATGCAATAGCCTCATTGCCTTTCAATGTTGTCCTGTGCATCACTCTTCCCGATGCTTCGTTGTAGGGGTGGGACCTGTGCAGTAGCCCCGGATTGTTCCAGATCACCAGGTCGCCCTTGTGCCAGTGGTGGCGATAGGTGAATTCATCCCGCGTACACCAATCGAGTAACTCTTTTAGAAGGGCGGCGCCGTCCTCGGTGGAATAGCCCACGATGTCGGAGGCGGTTGACCCAATGAGCAATGAGCAGCGACCATCCTGTTGTTTCCAGACTAACGGGTGTCGCGTGGGCGGAAACACGCTGTGCCAACGCGCCAGATCGTCGGCTGTGGGTGTGGGGTTCAGCAACCTGCCGACAGGTTCCAGGCAATGCACGACCTGCAGGTTTTCCAACGCCTGCTTTTTCTCCGCGGGCAGGGCCTCGTAGGCGGCAAACAGATTGGCAAATCCCGTGTCGCCACCGCTGCTGGCGGGTTGTTCGCATTTCAGCAGTGTGGCTTTGCCGGGTACCTGGTAGGACGTACCGTCCATGTGCCAGTAATTATTGCCCTCCACATATTCCCGCTGACTCTGGTTGTCCTTATCAAGCGCAATCCGATAGATACCCAGCGCGCTGGGCCCCGATCCATCGGCGGTGGTGCGGGCGGCTACCATTTCGCCCAGTTGGCCGGTCAGCGCCACCAGCATGTCATCGCTGAGGCCAATCCGGGGGAAGACGAGAACACTGTGCCGGTTGAGCCCGGCCAGAAGTTGCGCTGGGACACCGTCCTCAAGAATCTCTGCTGCCGTTACTGACGGGACCGCGCCCAGTCTGGGGGTAATGGGTTCAAAGTTTACTGTGCGCATGATCGTATTCTCGGGAGAGGATTCGTCAATTGGACTGCGGGAAGGGGACTAACGCTCTTGTCTGGGCCAGGCATGTGCCGAACGAGTGGAAACCGGTCGCATGCAGCCCGCCGGTCCCGCCACAGCAAACGACGAATACATCCTTGGGTTCGGTAGCCAGATACACTCTGCCTGCGATAACGCGTCCCAGATTTTCCAATTGCTCGCGATGCTTGGACGTCAGGTAGTCGGCATCCAGGCTTGAGTATTTCCAGAGCAATTCCTGGATGTCCTGGAGCGCCGGTAAATCCCGGTGAAGAATGTCGGCCCATACAGGATTCACGGCGACCATTATCTCGGCATAGGGCATAGAGGGGCTGAATCCGTTGGCGCCGGGATAACCCAGTGACTTGCCGATCATCTCCAGAAACTCGGGACCGGTTTGTGACGTGGTATCGAGAACATTCATGGTGCCCATGGTGCCAAATACCGTCACCGCATCACCCTCAATGCCACGGCGTTCGGCCAGTGGTGCCCACGGTGAGCGCTCCTCCCATTCGCCGAACAGGATTCCCGCCACGCGGCCCGGTGTGCCGAACGTGCTTTGTGACGTCACGTTGATCACTTGCCCGGCGACATTCCTGATGATCAGGCGAATGGCCCGGCCGATCGCCAGTGCTATGGTCGCCACACCGCCGAGGCAGCCGTGTCGATAGGGAATATCCAGCCGGTTGCGGACAGGCCCGTTGACCAGGGTTAACGGCACCACAGGTGCTGTTGTGGCGTTCTGTCCAAACAGCTCAAAATCCGTCGCAGCCATTGCTTCCAGCGCGGCAATAATCAGGGGCAGTGACCCGGGCGGCGCGCCTGCCATGACGGCGTTGATGGCAATTTTCTCAACGGTACACGGGGCGTTTGTCGGTGGCAGCGCGCAGATCACCTCGTCCGGGTAGCGGTTGTTGTCAGCAAGGTAGGCGCGCACGCGTCCTTCCGTGGGCGGAATGACGGGGAGGCCATCCCCCCAACCCTGTTGCAACGAAAAGTCTGTAAATTGCATGACATCATCGATTTCGGCCGGGTGGCGTTCGCTCGACAGCCAGTCGAGATCGCAGCCCTCGGGGCCGCAATCGCGGAGATTGACCGCCTGCTGCGGTCGGGGGGAGGCTGTAACTGTCTCTGTCGTTTTCATTGCGCAGCCTCCCGCACGGTATTCAGGTCAGCCCCCATTGTGCCAAGCATTCCTGCAAGGTGATCGTGCGCCACCGCGTCTACTTCTTCGCGCAGCTTCTCATTCAGCGGATACGGCAGCACATGGATACGCAGGCCCGAACGGCCACCGCGCTGGGCCAGGTTCCGGCCCAGTTCCAGGAAGTTTTCCGTGCAGACCGCTGTAGTGGGCAGCCCTTTAGCCGCGGCTGCCAGTGCGTCGTGAATAGTCCAGCCGGTACAGGAGCCACAATTGGCAAGACCGACTACGGCGATATCGATGGAGTTCAGGAATTCCTCAAGCGATTTCGCCACCCGCTCCCCTTCGCTACCGGTGCGGCCCTGCGAAGAGCGCCAGAACTTCACGACAGCGCCGCAGTCACGAAACGTTTCCGCCCACGATTCCGCTACCCAGTCCCAGGATCGCCAGATTTCATCCAGGCGTATGCCGACGGTTTTGCCGGCAAGGTGGCCGGCATCGGGCCCGGGGGAGGTGATGTCATCGGTTCTCAGTGCGGTCGGGTCAAGTACATTGCCAATAGTCATAAAGTGCTCCCGTTTTGTGTGCAGTCGCTGTTTTCACGGCTGGAGGTACCGATCGAGTTCCTGGTGCATGCCCAGGATGAGTTTTTCGTGGTGACTGGCCAGCCAGGTCTGGCGCATTGAGTTCGAGTGCAAGCCGATCTGGATGCGTTTCAGGTTGCCGAGGTCCTGCCTGGGAATCGGTAGTACCTGTGCAGGATCATTGATGTCGCTGACTGGTGTAAGTTGTGCCCGCTCCGGCGTGGTGTCAGCGGGCAGTGAGCGCGTGGAGTAAATTTCAAACCTGCAGCGGTCCGGGTCGTTGCCTGCCGGTCGCACCCGGTAAATCATAGCGTTGCCCGCTTGTGGCAGGATCATAACATTGGGAAAAATGAAAATTTCACCGCCCCACATGCCCAGTATTTCCGGCGTCGGCTTTGGCATGGGGCGCTGCCGCGCAGCCGCGTCCTCGTAGAGTACCCTGATGTATTCCGCACCCAGGCTCGATCCTTCGGGAATCGGTTTACCGCGCAGTGTCCTCAGCAGATCAACGTCGTCCTGTAATACCTGTGCATCCATGCCGTCCACCAACAGCTGCAGCCGGTCTGCCATGGCGTCCACCGGATCCTGTTGCGAGGCCGTTTGAACTTTTCCCTGCATCGGGGTATTGGCACCGGCAAAGAATCGGCCGTGTCCGTTGGCAAAGGTTTCGTAGTCAACATTGTGATGATTGTAAGCCGTGAATTCTTCCTCGATGTCCCTGCCAAAAATGAAGGCGGCGGCAGTTGTCTCCAGTTGGGGGTGCGTCGCCGGCACGTGATAGGTTTCGAAGAAGGCCTCCTGGGCGACTTTCCAGTTGGCCGGAATGGGGATGGACTTCCACCAGTAATGGCGCATTTCGCTGACGTTCAGGTCTTCCAGAAGCGGCTTTATCGGCGCGATAAATTCATCAAACGGCCTGCATTTCGGGTCGAAGTTGATAAAGACAAAACCAGCAAACACCACACAACCAAGCGCTTTGAGCGCGACGTCGGCATTGCACAGCTTGCCTTCGCGGAATTCCTCGCGCGCGAGTACGTATTTGTTATTTCCCCCGGTGTCCCAACGCCAACCGTGAAACGGGCAGATGATATTGCCGTGCTCAAATGTACCGGCACCCTGTGTGAGCGCGGTGCCTCGATGCGGACAGGCGTTCGCGTAGGCGCGCACGCTATCCTCGTCAACCCGCACGAGAAACACTGACTGGTCACCAATTTCGTAGGTGGTGTAGTCGTTCGATTGCGGGATTTCATCAACACGTGCGGCCACTTGCCACACTTTACTCCAGAGGTGCTGATATTCCAGCCGTAGAAAGTCTGGATCGATGTATCGACCCACACGTATACCGTGGCTCAGGGTTTGCCAGTTTTCTGGCCAGGCTGATGCCGTTTCCCCTGGCCTCGGGGCATTGGCCGAGGCGACACCTTGTACTTCAGAGCTCATGGGTACCTCGTATTTGCTGTCATCAGTGGCGGCAATTTGATCTATTTGCAATGTCCGGAAAAACAACTGCTTGCGTGATGTTCAAATGCATCCACGTATCCCTCAGTTGCAGTAGCGTCCACCGTTCACCCCAAGTGTGTGTCCGGTAATGTAATCTGCATCCTCGGATGCCAGAAAGGCGACCGCCGCCGCGATATTCTCCGGCCTGCCGGGGCGCTTCATGGGGGTCATCTGCGCGAAACCGGCTACGTCAACCGGCGACTCACGCAGCCCTTCAGTGTCGACAAATCCCGGCGGTACAGCGTTTACCGTGATACCGCGCGTCGCGTATTCCATCGCCAGGCACTTGGTTAATCCGAGTACCCCTCCTTTGGAGGCACCGTAGTGCGCGCCGAAAGAACTACCGGTCTGCGCAGCAGAGGACGCAATGTTGATGATTCGGCCCCAACCGGCGGCCAGCATATCTGGAATAATGGCTTTGCAGCACAGGAATGGACCCTTGAGGTTGAGTGCCATCAGCTGGTCCCATATCTCCTCGGTGATGTCTTCAAACGAGGAGAACGGTGACAGTGCGGCGTTGTTCACCAGAATGGTAATCGTCCCCAACGTTGTGTGAGTGTGTTGTACGGCGGCGGCGATATCATCAGCAGACGATGCATCACCACCAAACGCCGTGGCGGTGCCCTCCAACTCGCGGATCATGGCGACGGTTTCCTCCGCGCCTTGTAAATTGCGGTCCCATACCGATACCGCAGTGCCGTCCTTTGCCAGTTTCAGGCTGATCGCGCGCCCCAATCCCCGGGCCCCGCCGGTTACTACTGCGACTCTACTTTCCATGGACTCATCCGCGTTGGCTGTCTGGAGGCCTTACCTGTGGCGGCGGGGTTGCACAATCCCGCCTTGGTTTCAGGCCGGTTTACCTGTCTCTGGAGAGCATAATATCAATTCATTAAAATGTACACTAGTGTCCGATATAGAGTTATACCCGATTAGTTTATAGTGGACACACTTGTTTAGTTATTAAAAATAGCGGTATATTGCTACCACTGCTTTCGCCGTATTTTTAGGCTTCTTTCCCTGCTGTAGCGCCTGCTCGCAGAACCGGACGGCCGATCGACAAGGGGTACTGGTAACTCACATGAAGTAAACAAGCGATTGAGCCCGCGTGATGCATGCCCTGTTCGCGCATTTTGTAGTGATCACTCCCCAGGAAGAGAGAACAATGAACATAAGATTCCGCCTGACAGACCATCCAGGTACCAGCGCTTTAAAACGCATTGTCACCCTGCACGGGCTTTACTGCCTGATCGCCACCAGTCTGGTTTTCCCTGCTGTATCAGGCGTTTCATCTGCCGTAGCGGAGGAGCGGCAACTCGGTACCAAGTATTCACCGCTGGATGACATCAACCGGGACAACGTGTCCGAACTGGAGGTGGCCTGGGAGTACCACACCGGGGACATTATCAGCACGCCAGGTCTGACGTCCTTTCAGGATCAGCCGCTACTCATCGGGGATAACCTTATCGTCTGCAGTGTCAGCCGGAAAGTGATCGCACTTGACCCCGGGAACGGCAAGGAGCGGTGGGTTTATGACCCGAAGAGCCCGCTCGGGGGTTCGAACAAGTGTCGCGGGGTAACCGCCTGGACCGATAAACAGGCGATTGCATCACAACAGTGCGCTACGCGTCTTTTCCTGGGGACCTCGGATTACCGGTTGGTTGCGATCGATGCGAGAACGGGTAAACCCTGCGAGGAGTTTGGTGTCAAGGGGGAGATCCAGATGGAGGCAAGTAAACCGATGATCCTGCCTGGAGAGGTCTCGGCATTGTCACGGCCCGCTGTCGTCAACGACGTTGTGGTTGTGGGCTCCAGTGTGATGGACAACCAGCGCGTGGATGCGCCGAGTGGCCGCTTGCTGGCTTTTGACGCCAGAACCGGTGCGGCGCGCTGGGCGTTTGACCCGATACCGCGTGACCCTGCCGATCCCGCGATGCAAACCTGGCAGACCGCTCCAGTGAACGGCGGTGGCAATGTCTGGTCTGGCATGGTGGTTGATGAGGCTCTGGATTTAGTTTATCTCCCCACTTCCAGCCCGTCCGTCGATTTCTATGGTGGCGACCGGCCAGGTGACAACGCTTATGCGGATTCGGTGGTCGCGCTGCGCGGTGCGACCGGCGAGGTTGCGTGGTACCAGCAGTTGGTGCATCACGATGTCTGGGATTACGATCTGCCCACGCCGGGATTATTGATTGACTATCCACACAATGGTGAGATGGTTCCTGCACTGGTTCAGAACACCAAGCAGGGCATGGTATTCATCTTCAACCGGGAGACGGGTGAGCCACTGGTACCGATTAAAGAGCGCGCAGTGCCGCAGAAGGGCGCTGTACCCGGTGAAAAACTATCGCGGACACAGCCCTTCCCGGTGGGCATGCCGGCATTGGTTCCGCACAGTTTTTCTCCCGATGATGCATGGGGGTTCACCTTCATCGACGAGTGGCTGTGCCGCCGTGAGGCCGAAACTTTGTCCTACGGCCCGATCTACACGCCGCCGAGTGAGCAGGGCACGGTGTATCTGCCGTCGCCTTCCGGTGGCGCAGATTGGGGTGGCGGCGCCTACGATCCTGTCAGCCATGTGATGGTGGTGCCGCTCAATACGGTCGCAATGATTGTCACCAATACACCCAGGGAAAAATCATCTTACGATCCGCGTGGGCCAATGGATTTGACCGCAGGATTTACATTCAATAATGCGGGTGCGCCCTACGTCACAACGATCAGGCCGTTTCTGTCGCCTTTGGGTGCGCCTTGCACTGCGCCACCCTGGGCAAAGTTGACAGCGGTGGACCTGGTGAAAAAGGAAATAGTCTGGGAGGTGCCCCTGGGGAGTATCGAGAAGATGGCGCCGCTGCCCATTAACTGGGAACTGGGAACGCCGGGAGTGGGCGCGCCGCTGATCACTGCGGGCGGGCTGGTGTTCATTGGTTTTACGCTGGATCATCAGTTCCGGGCATTCGATCTTAACACTGGCGAGGTACTGTGGTCATCGGAGTTGCCGGCATCGGCCAATTCGGTGCCGGTCAGCTACAAGTACAAAGGTAAGCAGTACATCGTGGTCCCGGCGGGCGGGCACAGCATGTTCAGCCCTGTGTTGAGCGATACCGTTGCAGCTTATAAATTACCCTGAACAGCGGGCGGCTGACGCCAGTTGCCCAAAGTCCGGTGGTGCTGATTGTCGGTCGAGTGGTCGCCGGTTATGTCTCTAGTCAGGTTCCCACTCCTGGGCCGCGGTGACGGCGTCGCACATAGCGCTGCGACCTCGCAGCAGGAAAAATGCCGCGAGCGGCAGGCAGATAGCAAACATGGTGGCGATACCCAGGCCAATCGCGTCGCCGCCGTACACGTAATCGGACAGTACCGCGATCATGATCGGACCCACGCTGAGCGCGATCAGCCCGACGGTGGCAGAGTAGAATGCAACCCCCGCGCCGCGCAATTCATTGGGTGTCACCAGGTTCAGCGAGGCAACATAGACAGCCGTCACCGGGCCGAGCAGGAGTTGGAACAAGGCGTATCCGCCCAGGAAGACCCAGGGAATATCGCTGGTTGCGGCAACAAGGCCGATAGGTGTTGCAACAATCAGGCAGCCCGCATACCAGCGGAAATGCGCATCCATGTACCCGCGGCGGAACAGGCTATCTACGAAATAGCCACACAACGGTTTGCCCAGAACGCCGCCGAAAATCATAGCCACGCCGAGACCGAGCCCGATCTCGCTGCTGGTCCAGCCGAACGTGCGAGCCATGTGGGCCGGGTACCAGGCCACGCCACCTACAAAGCCGATGGACGCCAGCCCGAACCCGAGGTAGTGGAAGAAGAAGAATTTTCCGCGGGCGCGCATGAATCTCAACAGGGCCGGGTAGCTCTGCAGCAGGCTGCGGAACCAGGGCGTGGATTGTTGCGCATGCTGTACCCCGCGCCGGGCTGGTTCAGGCATGGTGAAACTCAGGAAGGAAAGCAATACTCCGGGAATACCGATGATCAGGAACACAGTTTGCCAGGGCTTGAGTTCCCCGAGCACAGGGAGGACGACAGCTGGTGCCTGCTGTACAGCATCCACCAGCATACCGCCAAAGAGATAGGCGCAGCCCGCTCCCACCGAGGCACCCATCGCATAGATAGCCATGGCCATGGTGCGTCGCTGTGGCGGGAACAGGTCGGTAATCATCGATGTCGCGCACGGGTTGAGCCCGGCCTCACCGACGCCGACGCCGACTCTGGCTATCAACAGGTGACCGAAGTCTTTTGCCAGGCCACAGGCGGCGGTGGCAAGCGACCATACGGATACGCTGAAAAAGATGACAAGGCGACGGTTAAGCCTGTCGGCCAGACTCCCCGCCGCGAGCCCGAAAAGCGAAAATGCGACAGCAAATGCCAGGCCGTGCAACATGCCAAATTGTACGTCGGTGATCCCGAGATCCGTTTTGATGGGGTCCACGAGCAGGGAAATGATCGTGCGATCGAGAATGGACAACCAGTACAGGAATGCCAGCAATATGGTGGAATACCAGCCGATACCGGCGGACGGATAGGGACTGGAAATCGTCGTGCTCGCCAGTGGTTTGGCATCAGTTTTGGACATACAAAGCCTCGAAAAATTGTTATGAATAATCGCCTGTGGCGGCGATTCACTGTTGTTCGCGAACGATTTCCGCTGGGCAGTTTTGGCAAAACGGTACCACACTTTGATGGGTTACAACCCGTCTGATGATTTTTTTGTCCGGCTTCATTCGGCACAGGTTGCGTACAGCGAAGTATGTGCCGACTGATTTTTTCCGTTGGAGAAGTCACTACAGCACAACTGACAAGGAGTAATTTGACACATGGCAGACTCTTCAAGCGATAGCACATTGCATTCGACGCGTACCCGTGAAATCGCGGCGCGCGAAAAATTAATACTGGGGAAACCAGCACGTATCACACCACTCGACAGGAAGAAGTTTGGTGAATTCGCGATGACGTGGTGGATGAATCTGCGCAAGCATATTTCCGGCGACGATTCTCCGCCACCTGCGGGCGCGGAAATTCCGCAAATCTATTTCTACATGCTGCGCTGTCCCGAACTGTGGGACAGGATTACGGCACTGTCGATTCAATTGCAGCGGGATGCCCAGCTTTCGTTCCGGGATCGTGAGCTCGCGATTTTGCGCACTGGCTGGTTGTGCCAGGCACCATTTGAATGGAGTGAGCATGTGAAGAAGGCCAGGAAAGAGGGTTTCACCCGTGACGACATTGAACGGGTTACGGTGGGTTCCTCGGCGCCCGAGTGGAGTGACCACGAGCGGGCAATTCTGGGCGCGGTCGAAGAGCTGCACAACGATGCGATGATTTCTGATGACACCTGGCGCGCCCTCGCTCGCCAGTTGAGTGAGGAGCAGTTGCTGGAATTTACCGTGCTGGTGGGGCAGTTCACGGCAGTGGCGTATTTCCAGAATGCGCTGCGCCTGCCACTGCTTGAAGACAGCGCCGGCCTCGCAACCAGGTGAGTGTTGATGGACCTGGCTGAATTAAGCAGCTTGACGAAGTTACGCCATTTTAAACAGGAGAAATAAACCATGAGCACTGAAGAACGGCTGGCAGCACTTGAAGCAAAGATGCAGGATATCAATGATCGGCAGGAGATTCTGGCTTGCATTGTGCGCAATGCCCGGGGTTGTGACCGGCATGATTCACAGATGCTATCGAGTTCCTATCACGCTGATGGTATTGATGAGCACGGACTTGCCAATATCATTGCAGGGCCCGAATACTGCGAGTGGGCCAACGAGGTACATACGAAAGGCTCGCTGCAGAATATGCACCACATCACTACCCACAGTTGCGAGATCGACGGCGATGTAGCACATGCAGACAGCTATGTTATAGGCCTGTTCCTGAATCCAGATGGGGAGGCAGCCCGGCTTCTGGCAGGCCGTTACCTGGATCGCCTGGAACGTCGCAATGGCGAATGGAAGATTGCACTGCGCCGCTGTACGGTCGAGGTCATTATGAAAGCAGACGCATCCATCATCAAATCAGACTACGTGCTCGACATGGGGTTCCTCAAAGGGCTGAGGGACAAGCAGGACATCTCCTACCAGCGGCCCATGTCACTGGATGAAACACCTCCGGGCCATCGCTGGGAAGGGACAGGAAAAACCAAAAGCTAGCAGTAGCGGGGCGCGTTGCCCCGGTGCGACGTCGCTAGTTTAGAAACATGCCGTGTTGAAGGATCTCGCTCCATTCTTTCGCAAAGCGTTTGGCGAGAGCATCGGTATTCTCACCGCGATGCTGTTTCTCGAACAGCAGGGTGGCGGCAATGACGCCCAGGTGGATATAGGTCCTGACCTCGAGATCGGCCTTCGGTGCGAGCTTGCCTTGTTTTACCAGAACCGACAGCCTTTTCTTCACTGTTTTATACAACGGGTGACGACGATCGAGCTCACCCTGGGTAAGGGCGTCCATCATCATTGCCCTGCTCAATTCCGGGTTCTCCAGTACCACCCGGGTTGTGTGAAAGATACGCTCGTAGAGCGGGGCCCCCTCATCGAATAAAATTACGCCTTCTTTCAGCTGGGTGGCGATCCACGCCTTGGCCTCCGTCAGCAGGTGATCGCGATCCTCGAAATGCAGGTAGGTCACGCTGCGGCTCACGTCCGCCCTGATGGCAACTTCCTTCAGGGACAGCGCGTCTGGTCCCTTTTCCGAGACCAGGTCTACTGCCGCCTGCAACAGCTTTTCGCGGGTTTTCTCCGGGTCCCTGATCCGTTTTTTCTTTGTCGTAGTGTCCATATAGAGTTGCTATCCTGAGAGTTGCGTTGCCATTGTCATCGGAACAAGAATGTGTCGATAGTACCGTAACGTTAAAACATATGTCACCGAACAAAGACAGATGCCTGCACGGATGAGCCGGGAAGCATTGATATTGCAAATATCTAGTGTACACTTGTGTCCGATTATGGCAATTCAGGTATTGAGCGTATGCATCAGGCCCTTGATATAGAACAAATTTACTTCCCCGGTATCGGCTCACGCTGGCGGATCCTCCTAGCGGTTTCACTCGGTCTGGTGCTGTTTCTCGGGGTGGGTTATTCGCACGGGCAAGCTGACGCCCAGGTGCGCCAGAGTGCTGGCTCAGTTGGAAGCACAGCAGCTGGTAGCGGGGATGCACTGGCAGCGCCTGATTTGGCCGCGCTGTGTCGGCCGGAGGCCGTCAGCGCCATCGCGGCAAGGCTGTCGCCCGCCGTAACAGTCAAAGAGATTGCCAATGGCCCTAAATTTACCGGTGGTGCCACCTTTGTGCCTGCCAAGGCGCAGGTGCCGGCTTTCTGCCAGGTGACCGGCAGTTTCGTCACGAATCCCAAGACGGGTAAGACCGCCAATTTCCTGGCGACATTTCCGGCGAACTGGAATGGCAAATACCTGCAAATGGGATGTTCCGGGCACTGCGGTCAATTTGCCGTAAGCGATCCCGCCATGCCTTTTGCGACGATAACAAACCAGGGTTACCCATTTGAGCCGATTATCAAGGGCTACGCGTCCTTCGCGACGGACGAGGGTCACGAGGGGTTTGCCGGAGGTACCTGGGCCATTAACGCGTCCGGGGAGGTCGACGAGGAGGCGCTGCAGGACTTCTACTACCGCGCTACTCAGGTGCTGGCCACGGTGGGTAAGGCGTTCACCAGGGCATTTTATTCGCAGGCCATGAACGCCCCACGAGACATCGACTACGCCTATTTCAATGGCTGTTCCGGCGGCGGACGAGACGCGTATGTCGCCGCTTCCTATTTTCCCGAAGAGTTCGACGGCATTATCGGCGGGTCTGCCTACGATGGCTCTGGCGGGGCATTCCAGATGGCTGGCATCCCCCTGTCCTCGATACGATCAGCCGGTGCGCAAGTGCCCGCTGCTTTGATCAGTCTGATCGACCCGATTGTGAAGGCGCGTTGCGACAAACTCGATGGGGTGGAAGATGGGTTGATCCAAAACCCCGCTGCCTGCGATTTCCGTCCCGAACTACACCTGCCGCGATGCAATGGCGACACCGTCATGGAGCAGTGCTTCAGCGAGGCGCAGATCGAAACGATCAGCACTGCGTTGACGGCGGTCACCGATGAGAAGGGCAACGTGGTACAACCGGGTTTTTCCGTCAGTGAGATCCAGCCAGCCACATTCGTGACGCCACCGCGACCTGCCGACCTCGCTGCCAGAGACCCCTTTCCGGGTTCAGACAGCGGCGATCCGGCCGGCACTAACGGCTACTGGCCGCTCGCGGATGCGGTGCTGAAGGTGTTCGTGCACAAGAATGATCCAGAGTTTTACACCCGCGACCTGGTGAGCTTCGGCGCGGGCGGGGAGGGCGCTGTGACCGACTATCGGATTATCGTGCCCGCCAAGGAGGTGGACGCGGTCAAGCGCGAAATGCGCATGGCGATAGGCCACTTCCCCGAGAACCTCAAGCGACTGCTCGAACTTGATCGTAAGTTCCTGCTCTGGCACAACATGAGCGACCAGGTGCTGACACCCTATATGTCAGTCAACTATTACAAACGGTTGGCGAAACAGTATGGTGGCTATGAAAAACTACAGGACAATGTGCGACTGTTTGCACTACCGGGTACGCCTCACTGCAGCATGGGGGGTATCGGGCCTAACAGTTTCGATGCGCTGTCCGCGATTGAAAACTGGGTGGAGAACGGCGAGGCACCCGACGCTCTGGTCGCCACGCTTCATCCCGCCAACGCGTTCGGTATGCTGGATTTCAGCAAGCCGGCCGGGCGAACCATGCCGTTGTGCAAGTTTCCGGTGATGGCCCGCTATAGTGGCAAGGGCGACGTTGACAGCGCGGAAAACTGGAGTTGCCCCGGTGACGATACCCGCATGTTGTCCGTGGGTGAAAGCGGACGGCAGGCTGGCGTCATCGAATAGGACACCCACAGGAGGGGTTGCACATGCAACGACGCGAATTACTTAAGTTATCGGTGGCGCTATTGGGCGCTGCCGCCAGTGCCTCGGTGTCCCGGGCGTTACTCGCAGACTGTGGGCCGCGCACGATCTCGGATGCGGCGGCGTTTCCCGGATCCCAGCGCGCCTCGGTCGAACTGCTGGCGGACATGATCATACCCACCACAGATACCCCCGGCGCCGTGGCCGCCGGCGTGCCCGACTTTATCGAGACAATCGTGCGCCAGTGGTACACCGACACGGAGCGGACAATTTTCCTGCAGGGTCTTGATGCATTGGACGTGTACACCATGCAGTCTGAGGGGAAACCGTTCTGTCAGGCATCCGAAACGACGAGATTGGCGGCACTGACGGAGCAGGAGACGCTGGCGGCGCAGTACCAGGGGCCGCCCCCGCAGCGAACCGTTTCCAAACCGAAAGACGATGAGAACGCGCCCTTTTTCACCAAGCTGAAGGAACTGGTCGTGCTCGGCTATTACACCTCGGAGGTAGGCGCGACCGAGGAACTGAAATATGTGCCGGTTCCAGGCGCTTTCAGTGGCAATTTCGACTTCAGCAAAATCGGCCGCCAGTGGATTTACTGACCGTATCTACAGGCAATCAATAGAGACAAACGATATGATGGATACAACCCCGCAATTCGATGCCATCGTGATCGGCTCCGGCGTGACCGGTGGCTGGGCCGCGAAGGAACTCACCGAAAAAGGCCTGAAGGTATTGATGCTGGACCGAGGCCGCATGGTCGAACACGGCCGGGATTATACCGGCGAGCATACGCCGCCCTGGGATATACCGTACCGCGGAAAGCCGCTGCGGCAATTGTACGCTGACGATTACAAGGTGCAGAGCCAGAGCTATGCGTTTGATGAAACCACCCGCCATTTTTTCAACAATGATGCCAAAAACCCCTATGTCCATGACGAGGGCGTCTTCAACTGGTTTCGTGCCGACGTGGTTGGCGGAAAATCGTTGCTGTGGGGCCGTCAGGTCTACCGCTGGAGCGATCTTGATTTCGAGGCGAACAAACGCGACGGACACGGTATCGACTGGCCCATCCGTTACCGCGACATCGCCCCCTGGTACAGCCACGTGGAGCAGTTTATCGGTGTCAGCGGCCAGGCGGAAAACCTGCCGCAACTGCCGGATAGCGAGTTCCTGCCACCGATGGAAATGACGGTGGTGGAAAAGCACGTGAAGCAGGGGATAGAGACAAAATTCCCGGAACGCAAGATGACGATCGGGCGGGTTGCCGTGCTGACACAACCGCACAACGGGCGGGGAGCCTGCCACTACTGCGGGCCCTGCCAGCGCGGATGCTCCGCCGGGGCGTACTTTTCAACCCAGAGTTCCACCCTGCCTGCCGCCCGTGCCACCGGGAATCTCACGCTGAAGTCCGATGCGGTGGTAGCGGGTATCGACTACGACCCCGAAACAGAACGCGCCACCGGGGTGCGGGTGATCGATGCAAATACCCGGGAGCGCGCAACCTATACCGCCAAACTCGTGTTCCTGTGCGCCGGCACCGTGGGTAGCACCCAGGTATTGCTCAATTCCACGTCGGCGGCCTTCCCTGACGGATTAGCCAATAGCAGCGGTGTACTTGGTCGCTACCTGATGGATCACACGCTGGGCACGGGCGCACTCGGCTACATCGATGGATTCCAGGACAAGGTGTCCTATGGCAGCCGGCCCAACGGCATTTACATCCCTCGCTTCCGCAATCTCGACGGCCAGGATGCGGATGCCGATTTCCTGCGCGGCTACGGCTACCAGGGCCAGTCGTTCAGGATGGGCTGGAGTGCGCTGGCGGGAAAGGTGCCAGGCTATGGAGCCGAGTTCAAGCATGCCCTGCGGCAACCCGGCCCCTGGGCGATGTACATCGGCGGTTTTGGCGAGTGCCTGCCATACGAGTCCAACCAGGTGATGCTGGACAGCAACCAGCGCGACCGCTTCGGTAGTCCGCAGGTGCGTTTCCAGTTCAGCTTTCGTGACAACGAACAGAAAATGCGCGAGGACATCGCGAAACAGGCCGGTGAGATGCTCACACAGGCGGGCGCACAGGGCGTACAGAGTTTCGTGGGCAATTCAATCGGTGGCGACGGTATCCACGAGATGGGCACTGCCCGTATGGGCGCTGACCCCACGCAGTCCGTGCTGAACGGCTGGAACCAGGCCCACGATGTGCCCAACCTGTTCGTCACCGACGGTGCCTGTATGACCTCGGCATCCTGCGTCAATCCATCGCTCACGTATATGGCCTTGACCGTGCGCGCGGTGGATTATGCGGTGAAACAGCTGCAGCAGGAACAGATCTAGACTTCACCGCGTTGGTCAGGTGGAGACAGCGGAAAGCGAGCCGCTCATACCAATGAATGACAAAGTTTGGAACAGGCCGATGACTACAACCCCCGCCAGAATGAACGCTCGCCATGCAGTTGAAGTGGCACTGGTATTTCTGCTCTCGGTTTCAGGGTTTAATTCGGTTGCGGATGTACTGGAGCGTCCAACTGTTCACGAGGCGGTAAAAACCGTCGACCCCAGCGAATTTGTTGCACTGGAGCTTCGAGCCAGCCTCCAGGCAATGCGTCACCACACGGAGTCTGCCAGTGCTCCAACATGGAATGCCGAACTGTTGGCACAGATCAGGCAGCAACGCCCGGCGGGTAGGTCGCAGTTGTTGGACGAATCCGCCGTGCAGGAGCAACTCATACCCGGCCCGCCCGGCGCCCCTGATGTGCGAGTCTTCGTCATTGCTGCTGAAAAGGGCGCGTCACACCCTGCCATCCTGTTTATCCACGGCGGTGGTTTTATCCTGGGTGATGCCAGTGCCGACCTGGCGGTATTGCAGGCCCTGGCCCTGAAGCACGACTGCGTCATTGTCTCGGTGGATTACCGGCTGGCCCCGGAAACAGCGTTTCCCGGCCCTGTGGAGGATGCCTACGCCGCACTGAAATGGATGGCGGCTAGTTCGGAAGAGTTGGGGGTTGATCCCTCACGCATTGCCGTGATGGGCGAGAGCGCTGGTGGCGGTCTCGCCGCGATGCTGGCCCTGATGGCGAGGGATCGGGCGGAAGTACCCATCACCCAACAGATTCTGATTTATCCGATGTTGGATGATCGCACCGGCAGTACTATTTCAAGGCCTTACTGGATGGGCGCTTAC
>JAGRIK010000122.1 GCA_020443325.1 Halioglobus sp.
CATGCTGGACGTGGTGTTCATCATGCTGATCTTTTTCATCGTGGTGGCCTCTTTTCTCAAAGAGGCTGGTATTGAGATGAATAGGCCTGATTCTAACCAGAATCCCCCTGAGTCGGATGCCACGAGTATCCTTGTAACCATAACCGGAGACGACCAGATCTGGATGGAAGATCGGCTCATCGATATCCAGTCGGTGAGGGCGAACATTGCCCGGCTGTTGGCATCGGACCCCGAACAGTCTTTTACGGTTGTAACGAATCCTGGCGCAACCGCCGGCACTGTCGTCAGTGTCGCCGATGCCGCCCGTGAGGCGGGTGTAAAACAGGTTAATTGGCCAGCGGAGAAAGCGAAGTGAGCCTGCGTAAGAATTCTAGGGGCGCGTTAGCAGCACAGGATGGCGCTGGTGAAGGTGAAATAGATTTGACGCCGATGCTCGACGTCGTGTTTATTATGCTGATCTTTTTCATTGTGACGTCGTCTTTCGTGAAGGAACCCGGCGCCAAGCTCATCAAACCCGAGGCCGTAACAGTGAGTCCCTGCATGAGGGGCACCATTATCTTCGCAGTTGATGCAACGGGTAAGCTCCACTACGACAAGCAGGAAATACCGCTGGAGCGCGCCTATCGCCTCGCAGAAGCGGCCAAGAAAGAATCACCCATGGCAAATTTCGTGATACAGGCTGACGAGGAGGCCCCCACTTCAGTACTTAGTGAGGTAATAACAACGATGAAGCCTCTTATGGACGTGCCCGTCTGCGTCTCTACTGACGAGAAGGGGTAGGCGAGATGGAGAGCGGTCCAGTGAGAACGGTTATCTCGATACTGCTGGCTGTCGCCGTGGTTGTGGGTCTGTTCCTGATCATGAACAAGCTTATCGATGCCGATTACGTTGACCCTGGCATAGAGGCCCGCAAGATCGCGGACCTGGTGCAGCCTGACGAGGAAATCAAGCTCGAGACGACCACGCCGAAACCGGACAAGGTGGAAGACCCGGAAGAGCCGCCGCCGGAAATGGAAATGGTGCAGCTTGATGTGGAAATGGATGTGGACGTTGAGAATATCGCACCAACAACCCAGGTGGATATCTCCATTGAGAGTACCGGTATGTCCACCGGGGATGGCGAATACCTGCCTATCGTAAAAGTGGCGCCTATTTACCCCAGGCGTGCGCAGAGCCGCGGGATTACGGGCTACTGTATAGTCGAGTACACGGTTACCACCTCGGGTGCCATTCGTGATCCGCGCGCGGTAGATTGCCAGCCCAGCGGCGTGTTTGATGATGCCTCTGTAAAAGCTGCGTATAAGTTCAAGTACAAGCCGCGCGTTATTGACGGCGAGGCCATTGAAGTCCCTGGTGTGCAGAACAAGTTCACCTATGAGTTGGAAGATTAGACGGTTGTCGCGCTATGAACAGGTTTAAACCCACTACCTTGATACGCGCTACCTTACTGGCTGTACCCGTACTTGCCATTCAGGTGGGCGTTACGCAATTGCAGATCGACACCGAGCTGCGCCCGCTATCCGCCGCGTTTGCGCAAGAGGGCCAGAAACAGCCCGAGCGGGAGACGCGCCGCACACCGGCCCTGCGCAATGCTGTTTACGAAAAGTTGTCGGAAGCGCAGGTCGCTGCTGAGGCGAAGGATCTCAACACGGCGAAAGCCATCCTCGATGAGATGATTGCCAACAGTGGCAGCAAGGCGTTGAACAGCTACGAGCTGGCGAATGTCTACAATCTCTACGCCTTCATTCAGTACTCCAAAGAAGATTACGCCGGAGCACTGAGGTCCTACGAAAAGGTGGTATCACAGCCCGATATCCCGCTGGCGATGGAAATCAACACACGCTACACGATTGCCCAGTTGTATTTCGTACAGGAGCAGTGGCAGAAGGGTATCGATGCCATGCTCAAGTGGTTCAGTATGACCGAGAAGCCCAATGCCAATGCGTATATCTTGCTGGCACAGGGCTACTATCAGGTTAAGGACTACGACAAGGCCCTCACCAATGTTGATAAAGCGATCAACATGAGCAAGGCGGCCGACAAGGTGCCCAAGGAGCAATGGTATAACCTGGCGCGTTTCCTGTATTTTGAGAAGAACGATGTCAAAAATACAGTAGCCACCCTGGAAGAACTGCTCAAGTACTACCCGAAGAAAGAGTACTGGGTGCAGGTTTCACACTTGTACGGTGAGCAGGACAAGACAAGCCAGCAACTGGCGGCGATGGAAACTGCCTACGTGCAGAACATGCTGGATAAGGACAATGAACAGGTCACCATGGCCTATCTGTACCTCAATGCAGATGTGCCGTACAAAGCGGCGAAGGTGATGGACAAGGGGCTCGGCAATAAATCGATTGACGGTAAATCGAAGAATTGGGAGCTCACTGGCAATGCCTGGCGACAGGCCCAGGAGTTGGATAAAGCCATTCCTGCAATGGAAGAGGCGGCGGCCAAATCAGACCAGGGCGAGCTGTATGCCCGCCTCGGTAATATCTACCTGGATAACGATGATTTCAACAAGGCTATCACGGCGATCAACAAGGGTTTGTCACGCGGCGGCGTCAAGCGGCCCGATACCGCGCGCCTGGTACTGGGCATGGCCTACTTCAATACCCAGCAGTACGATAAAGCGCGCGAAGCTTTCACCGCTGCGGGCAAGGATGAGCGCTCAGCCGCCTATGCCAAGCAGTGGATTGGCTACATGGATTCAGAGTTAGCGCGTCAAAAATCCTTGCAGGAAGAAGACCGCGCTCTTGAGGCCCCGCTGGAGACGCCAGATGAGATAGAGGCAGATCAAGGTGACGAGGCCGAAGTGAAGTCTGGTGATCAGGCTGAAGGCGAGGCAGAGCAAAAAGCAGCTGGATAAACCAAGGCCGACGACCACATCGGGTCGGCTGGATAACCGGTTAACTAAATGGTTTGATTAAAAAGGGAGCTACCAGAGCTCCCTTTTTTTTGTTCGATCTTACAGCGGGACCACGTTCTCTGCCTGTGGGCCTTTCTGACCATCCGTGACGTTGAATTCAACTTTTTGGCCGTCGGCCAAAGTTTTGAAGCCATCGCCCTGAATAGAGCTGAAATGAACGAACACGTCAGGACCATCTTCACGCTCGATAAAGCCGAATCCCTTGGTTTCGTTAAACCATTTAACAGTACCAGTTGTCTTAGACATAATGCTTACCTGTATAGCTAGCGGCGCCATGTCCAGGCGCCTTTTCATTTATAGTGTTATTTATGGTTTACGTACCGATTATCTTGATGAATCTTCGACTTCGACCGTGAGCATAAATACTTGCTGAATCCACTCAGCCCTATGAGTGTAGCACCATAATTGGCGATTTACAGGGACGGCGGCAAACTATTTTTTCAGCAATTCCGCTCGCCTGTTCGGGAGCATGAGGGGTTGTCAGGGGTGCGATAGCCGCTCAACTGGAGGTTGTGGGGGCATGGGCGGCACCCAGCAGGCCCGTCGTCTCGCAGGTGATCACGTACAGCGGCACCTGCTCCAGATGGGCGCGCATTTTCCCCTTCTGCTGAAAGCGCTCCACGAATGTGCTTTGCTGCAGGAACCCGATCATTCCCGGAAGAAAGCCGCCGGCCAGGTAAAGCCCGCCATACGCGCCATTGGCGAGGACATAGTCGCCACAGATCGAACCCAGCAATGCACAGAATGTATTGAGTGTCAGTACGCAGTACTCGCACTCGCCACGCTGTGCCTTACTGGAGATTTCCTCCGATGACAGCGGCATCACGTCGTAACCCCGGACGGCGCCGAGCGCCTGGTAAAGGCGTTGTAACCCGGGGCCAGACACCAGGAACTCGGCGTAGACCTCGCCGCTTCGCGGCAGTAAATACCGGAAGACATCCAGTTCCAGCTCGGAGGCTGGCGTCAATCCCATATGCCCCGGTTCACTGGCGCTGGCGGTGGGTAATCCATCGATCCAGCTCAATGTTGCCCCCCCAAGGCCGGTGCCGGGCCCGACAGTCGCCAGCTTGCGCTCTTTTGTGGGGTGACCGGGCGCAAGCGCGGTGAGGTCGCGCTCGCTGAGATGCGGCAACGCATACGCATTGGCCTCAAAGTCGTTAATGCAGCGCAGTTGGTCGAACGCGAAGCGCCTGGCCAGATCGGGCAGCGAGAATGACCAATCGATGTTGAGCATCGTGACGCGGTTGTCAAACGGGGGTGCTGCCACTGCGAGACAGCATTCAGTGGGACGCGGCTCGGCCAGTGTGCCCAGCCAGTCGAGAACGATATCCTCGAACTGGCCATACTCCCGATTGATATAGGTCCGCAGTGAGCGCAGTTCGCCGGAACGAGGGTCGTAGAGGGCCAGGCGGCTATTGGTGCCGCCGATATCGGCTACGAGCCGGCTGGGAGCGTGCTTTGACATCGGTACTGTCTAGTCCACCGTTAGGATTTTCATGATATTGGTCGAGCCTGCGGTGCCAATACGTTCGCCCTTGGTGAGGATGATGGAATCCCCTTTTTGCAAATAACCGCCGTCTGTCAGGAATTCAATGGCCCTGGTATCGATGCAATCCTCGTCAAAGGCGGTGGCATCGAAATAAAGGGGGACCACGCCGCGGCACAGGCAGAGTTTCTGCAGCGTCTCGCTGAGGTTACTCAACGCAAAGATTGGCAGGCCGGAACTGAGGCGCGACATCAATCGCGGGGTTGTGCCGGACTCCGTGAGGCAGGCTATGCCGCGTACATTGTCAAAGTGGTTGGCGGCGTAGATTGCCGACATGGCGATTGCGTCCTGGGCATTGGCAAACGCCCTGTTGAGGCGAAATTTCGAGGTTCTGGCCACGGGTTGGCGCTCCGCTCCGAGCGCTGCATCGGCCATGGCCTCTACCACTTCCACCGGATACCGGCCGACTGCGGTTTCCGCGGATAGCATCACGGCATCGGTGCCATCGAGTACGGCGTTGGCGACGTCGAAGACTTCGGCGCGGGTGGGCATGGAGCTGTTGATCATCGATTCCATCATCTGGGTTGCGGTGATCACTACCCGGTCCATCGTGCGAGCCTGAGATATCAGGGCTTTCTGGATGCCGATCAACTGTGCGTCCCCGACCTCGACACCGAGATCGCCGCGCGCGACCATCACGCCGTCCGAGGCCTGGACAATACCGCTGAGCGTGTCCTCGTCGGCGACGACCTCGGCGCGTTCGATCTTGGCGATAATGGCTGGTTGCAACTGGTGTTGTTGCAGGAGCCTTCTGGTTTGGAAGATATCCTCTGCAGAGGAGACAAAAGACACCGCCACAATGTCAGGCCTGAGCTCGCTCAGGCTGTCGATATCGGTGATATCCTTGGCGGTTAGTGCGGGCGCAGCGAGGCCGCCACCGAGGCGGTTGATACCCTTGCGTGAGCCGAGTTTTCCGCCGATGAGCACAGTGCAATCAACCGTGCTCGCCTCGACATCATCCACACGTAACCTGATACGCCCATCATCCAGCAGCAGGATGTCACCCTTTACCACGCTGCTGCACAGCTCCTTGTACTCGAGGCCCACGCTGTGAAAATCTCCCTCGCCATCAGCCAGGTCCAGATCCAGGCGGAAGCGGTCGCCGTTGGCGAGCTCAACGGAGCCGTCGCGAAAACTGCCGATGCGGATCTTGGGGCCCTGCAGGTCAGCCATGATGCCGACATACAGTCCGGCAATGCTCGCCTGCTTGCGAATGCGTGCGGCGACTGTGACGTGGTGATCAGCAGTGCCATGGCTGAAATTCAGCCGGAAGACATTGACGCCCGCAGCAATCAGCTTGGCAATCATATCGTCTGACTCACTGGCAGGACCAATGGTGGCAACTATTTTAGTTCGTCTGATGTGCTTTGGATTCACATTGCTTCTCGTTGTAGAGGGTACTGCAGTTTGTGGCCGAATCACGATGGTGCCCCGTCAGATACTGGCTCGCAAGTTACCCCACCATGCGCTCGATCTCGCCGCGGGGAATACTGCCATTCAAAACCACAGTATTCCAGTGTTGTTTGTTCATGTGGTCGCCCGGAGTGACGAGAATTTCACGGCCCTGCTTCCCATTGGTTGAGGTAGTCGACAACCAGGTCGGGAAAATCGGTAAAGAGCCCATCCACCCCAGCCTGGCGGATAAAAATATCCAATAGTTCTTCGAAATTTCCAATGCCTGCGGGTAACTCGTCCCGCCGAAACGTGTAGGGGTGTACCTGCAGGCCACGTGCGTGGGCCTCCTCGACCAGGGCGCTGAGCTGCGGCGCACCCGACACTGCCTTGCCGAGGTAGATATGGGGGATAAAGGGGCCGATCCCCTGCGCATAACTGGCGACATAGTCCAGCCCCTCAGGTGTGCGCAGGTAATCGTAATCCACAGCGCTGTCTTCGCCCCAACCGTTCTCACCGATGAGCTGGATCATCGGGAGAGGCGTTTTGAGTTGCTTGCGCAATTGCTGCAGGGTCTGGTCGTCGAAGCACTGCAGAAACACCTGTTCCGGACGATCCTGGTAGCCGGTTTGCTGCAAAACCGCGAGTACGGCCGCTGACAGGTCGAGGCCCTCGCGGCGATGCCAGTTGGGCGATTTCAGTTCGATGTACACCCCGGTGCGACAGCCGCGACTCCGGTCGAGTCCGGCGAGAAAGTCCAATTCCTCGGCTAGTGTGGGGACGGTAAACAGCGCGTGCCCTATCGGAAACCGCTCGGGGTAGACAGCACTGCCCTTGCGCTTGTCATCCAGGTGGGCGCGCTCGTGTACTCGCAACTGGCGAATTTCCTCCAGGTCGAAATCAATGGCGTAGAATCGCCCGTCACTGCGCGCGCGGCCGGGAAAGTGCTGGGCCACATCAGTTGTGCTGTCCAGGTGAATATCGTGCAGCACAATGGCTGCGCCGTCCCTGCTCAGTACCACGTCCTGTTCGAGAAAGTCGGCACCCATCGCGTGGGCCAGTGCCTTGGCCGCCAGCGTATGTTCCGGCAGATACCCACTGGCGCCGCGATGCGCGATTACAATGGGACGATTGCTGATACTCATGGTGACTACGGTACCTCGCCAGTTGATCTTTGCGGTGGCAGAAAGAGAAAAGGGCGGGATAAACTATCCACGCCCTCCGCGACAGGGTTTGCCAGACATCGAAATCAGGGCAGTGCTGCTATCCAGGAATCATCTTCAAACCATTTCTTGCGCAACTGGTTCAATACCCCCGTTTTTTCATAGGCAGTCAGGTAGTTATCCACCAGGTTATAAAACTGCGCATCATCCTTGCTGACAGCGATGCCGATGGGCTCTACCGTCAATGGTTTTTCCAGGGTGGTCAACCCGGAATCGGGATAACGCATCGCTGCCAGTATGCACTGTGTCATGTCCGCAATCATGGCGTCCCCCTTGCCGTCGATCAGCATGGCCACGCCCTCATCGTAGCTGCCAAATTCGATAAGCGTCGCATCCGGTGCGATCTTCCTGATGAAATTGGCATGAGTGGAGTTTTTCAGGGCGAGCAGTTTGAGATCCGCGCGATTAAATTCAGCGGCGGAAGTGATGGTCCCCAGTACGTCGCTCTTGGTGAGAATAGACATGCCGGACATCATGTAGGGGCCGACAAAGGAGACGATTTCAGTGCGCGCAGGCGTAATCGACACATTGGACAGCACCATGTCGATCTCGTCCTTCTCCAGTGCTCCCATGAGTTCACCGAAGGGAATGGTCTTGATTTCGAGTTTTACGTTCATTGCCATGGCCAGTGCCTGGGCCAGGTCCACATCGAACCCCATGAGGCCACCCTCGCGGGTTGTCATGGTCATCGGCGGCTGGTTCCCGGACATGCCCACTTTCAGCACCTCAAAGTCGACGACGCGTTCCAGTGTGTCGCCCGCGAGGGCCTGGAGGGGCAGTGTCCCCAACAGGGCAACGACGCCTGCCAGTAACATGTTCTTGATTGTTTTGGACATCAGAAATATCTCCGGTAGATTGATTATTGGCTCGACAATGTTGCAAGTTCGAGATGTTATGTCGTTCAGCCCTGACGGGGCGCAAGCCTGATTCAGCACAACCAGTGTAAGTCTGATCGGCGCGGATGCCAAAACCTTTTATCATGCGACGCACGCAGCCGTCGCCACAGGAGATGATATGGCCGAAAAATTTGACCGCATAGTGCTGGCCGTGTCGGAATTACCGGTGGCTATCGCGCAGTACCAGCAGATGTTCGGAAAAGCCCCCTATTCTCCCGATGCTGCCGATCATGCGCCCTGTGCATGTTGGGGCCTGTCCAATACGGTAATTGAGCTGGTTGAATGCGTTGCCGACAGTGCGCGAATTCAGGGAATCGTGTTCAGCGCTGCGGACGCGCCGCCGGGCGAAAAAACCGTCGCGAATGCATTGGGCGTCGATATTCGCCTGTGCGACGGCAGCGCCACGACAGATTTTCGTCAGCGGCAACCCGAGGCGCAGTGCACCGATTTGTGTGTCGATCACGTGGTATTGCGCACAGGTGATGCGCAGGCCTGCTTGGACTTATTCGGTGACGAAATGGGGATTCGCCTGGCACTCGACAAGACGGTGCCGGAATGGGGCGGCCGCATGCTGTTCTTTCGAGCAGGAAAACTGACACTGGAAGTGATTGAATCCAGCG
>JAGRIK010000123.1 GCA_020443325.1 Halioglobus sp.
AAGCGAACGTAATTAATCTCCGGAGAAATGAGCGCTAACCAGGTCGACTTTTATTTTCAATCGCCCCCGAGAATCTCTTCCACCTGGTACATCGGCCGCTTCTTGACCTCCATATACATCTTGCCGATGTATTCGCCGACGACCCCTATCGCCAGCAACTGGAGTCCACCCAGCAGATACATCGGTATGACAGTCGATGCCCATCCATCGATGCCCGTCTCGGCGTTAGTCATTTTAGCCCACAAGGCCCAGCCGCTGAGACCAAGGGAAATCAGGAATACCGCAAAACCAAAAAATGCGATCGCACGCAGAGGAGTGATGGAAAACGAGGTTATGCCGCGCACGGACAACCCGAACATCTCCTTCCAACCGTATTTCGACTCTCCCGCATACCTCTCGCCACGGGCATAGAACACCTTACAGGATTTCAGCCCGAGCAGCGGGACGACACCACGAAGATAGATATTGTCTTCGCGGTATTTTCCCAGCATCGCGATGGCCTTCTTGCTCATCAGCCGAAAATCCGCGTGGTTGGGAATCGTTTTGATTCCGAAGCGTGCGGCCACCCAATAATGCAGCGCCGCAGACCATCGTTTGAACTTGCCATCCGTATTCCGGTCGTCCCGGACGCCAAACACTATTTCGTAGCCTTCCCTGTAGCGCTCCACCATCTGGTCCACGGCATTGATATCGTCCTGCAGGTCTGCGTCGATGGACACCAGGGCGTCGCCCTCAGCATTCATCAGCCCGGCATAGAGTGCATACTGATGCCCATAATTCCGTGCGAGCTTGATACCCCGAAACTTGCGATCAGAGTTCACCAGTTGGGTAATAAACTCCCAGGTATCGTCGGTACTGCCGTCATCGACAAAATATATGCGTGAATCAGGGCTTATCAGGCCCCGCTCCACCAGCGAATCGAGTTTCGCGCTCATAGTCTTCGCTGTCGCTGGCAGCACCAATTCCTCGTTCAGGCACGGTATCACGATAGCGAGGATGGGCATGGACTTCGTCGACATTGACGTTACCTTTGGTCACTCTTAATTTGGCAGGTGTATATCAGAACATCACCGATACTGTTTTCGCAAGTCGCTCGGCGGTTATTTCTCCAGTTTTAGAACCAGCGCGCGGTACGACCCGAATTTTTCTCTTATTACCGGGTTTCAGCGCCGTTTCCTCACGAAAAAGCTGCTCCGGGCGGCGCCCTCAGGACCTATTGGCCCAATGTCTCGGCAGGGAGATTCTCTGGCCATATGGGTCGTCGCAGAGTATATTGTTTCGCTACGACCATGGTCCAGCAGAGCCCGCTAAAACCAATCAGAAGCGCTCTTTCCGTAACAGTGAAATGTAGCAAATTCCACGGCACTGTTTGCAAATTATATTACGCTGAACGAATATTTTATGAATACAACCTTCTCCGACCAACAGTTCGAGCTGTGCTATCCGGAGGGCATCGATTTTCACTGGTGGTACATTGCCCGCAACCGGCTGCTCGCGAGTATCCTGCGACGCGAATCTGATAGCGATAGTGTATTCCTGGAGGTAGGCTGTGGCCGGGGCCCGGTCGTCAAGGGCCTGAGAGACTTCGGCCTCAACGTGCATGGTGTTGAACTGGCCGCAGTTGAGCCCATTCAGGGAGTGCAGGCATTCGTGGATTCGGGCGTGGACGCCTGCGACCTGCCCCTCGAACGCCGCTCCCGGATCACCGGCTTGCTGCTGCTGGACGTCATTGAACACCTGCCTGAACCGGAACCGTTTCTGGAAAAGCTGGCAGGCAGCTTCCCCAACTTGTCCGTTATCATAATCACCGTACCCGCCTGCCAGGAAATCTGGTCCAATTTCGATGACTTCTACGGGCACTACCGACGCTACACCCTCGACATGCTCGATGACCTATCCGCACAACTCAACTGGACAACGAAGCGCGCAGGTTACTTCTTCCGCCTTCCTTACCTACCGTTGCGGCTTATGTCCGCGCTCGGCATTAAACGGGATACGCAAATGTATGCACCGGGAAAGGCTATGCGCCCTGTGCACCGTCTGGTTTCTTCTTTATGCCGTGTGGAGGAAACCGTATTATCTATACAGGTAAGGGGCACCAGCGCATATGCGGTATACCGTCCTCAAAGAGTTGCACTCCAGACCTGATCCGAGGGGACATGCGTGCCGCCTCTCGAACAGACTACCTGTCGAGGCTGTAGTGCTCGTGCACCATATTTCGCTCGTATCGGCTTCCATATCTGCACGAGATACCCCCCTCGCCCGAATCGTTTCATCAAGTGAAGCCTAATAACAGCGGTCATTTCATAGTTCGCCCGTAATAATGTATCGGTATCTATTGCGTGATCCAGATGCGACTTGGGTAATGACATCAATTTGTCAATCAACAGTAAGTCAAACTCCTTATTCTGTATTTTGGTTTGAATTCGTTTGACATGTCGCTCCCAAACCGCCGGCACTCTATCCTGTTCGTTAGTTTTCATCAGGAAAGCCGGTTGGGCACCCGCAAATTTAAAATAGCGTGTACCTCCACTGATATAGAGAGGCGAGCCCCTCGCAATGGCCTCCTCGATGACAAGTGTGGAGGCGTAGATATCATCGGCCTGGGAAATTTCATGCCTGATGGTGCGCCAACCCTCTTCCTTAACGGAGAAATCCCTGGGGAGCATAACGTAGCTATTGTAAGCGGCTAACACAATCAGAATTCTGAAAGGCCAGCGGGCTTTTGGCATATCTGAGATAAACGCGAAGGTTCCCACAATAAAAAAGGGCGAAATAAGCTGGAAAAGATACGTCAGGTGATTTCCGGGATTTCGTCCCAAAATTAGCACAAAGGTTATCAGTGAACAGGCGCCGCAAAACCATATGTAATTAGGCTTCAATCGGAGTAGAGGTTCATCGAGATCGAACAGGTTTACGAATAGCGGACTCTTTATATTTTTGCCAGCGCGCGCAATCCTAAGCCTTTGCGAATAGCGGCTATATACTATCATACTCGCCAAAATAACTAGAAGGGGAAGATAAATTTGCATGTACTCTATCAACTGGCGATTGACAAACTGGTTTCCGGAATACTCCGCATAAGCGGCCCCGACAGCAAAAAAAGTGGCCTCAAAATAATAGGGCGATGTATAGGCGACGACCGCCAAACCCACAATAAAAATACACGTCGTAGCCAAGCCGTAATAAATAGCCCGCTTCTTGGATTCGGCCAGGAACACATACAGGGCCACATACCCAAGGCAGGCGACAAAATACTGCTTGGTGTAAAAGGCCAGGACACCGAGCACGATCGACACAGCCAGGCTACGCGTTGAGAATCCCTGCACCCAGGGTATGGCGATGGCGGCGAGAAACAGGAACAGGCCAAAACTGTTGGTACTGGCAACGGGCGTGGAATAATGAAGAAAAGCTGCATAACAAAGCGCAGCAGCGACGAAGCTCTCTGTTCGCCGCCCCGACTCTTTTCGGCACAGGTAATAGCAGATTGCACAGCAGGCGATAATAAACACGGCGGAAAAGACGCGATGCAACTCGAAGGTATTGCCAAAAGCACGCGCCAGTGGTGCAACGAGTATATTTGTCAGAATCGGATACAGGCTTATATGGGCGGGCTGGCTCTCGACGGAGTAGGGATTCTCGCCATTAACCAGAGACTGCGTGGTGACCAGCATGCCACCTTCGTTGTAATCCAGCGGATACTCGTGCGTTATTAGCTGCACATGATTGTAGGCGAGCGCTACTGCAAAAAAAATAACACAACCCAGAAAAAGGCCGTTGAATGCAACGCCTAACCTGGTCCGCAGACTCGTAGTCATAACCGTCCTGTTATTGGTATCCCGGAATTGTCACTCTCGACATCGAAATGGCTGCAACGCCGAGAAAAGTTCAGCAAAATATACCACAGGGCACACTGCGCCAGACATGGCTTTCTGTTGCCACAGGGCGGTAAAGCGCCAACCCACGATTCTACCCGGAAATTCAGTTGACCCACGACCAAGTGGTGTCACCGGTCTCCTAAAAGGGAGGCGCATCACAAACTACGCCTATAAAACTCTATTCAATTCGCTGCGTGTAGAGGTCCCCGCTGCATTCCACTAGAATACCCGCTTTCGATACCGTCCAGGGCTGGCACATGGTTGACGCCTCGAGGTTTATCCGCCACTCGCTCATCGGGTTAAGCAGTGGCGTTCTGCTTATGCTCCTTACCTGGCTGTTCGTAGACGGCCTGTACGTCGATGTCATCATCGGGTCCAGCCTCGCGGTTATCCTGACCGGTTTTTATCACTACTCACTGCAGTACCACTGGACCTTCGCCTCAGATACCCCACACCAGGTGGCGCTTACCAGGTATGTGGTGATGTGTGTGGGCATTTTTGTTATCAATGGATTGGTGATGTATTTCGGGGTAAAAGCGCTGCATGTTCACTACCTCGTTGTCCAGTTCATCGCCAACGGGACCATCACTGCCTGGAGCTTTTTCCTCAGTTCGATCTGGGTGTTTGTGCGACAGGGCTGAGCCCCCGATCACTTTCCAAGGATGACATTCCTGACACCTTTTGAGTAGCTATAGCTGTCATCGAAAACCACCAGGTTGCCGTCTATCATCAGGGAATCTGTATCATCATATCCCTGCCATATTCTCGCGTTGATCTCCGGCAAGTGCTGGTAACTGATCCACGGCCACAGGTGATGCTCTGCGTGGTAATGAAAATTCACTTTCGACAGGTACAACCGCTCGAACCAGGTTGCCTTGACGGAGCGCAGCATCGGCCCGGGTGTATTCATAAAATACGGTGTTTCCACCGGCTCAGACATGCCTGAGCGCGCGGGCTGGTGTTCAATCAGGGCGCGGACTTTTGCGAACAGGAATGTCACTGTCAACATGGGCCACAACCAGAGAATGAAATAGTAGGTAGGTACACCGTAGTACAGGGGATCAAACAGCGTAAAAACCAGGAAGATAAAGGCGTGGACCCACAGAATCTTGATCTGGTCACTGCGCAGGTTCGACTCGAATTTTTCGATCTCCCCACTCTTTCCGGAACGAAACGCATCGCGCACCTTGACCAGATATTCCAGCCCGGAAAGACTGCGAAAAACCTCAGCCAGAAAACGCCAACCCCGCCAATCCCTGATATAGGCGTCTTTGGAGTCACCGGGCCTGGAGACAAGGCGATGGTGAATAATGTGGCGCTGTCGATACACATTGAACGGCAACAGTGCGGGCGCCGCGAAAAACCAGGTGCCAATAAAGTCGTTGATTCGCTTGTCCTGGGGCCACACCAGGAAATGAGACGCCTCGTGTGCTATCAACGAGAGGCCATGCTGCGCGCCCGCGATAATAAAAACCGCTAGCAGCCAGGTCCAGATAGAGGGATGGACGATAAAAATCGCGCAACCAATAATCACCTGGATCCACGGCAGCGACAGGTCAACTACGAGGCGCGCGATGCGGGGGCGACGATAGTAGAGTCGCTCTTCCGCCGTGAACTGGATACCCTCATGGGCTGGAATTGAATTGGCGGACATCACTTTCTTGCGCTGAAAATCATGCAGTCGCTGCGACGAAAAAGGTAATCGAGGATACTCAGTGGCGCAGTCAGGAAAACGAGCAGGGTCCAGAACCGGGAATGCCCCGCCTCCAGCTTCAATGGAACCCCCAATTTACCGAGCAGGGCATTCTGCAGAGAGAGCGCCGGGAACAGGTTGAGTTCCTCGATGATCTTTACCTCGCGGAACCCGCAGCGGTGCAACAGCAACTCGAGAGACTCTCGCGAGAAAAGCTGCAGGTGACGGGGGAAATGATACCCACCCCAGTAGCGGCCAAAATACCGGTGCCCGGTGCAGGCCAGTTTCGGCGTGCGTCCGGTGAAAATACCATCCTCTGCCAACAGGGAATGCGCCTTACGCACCGTGTCATACGGGTCCGTTACGTGCTCGATGACATGGTTTATCGTGAGAACGTCAATAGTTCCTGTCCTGCCTGATGGTTCAAACTCCTCAAACGCACCGGGCGAAATATCAAAGCCTGCATCGCAACCCGCCTGGGCCATTTCCGGGTTCATCTCCACACCGGAGAATTTGAAATCACCCGCTGACGCCATCGCTTTGAAGCGACGACAGTCTCCCGCACCTACATCGAAAAGATGGAGCGGACGCTTTGCGGATAGACTGAGCAGCCGCTTCGCTTCACTGCGGCACCACATATCGTATATTTTCTGCCAGAAACCGCCCATTTCCTTGCCGTAAGCATAATAGTTGTCGGGGTACATCTGCCGCAGTTCGTCCAGCGAGGGGCGCGGCGAAACGAATTCCGAACGACAGGCATTGCAGACACGAATACCGAATTTTTCCGCTATCGCAACCTGGTACTCATAGTCTTTGGGCGGGGCAGCCAATTGATAGCTGTCGACGGCGTGGCACACGGGACAACCGGGTTCAGTTTCAACATCCTGAGTCATAGCTTGCTCTTCCCACTACAGGCTTCAGACCCATTCCGTGCTGACATCCGAATCTGTTTATCCCGAATCATAAAATGCATCACATCACACCGCAACGCCCCGGCGGGGCCAAAGTATATTCCAACAGGAATACAATTACTGCAATGAAACAGGACGCCTGTCGCATCCTCGGGAAATATGGGGTGCGTTACAGGCCCCGGGAGTGAAAATACGAGAAAATCAAGGGGCCAAGGAATTCGATCTAAATTATCACCTTATTGTTGAATCTTTTCATCCGATGTGGGTCTAGAATAAAAAGGTGACGGTTTGGCCGAGACATCCAGGTGTTACCTGGCTGGAATACTCGCTGGTTTACAAGGTAATGCCCTGCCCCGACCTCCGTGTGAATTACACTGATTGCGGACCCGATCCGCAGGGAGGAACAACCATGGCTACTGCAAATCATCCCGTAGATACCTATCCTGTGCACAATGTGCCCCTCTCGCGGCCATTTATCTGGCTAGCCGAGGGCTGGGAAGACCTTCGGCATCATCGCGGCGCGAGTCTTGCTTACGGGTTGCTGGTCTATGCACTGGGCGCGCTGATACTCGCCTATGGGCGACATCCATTCTTCATCGCCGCCGTCGCTGTGGGCTTCCTGCTAGTCGGGCCTGTTCTGACTGCCGGCCTCTGTGAGTTATCTCGTTGCCGCGACGAGGGCGAAGTCGCGAACTTCCAATCTTCCCTGCTTTCGCTCAATCGGGCACGGGGCAGCTTACTGGCTGTCGCAGAAACACTGGCCTTGCTCGCGGTAATCTGGTTTGCCCTGTCGGGCGCGCTGTACCTCGGACTGGTCGGCGACCTGGCCCCTGGTCTTGAGCTAACGCTGTGGGGCGATGTTGCCCGTCATCTCAGCACCAGCCAAATGATCGCCTATACGGGGATAGGGCTTGTGCTCGCCGCGATAGTATTCGTACTGTCGGTGGTTACCATACCCATGATTGTGGAGCGGCACGTGGAGGCCAGCACCGCCATGCACATGAGTCTGCGCGTCACATTTCAGGACTTTCCGGCGATGCTGGTATGGGCCGCCCTGATTGCCGGTTTGGTCGTTATCGGGTTTTTGACCGGCCTTTTGGGCATGGTGGTGATCTTTCCATTGCTGGGGCATGCAACATGGCGGGCGTACAAGGAGTTGGTGGACTAATTAAATTTCGTCGCCCAGGCACACTGTATACAGCAATGGCAGCGGTAAGAATCCGCCAATCTTCCGTCTAATGCAGAGAAACAACGCTGGCCGATACGCGAGCGTTGTTCACGCGGCAACTTAGCAACAGGTTTTCCTGTTACCGGGCAATATAGCTGTCAGCTACTGAACTGTGCCATCGCTCGCTCGGTGGCCGTCACCAGCAAACTGATATTGCCCTCAGACCAGTTCACTGCCAGCTCCGATTTACAGATCTTCCAGCGACCGTCAATCTCCGCGTAGTGATTGGTGTACTCTCCCACCACAACCACGACCTCCTCCGGCGCGATTACAGGCATCTCCGGATTCGCAAAAATCACATGGTCGGCCCTGAGATATGCGCGACAACTGACCCAGTCCCCGGAGGAGAAAAAACGGTGGTTAGTGATCGTGTGCCGCGTAATATCAAAACCATTGATCACGCCCTGCAGATTCTTCATCCAGTCGTCTGCGCGGCGCGGCACCTCGGGAGCACCGGTGGGCGCACTGATAGCGCCGTAGTCAATCAGCACCTCATCGGCGAAGCAGCCGCGCACCATAGGCCAGTTTTTACTGTCCAGGCCTTCGGCGTAGTTATTGTAGTTGTCTATCAGGGCTTGCCTTACAAGCGGATCATTTTCTCTACTGGCCATTTTCACTCCTTATTCCAGGCATATAACTGCGTTACTGAATCGCTCTCTTGTCGAGATAACTATTTGGGTACAACACCTTCCGTAATGGTTGTCGTGTTATCGACAACCAGCGCGGCGCCGTTCACAGCACTGGATTCATCCGAAGCCAGGAACAGCACCATATTGGCGACATCGACAGGTTCACCCACCCAGATGTTTTCCATCGCCTGCGCGGCCGCCGGATCGTTTTCCCGCACGATCTCGGCCACCTCCTCCAGCATCGGTGTGCGCATATTGCCCGGGTGGATGGAATTGCAGCGCACCCCGTAGCCGTTCTGGGCACTGAGTACGGCGATGGACTTTGTCATCCCGCGTATAGCGCTCTTGGAGGCGGCGTAGGAAAACACTTGCGGCGCGCCCTGGATACTGGCGGTGGAGCACATATTGATAATGGAGCCACTCCCGGCTACCTTCATCACGCGCAGCGCATGCTTGCAGCCGAAGAATGTGCCGTCGGTCCCTACTGCATTGACGAGGCGCCACATCTCCTCGGTGGTCTCCTCGATACTGGCAAGGCGCACGATCCCTGCACTGTTAAGCAGGACATCGAGACGACCGTAGTCGGCCACGACCTTGTCTACCAGCGCAATCCAGCCCGCCTCGCGGGATACGTCCAGCAACTCAAAGCGCGCACCCGCTATCCCGCTGGCGGCGGCTACTCCCTGCTCTTGATTAATGTCCGCGATGATGACTGAGGCGCCCTCTTCTGCGAGGCGACGGGCCGAGGCCAGCCCCAGTCCTGATGCACCCCCGGTAATCAGCGCTACCTTGTTCGCCACTCTGCCCATAAAACATCTCCCCTTCTCTGTTTGCGCTTAATTGGGCCTCGAGACGGCGGAAAATTGAATGCCCTATGGGTGGGACACGCCGTGAACCCTTCCATGGGGGCTTGAGCTCGGCTTCCTGCCTCGCACAGTCCCACCCATAGGGCATTCAATTTTCCGCCTCAGTGCCCTATAACACAAAAGTAAATGCCATTAGCTACTGTAATAAAACGTGCAGACCTGCGGCGTGAATTTTGGCAGGGTCCGCTTGCTTTAAATTGTTAGCGTGGTACCTTACCATAAAACAGTCAGGACGTACTGTTTATTCTAAACTTGCTGGGGAAGTCCGGGATGAGTGTTGAGAAAGTAGAAAACTACGACGATGTCACGATGTATGGCCTGACGCCGGAAAAGCAGGAGGAACTGCTGCTGGCGCAGAACGAGCTGACATTCATCTGGACCACCAGCGATGGCCACGGCATGGGCGTCACCATGAGCTATATCTGGCGCAAGGGCCGTATCTGGTGCACGGCGACGGAGCAGCGGGCGCGCATGAAAGCACTCGCGCGCGATCCGCGCTGTAGTGTGGTGATATCCAGTGCCGGGGTCGACGATGACGTCAGCCAGTCCATCACGTTCAAGGGGCGGGCGATACTGCACAAGGATCAGGCGACCCGGGACTGGTTCTACCCGGATTTCGCCCGCCACGCCAACAGCCCTGCCCCCACACCCGAGGCCTTCGTCGCCTTTCTCGATACACCCGCGCGCATTATCATCGAGGTGGTACCGGAGAAAACGATAAGCTTCGACGGCGGCGTGATGCGCGACACGACCAGCGAGGCGTTGAAATAGCCGGGGCGCCGGGGCCCCAACTGCTTAAGCCGCGTCGATTTCCTTGAACGTGGCCATGCCCTCTTCGAACTCCCAGAAGCCGCGCAGTGCGGTCAACTTGCCCTGCTCGTTGCAACTGTAGGTAAATACGCCGTTGACCTGCTGGCTGTAGCGCTTGCCATCGAGATTCATCTCCACATTGAGCGTCACGATATTGGCGCACTCCAGGTGGGCGGTGTAGGTCTGGTGGATGATGTACTCAATATCCGAGTTGGCGATATTGCGGTCGTAAAAGGCCTCGCGGGCCTCCGGCGTGGAGTGACCCTTGCCCTCGGGGTCCAGCGCCGTTGGGCCGATTGGATCCTCGATAATGCCGTCCTCGGCCCACATATCCAGCCAGCGCGCCTTGTCCTTGGTTTTCAGGCACTCGCGAGACCTCAGGGACATCTGGTATGCGACATTGTTTTCATTCATGCGTTGTCCTCCACGCTGTTATCAGTAATTTCACAGGGGCAATCCCCCGACGGCACCATTGATTGATCCGCTCTTATCATAGGCGCGCATCTATATTTCGGCAATTCGCATCTGGTGTACTTCATCCGCACCCTCTGTGTGAATAGGGGACTGAATAGGGGACGGAGGCATTTCCCCCCGAGGCATAGCCCCCCGGATGAGGGGCTATGCGGCTGAATAGGGGACGGATGAATAGGGGACGGAGGCATTGCCCGTGGAGGCAAGTCCCCCGGGGTGACGGACTACACTGCGGTGTTATGCCGACTCGTGGCCGGGTACTTTGCCGTCGTAAGAGGCCTTGGAAATCGCATCGCCGTCGAATTTGATGGTCTTCTCCGGCACCAGTTCCAGCACCACGCGCAGTGGTGTATCGAGGTGTTTGATGGCCGCTTCCAGCGTGGGTGCCGGGTAGGGACTGATGATTGCCCCTATGGCCGGGTAGAACCAGTCCTTGGTCGCCTGGTCATCGTGAATAATGACCCTGCCTTTATAGGTGATCTGCTTGCCCGGCCCCATATCGGTGCCCATGCTGGATATCACCACGGAGGCACGCGGGTCGCGGCGCAGCGCCTTGATACGCGCACGCTGGCTGGTGGCCGTCAGCCAGATGGATCCGTCGCGGGCGACATAGTTCATAATCACGCCAAGGCCGTGGCCGTCCTTGTTGGTCCAGATAAAATTACACTCTATCTGTTTTTCCAGCAGTTCCTTTTCACGCTCATCACTGAGTTCGTAGAGCGTAACGTCTTCATAACCCTGCATACTGTTTCTCCGTCATTAAAATTGCGGTAGTCGGCCGTTTTGTTGTCCGCCTGCCAGGTCCAGGACCTGCCCGTTGATATAGCCGGAGCGCTGCCCGTCTGCGAGAAAGAGCGCCGCTTCCGCCATATCATCAAGTGTTCCCATACGCCCCGACGGGGTCGCATTCAGGTGCCCGGAAATCACAGAATCCATTGTAAAAAATGCATCCGTCATATCCGTCTGGATCAGTCCGGCCGCGATGGAATTGAAACGCACACCGGCCTGCCCGTATTCCACCGCTGCCACCTTGACTGCAAAATCGATACCGGCACGGGCACTGGAGTAGACTGACAGTCCGGGCCCCGGAATGCGTGCGGTTAACGAGGATATCGTGATGACCGAGCCACCCTCAGTCATCGCCTCTGCCGCATAGCGAAAAAACAACAGCGCGCCAATCACACTGACTTCCATCGTGGGGCGAATAGACTCTGCGTCCAGTTCAGCGATCAACGCGGGAGCGTGGATGCCGGCGGAGAATACGGCGATATCCACTCGCCCATAGGTCTCTGTGGCAGTCCTGAACAGCTGCTCGATATCGCCATCGCGGGTCACATCGCAGCCGACAGCGGTGCCGCCCAATTCGGCCGCCAGTGCCTGCAGCGGCTCAATACGGCGCGCGGCCACCACTACATTCGCGCCCTCTGTCGCGAGCCGCCGCGCAATAGCCGTGCCGAAATTGGCGGTGCCGGATGCGCCCAGTATTACGGCAGTTTTACCTGTCAACGTTGTCATAGCGTGTTTCCTGTCCTTGTCGCTTTTTTGAAATCAAGGTTACCTTCCCCGTAGTTGACGGTTAGAGACAGCGGCCGCTAGAGATCTGACAAGACATGCCCACCGTCCACCGTGACAGCGGAGCCCGTCATCAGCGAACCGGCGTCTGACGCCAGCAGTAACAGGGGGCCGTTGAGTTCTTCCAGGTTGCCGGTGCGACGCTGGGGGATGCGCTTGATCAGTTCCTGTCCGTCCTGCGTCTTGAACCACTCGCCGTTAAGCTCGGTCTGGAAATACCCGGGACACAACGCATTCACGCGGATATTGTTCTGGGCCAATTCCAGCGCTGCGGTTTTGGTGAACTGCACAACCGCCGCTTTGGAGGCCGCATAGTTGGTCAGCGCCTTCTGTACACGCTCTGCGAGGATAGAGGCAATATTCACGATGCTGCCTGGGGTGCCGGCGGCAATCATACGCCGCGCAGTCTCCCGCGTGACGAAGGCCACACCGTTCAGATTGGTGTCGATGACCTTGTTCCAGTCGTCGTCGCTGAGATCGAGCAACAGTTTGGGAATGGTGATTCCGGCATTGTTGATAACCACGGTGACAACGCCAAACACCTTTTCAACCTCATCCAGCGCGTCGGCGATACTGGTGCTGCTGGTGACATCCATCGTTACTGCAATGGCCTCGCCACCTGCAGCGTTAATACGATCGGCTTCCGCCTGTATCAAATCGGTACGTCGCGCCGCGAGCACCACCCTGGCACCGGCGCGCGCCAGCACTGGCGCGAAGTGCTGGCCAAAGCCACTGGAGGCACCCGTGACGAGGGCGACCTTGCCCTCCAGGGAAAACGGTTGAAACAGATCGTTCACAGCAGGTTTCTCCTTACGCACACTGGCCGCGCTCAGGCATTGAGGTATTTGTCGAGTGTCTGGTGAAAATGGCGGATGCGGATTTCCTGGTAGTTGGCCAATACCACCTCACCGGACTGCAGGTTATGCAATCCTTTCTGCACCATCTTCAGGTTGCTGAAATCCTGGTCAAAAACCCGGCCCAGCCCACCTTCCAGGCCCTCGGCCTCGGAGAACAACTGGTCTTTACCCAGCTTCTGCACCGCGCAATCGGCCGGGCGCTCCGTCCCCTCGGGATAGCGCATCAGCACGATGATCTCCATCGTGCACATCTCGGGGTCCTTACCATAGGGCTTCATGCGGTACGTCAGGTTCGGGTGAAAGCCCGCCCAGGGTGCAAAGTTGGGGAACACCGAATACAGGATCGAATCCATGATCTCGCTCTGTGTGCAGAAGCTGCCCAGATCGGTCTGGTACTGCTCCGAGTAATGCTTGAAGTAGTAATCCGCGAGCCACTCCCGTGCGCTCATGCCTTCCGGCACCTCCACCTTGGCGCCATCGGTCAACCAGGCGCCATGCTCCAGCCAGTCATTGACTGTCTTGTCGGGCGCAATGTTCTCCAGGTGCGGACTGACCACCCCCATCGGCGAGATAGTGCGACTGATATTGTCGCCCCAGCAATCGTACTGCGAGTTGGAGTCACCCAGGTACGGCAGAATCTGCGGATGCGTCTGCACCGTGTGGTAAGACTCGATAAAGGCTTCCCACGCGACCTTCCAGTTGCACTCGATGACTTTCTCAACGTGCATGACCTTGACGGTGTTTTCCGGCTGCCAGCGCTTGAAGTGTTCCGGCAGGATGCCCAGGTAGCTGGCCAATGGCTCAGCGTCCATATCCATGTTGATGAAGACCCAGCCGCCCCAGGTGTCCACGCGAACCTGTGGCAGCGAGAACGTCTCCTTGTCGATGTGCGGGAAATCCCATTCACAGGGCGCGCCCTTGAAGTCGCCGTCCAGGCTCCAGCGAAAGCCGTGAAACGGGCATTTGAATTCCCGGGCGGTGCCGCAGTCTTTGCGCAGCTGCCTGCCACGGTGCAGGCAGGCGTTGTAATAACCCTTGATCTCTCCCGCCTCGGTGCGCGTCAACACAATGGAGTATTTGGCAATGTCGTAGACAAAATAGCTGCCGACTTCCGCCAGCTCCGACTCGCGGCAGGTGACCAGCCACGTGCGATTCCACAGCTTCTCCTCCTCCAGCTTCGCGAACTCCGGGCTGAAGTACCGATCCACGGAAAGATTGTCCGAACCCAGGTAGGTGTTGGTGCTTTCGCGCAATGCCTCGGGTACGGGCACCGTCTCCTTATCGAGCATCTGCTGGTAGGACTCACCGGCGGAGCGCGCGGCCAGTTGTTCTTTGCTGAGCACCTTGGGATTGTTCATCGTGTAATCCTTCCCGCTATTTCTGCAGTATAGTGACGGCGCTGATACCGGGCGCACCGTAAACGTGTGTATAGGCGAGTTTCGGGTCGCCGGGGACCTGGTGCTCCCCCGCCTGGCCGCGAAGCTGCAGCACGTTTTCGTAGACCTGGCGCAAACCGGATGCGCCGATCGGTTCGCCGTTGGCCAGGCAGCCGCCGTCGGTATTCACCGGCATGGCGCCACCGATATGCGTCGCGCCAGCCTGGATCAGCGCCTCCTGCTCCCCATGCTCACAAAAACCGTTCTCGGCCATGTGCATGATCTCGGCGCCCACTTCTGTGTCCTGCAGTTGCAGCACATCCATATCCCCGGGACCGACACCCGCCATTTCAAAGGCTGCCTTCGCGGCGTCCACCGTCGGGCCATCCACCTGTTGCAGTGCCTGGCTGGGCGCGAACACTTCGAAGGAACCGAAGCGCCGCGACTTCATCGTGGCCGCCTTCAGGTATACCGGCGTATTGGAATAGCGCGTGGCGTGATCTGCCCGGCACAATACCAGCGAGACAGCACCTTCCGATGGCGAACAGAACATGTACTTGGTCAGCGGATCGTTCACCATCATGGAACTGGCGATCTCCTCGACACTGATCGGCTCCCGGCGCCATGCATTGGGATTTTTTGAACCGTTAATAAACGCTTTCTCCGACACCTTGGCCAACGTGTCGGTGCTGATGTTGTAGTCGTGCATGTATTTCTGGATCTTCATCGCAAAAAATTGCGTGGTCATCATCATGCCGACCTCACCGTACCACTCGCCAATCCCCAGTGCTTTGGGATCCGCGTTGAAGGCACCGCGATCGTGTTTGTCAAAACCCGCCACCATGCCGATATCGTACTGCCCTGACTTGATCGCGTTGAAGGCCGATATCAGTGAACTGCCCCCGGTGGCACAACCGTTGGCGACATTGATAAAAGGAATACCGGTAAGCCCCAATTCATTGACCAGCGTATCCGCACTGCCGGCACTGATACTGCCACCGAACGCGAACTGGATATCGCGCCATTCAACACCGGCATCCTGCAGCGCCAGCCGCGAGGCATAGGCACCCTGCTGCAGGCCAGTGAGTGAGGGGGTTCGTCCAAAAGGGTGAATACCGATGCCGACTATTGCTACATCCATAGTTGTCTCTCTCAATCAGGCGACAGGTTGGAAGAAAAAGTTGATGACTTCATCGCCATTCTCTTCTGTGCGAAAAGGGGCGAAAACCACATCCATCTCCATACCGATATGCAGCTTCTGCGGATCGTTCTCGGTGAGCCGACCCTCCACCCGCACACCGCCGGGAAGCTCCAGATAGCCCACGCCGTAGGGCTTAAAGGTCTCTGCGGTTTCATTGCTGCGATACGGTGTTTTTGGCATGAACTGCTGGATGGTCCAGGTCCACAGGGTGCCGCGGCCGGGCAACTCCTCGACCGCGACATCCTGCCCCGAACAGGCCATGCAGGACTGCGCGGCGGGGAAGCTGGCGATCCCACAGTTTTTACAGCGGCTGGCCAGCAGTGCTGGCCTTTCAGCGGGCCAGGTAAACAAACCCTCGGCGATTGGCACTTGTTTCGTCATAGCGTTCTCTCAGTAAATTTTGCGGCGACCCACATTGTGCGCCCGGCACTGTGGCGCCCTGTCGCTAGAGCAACATGGACGCCGGATTCTCCAGAAAGCCCTTCAGCGCTTGCAGGAACCGCGCCGCCACTGCACCGTCAATCGCACGGTGATCGGCAGACAGGGACACGCGCATCACGGTGGCGGCAACAATACTGTCGCCGCGTACGACGGGCTTTTTAACGCCCGCCGCTACCGCCAGAATAGCCGCCTGCGGCAGGTTGATAATCGCGTCAAACTGGTCGACACCGAACATCCCAAGGTTGGAAATACTGAAGGTGCCGCCCTTGTACTCGTCGACACTCAAGGAGCCGGACTGTGCGCGTGCGGCGAGATCGCGGGATTCCTCTGCAATCTGCGGCAGTGTCATCACGCCGACATTGCGGATCACCGGCGTAATCAGGCCGCCCTTGACCGCTACCGCCATAGATATGTCGACCTGGTCGAACTGGCGGATACAATCCTGCGTGTACTGAACGTTAACCTCGGGCACCCGCTCCAACGCGCTGGCACAGGCCTTGATCACGAAGTCGTTCACGGAGATCTTGTGGCCCAGTGTGCCATTCATATAGGCACGTTGTTGCAACAGGCTGTCTATTTCTATGTCCACACTCACGCGATAGTGTGGAATCGTCTGCTTGGATTCAGACAGGCGCGCGGCGATGGTCTTGCGCATGCCGCTCAGTTTCTCTTCGCGATAGTACGCGACGCCTGTCGCGGTGACCGCGGCCCGCTCCACATCCTCCTTGCTGACACGACCGCGCCGACCTGTCGGTGTGACATCGTTGAGATTGATATTGAGGCCACGCGCCAGGCGACGGGCCACGGGTGTGGATGGGATATGTGAGTCATCCGCCGTGGAACGCTGCGGCTGGCCGGCGGGCGCTGTGCCTGCACTCGCTGCGGGGCTGGCCTGGATGCGAAAGCCACCGGCCTGCTCGACATCACGCTTCGAGACGCGCCCGTTGCGGCCCGTCGGTGTGACGTTGTGCAGATTGATATTGTGCGCTTTGGCAATGCGGCGCGCGACCGGGGAGGCGTTTACAGTACTGTCATCCGGCCCCTCGGACAGTGCGCTCGCGGCAGCCGTGGGCACAGCAGGCGTTGCGGCAGCAGGCGCGGGTTGTTCAACCCGGGCAGGCGCAACCGCAGCAGCGGGCGTGCCTGGTGCCTGTGTACTCGAACCCTGTGCGCGTGCGGAACCGGCCGCATCGGGCACAAACCCGGCGATAAACGCGTCGATAGCGGCTTCGTCGGTATCGGCAGTGGCCACGACACCCATCAGCATGCCGACTTTAAGCGTCTGCCCAACCTGGCCGACGATCCTGACGAGCGTACCGGCTACCGGACTCTCCGCCGCGTTGACGATCTTGGACGTCTCGATATCAACCAGTTCGTCGCCTACGGCAATCTTGTCGCCGACGGCAACACGCCACTCGGTGATCTCGCCCTCTTCCATCGACATCCCCCACTTGGGCACCGTGAGGGCGTGCAGTGTACTCATCGCTTGTACCCCAATACATAGCGCACCGCCGCCTCGATATCACTCTCCTGCGGCATCCAGGCATCTTCCAGCGCTGGCGCAAAGGGAATGGGCGAGTGTGCCGCTGTGACCTTGCGGATCGGGGCACGCAGTGCGCCGAATGCTTTTTCCGCAACGATACTGGAAATATCTGCCGCGATACCGCAGCGCGGTGTCATCTCATCGACAATCACCAGACGCCCGGTGGTCTCGACGCTTTCGATAATGGCTTCCTCGTCCAGCGGGGAGGTCGTGCGCGGGTCAATCACATCGCAACTGATACCTTCCGCGGCCAGTCGATCGGCGACAGCCACCGCTTTGTTTACAGTATTGGAGATGCCCACGATTGTGACATCCGTGCCCTCGCGCAAAAAGTTCGCCTCGCCGAACGGTATGGTGTACATCTCATCGGGCACCTCGCAGCTCGTTTCGTAGAGGAATTTGTCCTCCACGAAAATCACACAGTCGTTGTCGCGGATTGCGCTGATCAACAAACCCTTGGCGTCGTAGGCATTGGTAGGGCAGACAACCTTCAGGCCCGGCACCATCGTCACCATCTGCGTCAGGTTCTGTGAATGCTGTGCACCGCCGCGCAGGCCGGCACCCGCCATTGTGCGCACCACCATCGGACACTGTGCCTTGCCGCCAAACATATAGCGGAATTTCGCCGCCTGGTTGTAGATCTGGTCAAAACACACGCCGAGGAAATCCATAAACATCAACTCGGCAATGGGGCGCAGGCCGGTTTGTGCCGCGCCTGCTGCGGCGCCCATAATGGCCGACTCGGTAATGGGCGTGTCGATCACTCGGCTCTCGCCGAATTCGGGAAACAGGCCTTTGGTCACACCCATGACGCCACCGTAGGCATCGCGGTCCCCATCGCAACCGGCACCGCCGGCGACGTCCTCGCCGATCACGATAACCGTGCTGTCGCGCCGCATTTCCTGCGCCATGGCTTCGTTGATGGCCTGTCTGTATGTCTTGATTGGCATTACTTATTCTCTCCGGATGCTGTCTGTATTAACACGCGTGGGTCGGGGCCGTAATTCAAAAACCGAGGCTCAGTAGGGCGAACTGTAGACGTCGGTCAGCAACTCCGAGACATCGGGGCCAGGCGCAGCGAGGGCGGCCCTGGCAGACTCGTCGATGTACGCGGCCACTTCCTGATCAATCTTGCTCAGCTGTGCCTTTGTCGCGAGTTTTTTCTTGATCGCATTCGCACTGGCTATGACCAGGCAGTCCATTTCCTTCATCAGGCGCTTGACCTCATCCTTGCCACGGTATGCCTGGGCATCGCCCTCGAAATGGCCGCGAAAGCGTGTAATGCTGGCCTCGATCGCGATCGGGCCCTTGCCGCTGCGACAGTGCTTGACAGCCTTTTTGCAGGTCTCGTACACGGCAAAAATATCGGCACCGTCGACTTTCAGCGCGGGCATGCCAAACGCCGCCGCGCGACTGGCGATATCCTTGGAGCCCACCGCGTAGCCGGCAGCGGTGCCCTCGCCGTAGCCGTTATTTTCAAACAGGAAGATGGCGGGGAGTTTCAGCACCACGGCCAGGTTCATCGCTTCAAACGTGGTGCCCTGGTTGGAACCGCCGTCGCCGGTGAACGACACCCCCACCCGGTCGGTGCCCAGTGTTTTCGCTGACAGCGCCGCGCCGACGATCAGCGGCGGGCCGCCGCCCACAATCGCGTTGGCGCCCAGCATGCCCTTCTCGACCGCAGCGATGTGCATCGAGCCGCCTTTACCGGCACAGCTTCCGCCCTGCTTGGCCATAATCTCTTTCATCATGTCGCCGACATCGCCGCCTTTGGCGATACAGTGGCCGTGGCCGCGATGCGTGCTGACGATGTAGTCATCGTCGTCGAGATTCATGCACATACCGGTGGCAATTGCCTCCTGCCCGGCATACAGATGCAGGAAACCGGGGATATTGCCCTTGCCGAATTCATCACTCACGCGGTATTCAAAATCGCGGATGGTGCGCATGGTGCGATAGGCCTGCAGAAACTGCTCTTTATCCAGCGACATTGATTGCTCCTGAAGCGTGTTGTACGAATGAAGTTAATTTCATTTTTTCTTATCCAGTAAAGTTCTATGCTACTTGGCCGATGCCCGGCGTTTCAGCTCCCATGGCCCGTCTGGACCGTGCGAGGCAGGAGAGCTGAAACGCCTGAACTCGCATCACACTTTGGCACACTAAAGCGTGAGCCCTTCCATCCAGTTTGCATGAAACCCGTTCGGCACACGACCGGGAATCAGCACCTTGGCCACTGGACCCCTGTCAAAATCACCGGCGCTCAGGATGGACAGGAATGCACCTTCGCCGGGGTTGTACACGAAGCACATGACCCAGCCATCCTCCTCGCGCTCGCTGTCGGGATTGGCCACGTAAACCGGCTCACCCGCGTTGGCCTCGGGACCATACTCCCACAATTTGGTTTCACCGGTTTTGAAATCATAGCGGCCGGTACAGTTGTATCCGTGCGCATCGCCCCACTCACGATTGGAGGATGCCGCGAACCCGAAACGGTAGTCCTTGCCCATGCGGCGTTCGTCGACGCGGGAGAACTCGCAAAATACATCGCTGAATTCCTCATCCGCGACTTTACCGGTCGCCATATCCAGTGTCATCCGGTGCATCCTGCGCGGTTGCTTCTCCGCGCCGCTGCCCTGTGCCTGGGCAAAGGGAATGGAACTGATCCAGACGTAGTCGATCACGATCTCGTTGCCGCGCTCAAAACCGTTACAGAAATGCCAGCTGAAGAAAGCGTCCGTTTCGAATACTCGCTGTTCACCGCTGCCATCGCGCGGAATCACAATTATTTTGGTGCCCAGTTCGGGCTCCCACATAAACGGATCCTCGCCCTTCATCGCTTTTTCCAAGCTGTGGAAGGCAGGGGCGTAGAAAATAATCACGTAGTTCTCGGTGATCTGCAGGTCGTGAATGATGCCCTTGCGCTCAAACGCCACGGGAATGGTGCGCACGTGTTTTGCCTGTGCATCAAAGATCTGCACCCAGTAATTGGGGCTGTCCCAGCGCTGTGTGCAGGAGATCAACTGGCCCGTGTCAGGACAGATTTTGGGGTGGGCCGTCAGCGCATCGCCCGGCTTGAGTGCGCCGTCGTAGTCGTACAGGCCAACCGTGGAAAGATCGTTGTTGAGCAGGTGCGGAAAGCCACCCTCCCACATCGCCAGCAGTTTGCCGCCGTGGTACAGCACATTGGTGTTGGCCGTGTTGCGCACCGGGTTGGGTTCGCCGCCCGCGTCGATCACTTCCTGCGGCACGGGCAACACCTTGCCCACACTGCCGTAGATCATGCGATTGAACTTGCGCTCTGTTTTCAGGTGCGCGGTTTCCACCCAGCGGTTCTTGTAGGACACATGCCCGTCCCTGAAATACACCGCGTGTACCATGCCGTCGCCATCGAGCGGATAAACGTAGTGATTGGGCTGGAACGCCACATTGGCACCGTCGCGCATGAATGCGCCGCGCAGCCCCTGCGGTACTTGACCTTCAACGCGCAACGCGCTCTCGTCGAGATCGCGCTCTTCAGAGACCGGCGCGTAATTGCCCTGCAGGTAGGGAAAGGCACTTAAATCCATCAGTTCACCTCGTGTGTATTGTCTGTATTGTCATATCGGGAGACCAGTGATCGGCATAGTACCAGCTCACCCTATTAAAAAACAGTCTCGTCTGTTTCTTTTCGAGCGGGCCGGCGCTACAGTAGGTCTGCAACCTACCCAGAACCCACGCAGAGGACAACAATCATGAACGCAATAGAAGATGAACTGGCGCTGAGAAACCTGATGGCGCGCTATATCGACGCGGTCAACCGCAGTGATGGGGACGCCTGGATCAGTACCTGGGCGGAAGATGGTGTCTGGAACCTGATGGGCGAGCCCGTCAGCGGACGCGAGAACATCCTCGGGCTGTGGCAGCAGATGATGGGGGGCTTTGAATTCGCGCTGATGTTACCCAGCTCCTGCCTGTTCTCGGTGGAGGGCAACACCGCAACCGGGCACTGGTACCTGCACGAGCACATGCGCGACCAGCAGGGCAATGGCAACACCATGCTAAGCCGGTATCTCGACACCTATACCAGAAAGGACGGGCAGTGGTTCTACCAGAGCCGGGTGTACAACATTATGTACCACGGGCCCGCAGACCTGAGTGGCACCTACACACCGCTGCCCTAGATCGGCATACCATCGCGAGCTGCAATGGGTGTAATATGGCTGGCCAAGAATAACGGTACACAGTGCCTCTAATGGAAAACAGGAACCGACTATGACAACGCCCCCCGATTTTAAACGTCGCACCCTCGTCAAGGCCCTGGCGGCCAGTTCGCTGATCCCCCTCCTTGGCAGCAACCTGATCGCCTGCTCCAACAGCTCGAACAACTCCAACAATGCCGACACCATCAGCAGCGTACCTGCTGATTTCAACCACGGTGTGGCCTCGGGGGATCCGTTGACTGACCGGGTTATTCTCTGGACCCGCGTAACACCAACCGAAGAGGGCCAGGTACTGGTGCAGTGGGAAGTCGCTGCCGATGCCGGGTTCGCAGACATCGTGGCCCAGGGCGAGGGTGTCACCAATGCCGACGTCGACTACACTGTGAAGGTGGATGCCGAAGGCCTGGAACCGGGCACCGCCTATTACTATCGCTTCATGACCGGGGACAAGACCTCCCCCATGGGTAAAACCCGGACACTGCCAGAGGGCACCGTAGCGGCGGCCAGTTTCGCCGTTGTGTCGTGCTCCAATTACCCGGCGGGCTTCTTTAACGTGTACGGCGAACTCGCGAAACAGGATGTCGATGCCGTGTTACACCTCGGTGACTACCTCTATGAATACTCAGCGGCGGGCTATGCCAGTGAACGCGCGGAGGAGTTAGGCCGTGTCGTGGAACCCGCGAACGAGATCATCTCCCTGAGTGATTACCGCACGCGCTACGCGCAGTATCACAGCGACGTCGACATGCAAGCGGCGCATGCAGCGCACCCGTTTATCATCGTGTGGGACGACCATGAAGTCGCGAATGACAGCTGGGAGAACGGCGCGGAAAATCACAACCCGGCTACCGAGGGCTCCTACGCGGAGCGCAAGATGGCCGCGATCCAGGCCTGGTATGAGTGGTTGCCCGTGCGACCACCCACCACGATGGATGACATTATCTACCGGCGCTTCCAGTACGGTGACCTGCTGGACCTGCTGATGCTGGACACACGCCATGTCGGGCGCGATCAACAACTGCAGTACAGCGATTTCGCCACCGGCGGCATCATCGATGTCGACAGTGTCCGCGCCGCTTACAACGACAGCACTCGCTCAATCATGGGCAGCGAGCAACGCGGCTGGCTGCGCGAGCAGTTGAACCAGAGCAACGCCCGCTGGCAGGTGCTGGGGCAGCAGGTACTGATGAGCCGTTACCACATCCCCTCGCCACTACTGGAGGCACTGGATCCCGGCCTTACGCCGGAGATCGACCTGGCCAAGGGTACCGCTGCCCTGCTGGATGCCGTCGCCGCCAAAGGCAAGGCGCCGGAGGATCGCACGCCCGAGGAACAGGCCCTGTTGGACAGCGCCATTCCCTATAACCTCGACGCCTGGGACGGCTATGCGGCAGAGCGCGATGAGATACTGGCGTTCGCGCAACAGCTTGACTCAAAGCTGGTCGCGCTGGCCGGGGATACGCACAATGCCTGGACATCGCAGTTGAGAACCAGCGATGGCAAGATCGCCGGAGTAGAGTTCGGTTGCACCAGCGTGAGTTCACCGGGGTTTGACGGCGTGAGCCTGCTGGGGCCTGGCAATGCCGGCCTGTTCGGCCCGCTGGTAACAGGCCTGATCGATGACCTGAACTACACCAACCTGGTGGGCCGGGGATATTTGCACATCGCGTTCACGGCCGACAATGTGACGGCCACACACCGCTTTATCTCTACCGTTGACTCGCGGGAGTATGTGGTGAACGAGGCCGCAGCGAAGACCTTTGTCGTGAACCGCTCGGACATGCTGCTGACCTGAAGCCAGGGCTGATGTTAACCTCGCGCTGCCGGGCCTCTCCCGGCAGTGCGTTATTCCTCGGGGAGGCGCATTACCAGTTTGCCCTGGTTGGAGCCGTCAAACAGCCGCAGGAATGTCGGCAGGATGTTGTCGAGCCCATCCACTATCTCCTCGCGGTATTTGAGTTCGCCTGCCATCACCCACTGCGCGAGCTGGCCGATACCCTCGCCAAAACGCTCCAGGTAATCCAGCACCGTAAAACCCTGCAGCGTGACGCTCTCTGCGACCAGTTGCCATAGATTCGTCGGCCCGGGCGCATTGGGTACATTGTAAGTCGATATCCAGCCGCAGACCGCCACTCGCGCAAACTTGTTCAGGCACAATAGCGCGGCATCCAGTATCTCTCCGCCCACGTTGTCGAAGTACACATCCACGCCCTCTGGACAGGCTTTGCGAATGGCTGCCTCGTAATCCCCGCAGGTCTTGTAGTTGATGACCGCATCAAACCCCAGTTCATCCTGCAGCCAGCGACACTTGTCGTCACTGCCTGCCATCCCCACTACGCGGCAACCCTGCATTTTAGCGATCTGCCCCACGATGGAACCCACCGCACCGGCAGCCGCACTGACCAGCACAGTCTCACCGGCTTTCGGCTTGCCGACTTCCAGCAGGCCAAAATACGCGGTGAGCCCGGTGGGGCCCAGCACTCCCAGAAACAGGCTCAGCGGGATACCGGCGCTCTCATCGAGCTTGTTGAGGGTTGCCCCCTGCACTGTGGTGTACTGCTCCCAGCCGCCCATGGTCATCGCGACGTCACCCGGCGCGTAGTCCGGGCTGTTGCTCTGCACCACGCGACCGATCACCGAGCTGCGCACGGCATCGCCCAATGCGATCGGTTCGATGTAATTCGGGTCATCGCCCATCCACCCACGAATGGCGGGATCCAGCGAAATATAGAGGTTACGCAGCACCACCTCGCCCGGCGCGGGATCGGGCACCGGCACATCACGTGCTGGAACATTACTGGTATCGGGCTCCCCAACGGGGCGCGATGCGAGATAGTACTGGCGATTCGTTAATGTTTTCATGCACGCAACATAACGGTTCGCAAAAAATCAGTCAACCCTGATTGTTTTACCACCCCCACTCTGCTACTGTTTCAACGCTTCGGGCAGACCCTGGTACACCGCTATTTCACAGGATAAAAACATGACTGTACTCATTGCCGGCACCGTACACCTTCCCGCCGGGGACCGCGAAAAAGCCCTGGCGGAAACGGCGGGCCTGGTCGCAGAAACACGCACACAAAAGGGTTGCATACACTATGTGTGGACCGCCGACCCGACCTCCTCCACCCGTGTGAAAAAAAAAAAAAAG
>JAGRIK010000002.1 GCA_020443325.1 Halioglobus sp.
CGATGGCACAGTACGCCGATCGGTGTTTGCTGCTGGCACGCACCGAAAGTTCTGGCCCGCCACAGGCCGGGTTGACGTACCTGCTACTCGATATGAAATCGAGGGGCGTATCCGTTCGGCCTATCTCGCAGATTACCGGCGACGATGAATTTGCAGAAATCTTTTTTGATGACGTGGAAGTCCCTGTTGAGGATCTGGTCGGAGAGGAGGGCAATGGCTGGGCGGTAGCGCAGGCTACCCTGGCGTCCGAACGAGGTTTGACGCTGGTGGAACTCAGCCAGCGTATGCGCTACTCGTTGCCGCTGTTGAGCGCGATCATGCGTGAACGGCAGTGTGAGCAGGACGGTGCGATGCGTCGGGATCTCGGTGGGCTTATTGCGCGGGTTGATGCGACCTGCGCCCTTGCAGACCAGTATTTGCTGAAGCGCATATCGGGCACCGAAGTCGCTGGCGACGCCTCCATGGTAAAGCTTCATTACTCGCGCACACTGCGTGAATTTGTAAGCCTGGGCCGACGTATCAGTGGCTTGCAGGGCCAGTACCATTCCGGCTTTATGCGCGGCGCTACACAGGAGACAGGCAACTGGACCCTGGACTTCATGAACTCTTACAACTGGTCCATCGCCGGTGGCAGCGATGAAATTCAGCGTAATATCATCGCCGAGCGATTGCTGGGAATGGCGAGGGAGCCCAGGCATTGGCAGTGGGAAGCGACCAGGTCATGACCGATTATCTCATGGAATTGCGGGATTCTGCCCGGCAGGTGATCGCCGGTGCAGGTACGCCGGCAGATGAAGATACGATCTGGCCCTTACTGGTTGACCTGGGCTGGTTGCTGGCGCCAGTGCCGGAGAGCCTGGGCGGCCTCGGTCTCGGTGTTCAGAGCGCCTTAACCCTGCATGCTGAATTAGGTGGCGGGCTGTCGCAGGCAGCGTTTTTACCTGCCAATCTCAGCCTGGATGCCGTGTGTCACAGTGAGTTGCCAGAGCCGGAAAGTGCAGCCTGGGTTGAGCGCATGACCACAGGCCAACTGAGCACGGCTCCATTGACTGATCCCGTGCTAGTGCTGGAATCCGGAGCGGGTACGCTGTCCGGTTTCGCCAGCGCAGTGCAGTCGGCCGATCGAGCTGCCCATGTTCTCTTGTGGACTTCGGATTATGACTGTTTGTTGCTGGTCGCGTTGGATCAACCCGCTGTGCAGCTAAAAGTACGTCCCACCTGGGATGTCACCCGGCGCCTGTTTGACCTGCAGCTAAACAAAGCTGCGCTGCAAGAGCAGACAGTGCTGGCCCGTGGGCCTGCGGCCCGTGTTGCGATACAGCGTCTGCAAACACTTCGAGATTTGGCACTGGCTGCGGATTCAATCGGCGGCGCGGCGGCGTTACTGGCGTTGACACTGGAACACCTGGCGACACGCCGTCAGTTCGGGCGACCGCTGGCGCTGTTCCAGGCTTTGAAACACCGGTGTGCGGACTTGAAGACACAACTCGCCGGAGCCGAAGCCCTGCTGCAGCACAGTGTTGCCCAGCTCGACGATCGCCTCGGCGATGAAGGGGCGTTGGATATTGGCAGGAAAGCGAAGTACCTGGCCTGTGCCACTTACCTGCACGTGGCCGAGGAGGCTTTGCAGTTCCACGGGGGCATCGGAATGGCCGATGAACACCCCTGTCACTTGTTCCTCAAGCGCGCGATGCTCAACGAGCATCTGGGCAGCGCGCAACAGGGCTACGAAATTGCGATCGCAGACCACTTTCTGGGCACGACCTGAAACTCAGGCGAGCGTGCGTGGATTGTCGATGGAATCGCATTAACGGAGGAGACGGTTACCCGTGTATGCACTATGCTTTGCTCTCCCGCATTGCCCTCGATGGCAGCGGCGGTGACGTGCTTGGTGTAAACGTGATCCTCTTACTTTTATCTTTAAAATAGTGAGTGAATATGTTTTCTGGAATTCTGATTAATAAAGACGAGTCTGGCCAGTCGGTCGCAGTTGGCGAAATAACCGAAGCACAGTTGCCCGAGGGTGATGTCACCATAGACGTCGAATACTCGACGCTGAACTACAAAGACGGTCTGGCTATAACCGGAAGTTCACCGGTGGTACGCAAGTTTCCTATGGTGCCTGGCATCGACCTGGCCGGTGTTGTCAGTGCCAGCAGTCATGCGGATTGGAAAAAAGGCGACTCCGTTGTGCTCAATGGTTGGGGCGTCGGAGAATCCCACTGGGGTGGGCTCGCCCAGAAGGCGCGTTTGAATGGCGACTGGCTGGTGCCATTGCCGAAGGCGTTTAGCAGCCGTCAGGCTATGGCCATCGGTACTGCCGGCTACACTGCCAGCCTCTGTGTGGAGGCACTGTTAAAGCAGGGTGTCACTCCGGACCAGGGAGAAATTCTGGTGACCGGAGCCACAGGAGGTGTAGGTAGCGTGGCGGTCGCGTTGCTGACAAAAGCCGGGTTTACCGTTGTCGCCGCTACCGGTAAAGCGTCCGAGGGAGATTACCTCAAAGGTCTTGGCGCTACCGAGATCATCGACCGGGCGGATCTTTCTGCGGCGGGTAAACCGATGCAAAGAGAGCGCTGGGCAGGTGTTATCGATTCTGTCGGCAGCCACACGCTGGCGAATGCCTGCGCGCAGACACGTTATGGCGGCGTTGTAGCAGCTTGTGGCCTGGCCCAGGGTATGGATTTTCCGGGTTCCGTTGCGCCCTTCATCCTGCGCGGTGTGTCGCTGGTGGGCATCGACAGCGTGATGGCACCTAAACCACCGCGAATTGCGGCATGGAAGCGCCTCGCACAGGATCTGGATATCGCCAAACTGGATGTGATTGCCACTGAGATCGGGCTTGCCGAGGCCATTCCCGCCGCTGCCAAACTGCTGGAAGGCAAAGTGCGTGGGCGTATAGTGGTTGACGTTAACAAGTAAATCATCATCGCCCAGAGGTCTCGCTCTCCTTCGATCCAATCAGCCTGATGCTGCAGTTACTTCGCTAGAAGAGTCCCTGGTAACAACAGAGTGAGGAAATTCGATGCCTGCCAAAGGAAAAGCTAAATCCCAGGATAAGGCGAAAGCAAAACCAAAGGCGAAGCAAAGCGCTGTGCAGCTTGATATGAGTGATGTCGACAAATGGGTCGGCAAACCTGTCATCTTTGCTGAGATGTGGGACCCGTGTAATGCCACGGATATTCGCCGCTGGGTGCAGGCGATGGATTACCCTAATCCCATCCACTGGCAGGAAGAGTTTGCGCGGGAATCCAAATTTGGCGGGATCGTCGCACCGCAGTCCTTTACCGTGGCGATGGACTACGGTCACGGCTGCCATCCGGCGTGCGTCGGGAATATCCCGGGATCACACCTGATCTTCGGTGGCGAGGAGTGGTGGTTCTACGGTACTGCGATTCGACCTGGTGATAAACTCTTCCAGGATCGTCGTTTCGATGGGTATAAAATTGCCGACACCCAGTTCGCCGGTCCCACAGTGTTCACGCGCGGCGATACTGTGCATCGCAACCAGAATGGCTCGCTGGTCGCGAAGGAGCGCTCCACCGCGATTCGCTACCTTGTCGAGGAGGCGAAGAAACGCGGCATGTACGATAAGGAAAGTCGTGCGCCGAAGAAGTGGACCTCTGCAGAGCTGGATGAAATCCTGCGAGTGCGGATGGAGTGGATTCTGTCCAATCGCGAGGGGAAGTCACCTCATTACGAGGAGGTGAAGGTGGGTGACACGTTGCCGAGGCGTGTGATAGGTCCGCATTCCGTGGTCACTTTTGCGCTGGAGTGCCGGGCGCACCGCCAGAATATCTGGGGTACATGGCGCTGGAATGCACCGGAAGGTGTCTACGACCCCGCGAAGGAGGATGCCGGTTTCGACAAGAATATGACGTACGATCACGAGGCGGGCCTGATTGATCCAAGGCACAAGGACGGGCTCTATTACGGCCCTTCCAGTGGCCATATCAATGCCGATAAAGCGGAGAAAGTCGGCATGGGCGGCGCTTACGGTTACGGCGCCTCCATGAGTGCCTGGTTCCACGATTACGTTGCGTACTGGGCGGGCCATAACGGGTTCCTATGGCATACCAAATCCCAGTTTCGCAGCCCGGCCTTTGAGGGCGATGTAACCTATGTGGATGGCGAGGTGATCGAGAAAATCGAAAAATCACCCTATGGTATGCCGGTGGTTGTGGTGAAGGTACAGCAGTCCACGCAGAGTGGTGAGGTCATTCTTAGTGCCAACGCAGAAGTAGAGCTGCCTTTCTGAATTATGGTTAAATACCGCGCAGTGATAGACGATCCGTCGTTGTCCCGCGTTCGCGGTATACCGCTCGAGGAAGAGGAGGGACTGGGTGCGCTGACCATCGCGGGCTATCTGCGTGAAGTGTGCCAGCGTTACGCTGAGCGCGAGGCGGTGGTGTTCCGCCATGGTGACATGGTAGAGCGCTGGACCTACCAGGAGCTATGGGATCGATCCCGGCAAGTGGCCCGGTCGCTGATCGCCTCTGGTGTGGGTAGGGATACCAGGGTCGGCATCCTGATGACCAATCGCCCGGAATACCTGTCCGCGTTGTTTGGAACCGCGTTGGCCGGAGGGGTTGCGGTCGCGTTGAGTACTTTCTCCACGAAGCCTGAATTACAGCACCTGCTC
>JAGRIK010000124.1 GCA_020443325.1 Halioglobus sp.
TCAGGTTTATTCTCTCCTCCATCGGGCGCCTGGATTTTGCAATCTGGTGCAACCAGTGGTGTTGCACTGCCCCCTGCATTAGCAGGAAGCTGCCATTGGCAAGCGCGATAGCTCGCCTGGCGGATTTATCGGTTTTATGTTTCATCTGCAGGGTGCGGCTCTGGCCAAGGCTCACCGAGCCGATAATGGGATTGCGGCCCAACTCGGGCTCATCATCCGCATGCCATGCCATTGAATCTGAACCATCGCGGTAACGATTGAGTAGCACGCTGTTGAACCGGGCCTTCGAAACGCGTTCGATACGCTCTTTAATCATTAACAGGGGCGGTATCCAGGGCATGGAATCGACTGTTATCCCGGAATAACTGTACGTCGTATCCGGCTCACCGTACCAGGCAGTCAATCGCGGTAATTTGTGGACCTGCCCGAACAGCGTGATCCGCTCCTGCCGCCACTGAATGTCCCGCTGCAGTACTGCAAAGAGTCGATTCGCCTCACGCGGCGAAAACAGCGAAGCGTAGAGGAGCACCTCACCATCAGGCATCTCTATACGGGAGGCTGTGTCTGAACACTCTTCTGACGATGCAAATAAATCAGAGGTCATCTACACTTCCAGGCATACGCTACCGGTACTTCCTGCATAACACTGGAGAGCCGGCCCAATTCGCAATAACAGGTTCACAATACGTTCAGGGGGAAAAACCGCTGCCTCGCAATGTGTCACCCCGTGTACACTAACACAATCTATCCGGCCCGCGTTGACCGCCAAGCGATACCCGTCTGCGCCAACACTCGCAGCAGTTCACCAACAGCAAGGAAACCAGCATGTCCGCAACCCTCGAATTTTACTTTGATTTTGGCAGTCCCACTGCCTATCTGGCGCACAAGCGGCTCGGCCAACTCGCTACCCGGTATGGCCTTGATGTCATCTACAGGCCGATGCTGCTTGGCGGCGTCTTCAAAGCCACCGGCAACAGTTCGCCCATCGTGATTCCCGCCAAGGGACAGTACATGATGGAGCACGACCTGCCCCGTTTTGCACGTCGCTACGGTGTCGAAATGAATGCAAACCCGTTTTTCCCCATCAACACGCTCAACCTGATGCGCGCGGCCATCGCCGCCGAGCGCCTTGGCTGTGCAACAAGGTTCAATGCCGTCGTGTATGACGCAGTCTGGGTGCACGAGAAAAACATGGGCGACAACGCGGTGGTGTCCGCGGTGCTGACCGAGCACGATCTGGATGCGAAGGCGCTACTGGCACTGTCACAGGAGCCCGATGTGAAAGCCGAACTGATCAGTAGAACCGAGGCCGCTGTCGCGCGCGGCATTTTCGGCGCGCCGACAATGTTCATGGGCAATGAAATGTACTTTGGCCAGGATCGCCTGGACTTTGTAGAAGAGGCGCTGCTCGCCTGACGGGGCATGCAACGCATCACAGCTGAGCCTAAAGGGACGCAGAAATTGCTACCCCCCCGAAAGGTACGTTAGTATCGCTGGCAAGAACACACCAGCGACATCAAGACACTGTCAGGAGAATGTTATGGCTCGCAGTATTTCCGAAGCAATACTGGATGTATTGGCCGAAGCGGGCGCTCGCGACATCTTCGGCGTGGTTGGTGACGTTATCAACCCCTTCGTCCTCGCGACAATCAAGGATCCCCGTTTTCGCTGGATCACTGTCCGTCACGAGGAACACGCGGGGTATGCGGCCGCTGCCCAGTCACAGCTGACAGGACGCATCGGGGTATGTGCCGGCACCTCGGGGCCTGGAGCGCTACACCTGATCAACGGCTTATACAATGCGCAGAAGGAAGGCGCGGCGGTGATCGCCATCACGGGCCAGGTGCCGACAGCGCAGCGCGGCAGCGACTTTCACAAGGAAATGGATCTCACCAAGGTGTTCGACGATGTCTGCGCCTACCAGGCCATCATCGAAACACCGGCGCAGGTCCCGCGCATGGTAGAGATTGCAGCACAAAAATCGCTCACCGAACGCGTGGTAACGCGCGTCGAGGTCGCCGCGGATATATTCGTCAAGGACATCGTAAGCGAGCACTACACACACCCACTGGTCCACGCGCGACCCGCCGTCCCTGCGCCCCGGGCCGAGCTGGAAAAAGCGGCGGCGCTACTCCAACAGGGGAGCCGTGTGGCAGTGTTTTGTGGTATTGGCTGCCGCCACGCAAAATCCGATGTGCTTGCACTGGCTGAAAAACTGGGCGCGCCTGTCGCACACACTTTGCGCGCGCTCGATATTTTTGACTACGATGACGGGCCTGTCGTCGGACTCACGGGCAATATCGGCAATCCGGCGGGGCTGCATGCCGTCAACGACTGTGATGTCCTGCTGATGCTGGGCACCGACTTCCCCTATTCTGAATTTCTCCCCGACGGCCGCCCCATTATTCAAGTGGATAACAATGTCGATCACATCGGGCGGCGCGCACCCGTTACACTCGGCCTGGTAGGCGATGTCGGTGAGACCGTGCGCGCGCTGTTACCGCTGCTGGGCAACGAACAGAAATCCGCCAAATTCCGGGATCATCTCGTGCATGTACGGCAGAAGTGGTGCAAGCATATGGATGCGCAGGCGAGCTTGTCACGCACTGATGAACCCCTGCATCCCCAGTTGTTTGCCAGAGCCATCAGCGATGCCGCGGCCAGTGATGCAATTTTCGCGGTCGACGTCGGCGAGTGTGCCATCTGGGTGGCCCGCCAGATGGCGATGTCCGGTGAGCGGCGCATGGTCGGCGGCTTCAACCACGGCTCACTGGGCTCGGGCCTCCCCACCGCACTGGGCGCCGCAGCACTGGATCCCTCGCGACAGGTCTGGGCACTCTGCGGCGATGGCGGCTTCGGTATGTCCATGAACGACTTCGTGACAGCCGTTCGTTATGGCTGGCCGTTGAAAGTGTTGATCTTCAACAACAGTGAGTTCGGGTTTGTCGCAATGGAAATGCAGGTGGCGGGGATGCCCAAGAACGACGAGGCGACCGGTTTAACAAACCCGGACTTTGCAGCGTACGCCAAGGCCTGTGGCGGAGACGGTGTTCGCGTGGAGCACGCCGCCGATATCATGCCCGCTATTCAACAGGCTATCGCTTCAGACAAGCCTTTTATTATCGATGCTATCGTCAGTGCCGGCGAACTCTCTATGCCCCCGCATATCGGGATGGAGGAGTTCTATGGGTTTGGCAAATCCAAACTCAAGGAAGGCGTCCTCGGCATCAAAGGTGATCACGCCGTCTGGCAGGAATGGCGCGATGAATTCAAAGCATTTTTTTCCTGACCTAAATACTTAACTTCTACCGGGAGCACATACTGTGACATTCATGCAGAAACTATTCTGGATCATCGCACTGCTGGTGTTCCCCACAACAGTGTATCTTGCCAACAACCTCTGGTCACCGGCCCATGTGATCTCTGTCATCCTGGGCCTCTATGTCATCGTCGGCATCTACGACTTGCGCTTCAGCCCACACACACTGAACCGGCTCTATCCGGTGGCCGCGTATATCCGCTACGCCCTGGAGTTTATTCGTCCCGAGATTCGCCAGTACTTTATTGCCGGCGACACAGAGGAACTGCCATTCAACAGGGAACAGCGCGACCTGGTCTACCGCCGCGCACAGGGCCTGGATGATACCCAGCCGTTTGGCACCGAACACGAGATCACCGCCACCGGCTGGCTGGGAGCTGCCCACTCAATAGCACCAACCGTAGTCCGGGAGGAAACCAAACGCGTGCTCATTGGCGGCGAGCAGTGCAGCCAGCCCTACAGCGCAGCGCGCCTTAACTGTTCGGCGATGAGTTTTGGTGCCCTCAGTGCCAACGCGATTATGGCCATAAACAAAGGTGCGAAGCTGGGCGGTTTCTATCACAACACCGGCGAAGGCGGCTTCAGCCCCTACCACAAGCAGGGTGGCGATATCGTCTGGCAAATCGGCACAGGGTATTTCGGGTGTCGCACTTCGGATGGTGGCTTCGACCCTGAGGCTTTCAGGAAATCGGCCTGCCTGGAACAGGTCAAGATGATCGAAATTAAAATTTCACAGGGCGCCAAACCCTCTCATGGCGGCGTGTTACCCGCGGCAAAGGTCTCTGAAGAAATCGCGAGAATCAGGTTGGTCGACATGGGCAAGGATGTCATCTCGCCGCCCGCCCATCGGGAATTCAATACGCCTGCGGGACTGCTGGAATTTGTCGTAAAACTGCGCGAGTTAAGCGGCGGAAAGCCCGTGGGTTTCAAGCTGTGTATAGGCCGCAAATACGAGTTCCTGGCGATCTGCAAGGCCATGCTGAAGACCGGCATCACACCCGACTTCATCACCGTCGATGGCGCGGAAGGCGGCACCGGAGCAGCCCCGGTCGAATTTACCAACCGTCTGGGCGTTCCCTGCCTGGAGGGTACCAGCTTCGTTCACAACTGCCTTGTCGGAATGGGCTTGCGGGACAGGATACGCATTATTTCATCGGGCAAAACAGCGACAGGGTTTGACATAGTCACCAAGCTTGCTGTCGGCGCTGACGTGGTCAATGCTGCCCGCACAATGATGCTCTCGCTGGGTTGTATTCAATCGCAGTCGTGTAACACCAACAAGTGCCCCACCGGCATTGCCACCCAAGATCCCAATCGGGGTAAAGCGCTGGATGTGGAGAGCAGGCACAAACGGGTTGCCAGTTTCCAACAACGCACACTGCACTCCGCATTTGATTTGATTGGGGCAATGGGACTCGATGATCCGGACACCTTGTTCCCCCACCTGATTTGGCGACGCAGCGCGGAGGGCGTCAATCAACATTTTGATGATGTGTTCCCGCTGCTGGCATCCGACGTCCTGTTGGGAGACGAGGAAAACATACCGCGAGACTGGATCCAGGACTGGCGACTGGCATCCGCCGACAGTTTTGCGCCCAATCTTGACGCGGTACCGCAAACCTAGCGCACTGTTAAACCATGCGATAATGCCTCAGCGGGTACAAGTGAACGATTGTTCTCACGGCACCACCTGGGGTTGCAGGGTTGCAGGGTTGCAGGGTTGCAGGGTTGCAGGGTTGCAGGGTTGCAGGGTTGCAGGGTTGCAGGGTTGCAGGGTTGCAGGGTTGCAGGGTTGCAGGGTTGCAGGGTTGCAGGGTTGCA
>JAGRIK010000125.1 GCA_020443325.1 Halioglobus sp.
CTCCGAACTCGCAAACAACAGCCATAGCACATGGGCATTGGCTGCAGGAGGCCTCTTGGGTGTCGGTAATGATCCTCGCAATTATAAGAGCCGCTACTTTGAGCCCTTCCCGTTCCCCGCTGCTACCGAAGAACAGAAAATAACAATTCGTGTGCTCGCCGAAAGCAATGTCGCCCGTCGTTAATCCCGCAGCCACCATTCCATATGAAATCGCAGCGGATATTGAGTACGCCGAAAGGCGTCTGGATTCTTTCGACAAGTGGGCCTTCAATGATCACAATCGCGCACTGACCAGCATTGTTGATGCGGTGGATGCCTACGGGAGAGTGTGGGGCAGGTTGCTGCATAGGCAAGGGTTCAGCGTAAAACGCAGTCGCCCATATGAGGTCTATATTGGGTTGTGGGTGCGGGAATGCATCCCTGATGACGCGGTGGTAGAGAAGGCCGTCGAAGTATCGTCCGCCATCGCTGAGTTCGAAGCGAAGCCCTTTGCGCGCCTTAAGGGTATCGATAGGGACGCGCTCCGCAGCGATATGGCAAGGAGGGCTAAGATATTGAGTACGGCGAAGGAGCTGGGTGATCTTGTGCGCGACAGCGTGCAGGCTGACTATGTCCATTTAGAGCTCGGTGACTGGGTGCGTTCACCTTTCCAGGGGGGAGTAGGTAAGGTCGCGGCGATGAAGAGTGCCCGGGTACGTGTCACAATTGCAAAGTACCGTACCGAGTTGGAGCGCATTGATCGGAATCACAATTACCTGAACTTCGACCTGATCAGGCAGACGCTTGAAATAATACCGCCTCCGGTTCCAACACCCCTCTCATTACCAGGACTCGAATGGCTTTTGAAGGCAATTCACGCACAACGTTGTTGTGAAATTTACTGTGCGAATAAGTCGCATGAGTTGCCGCAGTATCGCCAGTATGCGCAAGAGATTTGTTTCGCCATCGAGATGCTGTTTCTGAGTGAGCAGGCATCCGAGACTATGAGTACATATGTACAGCGCCGCCATGACTTTCCCACAGAGTATGGTGCCTATTTTCCCGACTGGATCGAGGGAAAATTACGAGCGTATTTCGAGCTGACAAACGAGCTGCATGACCTGCAACGCAGCGAGCAAACGCTTGGCAAGCGGTCTACAGCGGATAAGCTGCCTTTGCTAGTTAACTCAATAGCGCAGCTTGGCGGGGAAATGGTCGACTTGCTAGCGCATCACGTCGCCGACCAGATGGGCCGAACGCTCGGTGCAGAGATAGCAGTGGACTCAGAAAGTTTCAAAAAGTTGGAAGATGAACTCTTCGGTGCTGAGGACGGATTGGTTGGATACGATGGCCCAAGGTTTGCAACCCTTGTCAATCAGAGCGGCCGAACGTTGACGGTGGAATTCCACGTGGATGAGAATCTGCCGGGTCTTTATGAAGTAGATGTCTCGCAATTAAGGACATAACGCACGAAAAACTCTCGGCAATTTTTAGGCATACATACAAGTATTCCTTTGAAGATATCAACTGTGGTGGATTGGCGCGTCTGTGTGCAGCAGCCCCTGCGCCATTAGGGCCTCCCAGAATTCCACTGGAATCACTTCACTTAGCAACACCACCGTTCGCTGTACCTGTGCTGGCGCGTTGAGTCCGGGAATCACACTGCTGACCGCTGGGTGGGCGAGTGGAAACTGCAGGGCGGCAGCGGCCAGCGTGACACCGTAGTTATCACACACAGCCTCGATGCGGGCCACCCGCGCCAGTATGTCGGGTGGCGCCGGCGCGTAGTTGTAGTGGGCGACCTGTTCAGTGCGGGTGCCGGTCGCCAGAATGCCGGAATTGTATGCGCCCCCTATAAGCAGGCTCGTCCCGCGCTGCAGGCACAGGGGCAGGAAGTGTTGCAGGCTCTCCTGCTCCAGCAGCGTATAGCGCCCGGCCAGCAGGAAACAGTCGTAATCGCCGTAGTGCAGTGCCTGTTCACAAATCTGGTACTCATTCACGCCGAGGCCGATGGCTTTGACCTGCCCGCTGTCGCGCAACTGATGCAGTGCCCGGTAGCCGCTGTCCAGCAGTGTTTTGAAATGTGCGGTGTTGTCCGCGCCGTGGGGCCCTGTGCCGCTGTCGTGTACCAGCAAAATGTCGATGCGATCGAGGCCGAGGCGTTGCAGGCTGTCCTCGTAAGAGCGCATGATGCCGTCGTAGCTGTAGTCGTAGCAGAAGTCGAAAGGCATCGGAGACCGAAACCCGTGGCGTTCGTCGGCGTGGCCCGCCGGGACCAGCAGTCGTCCCACCTTGGTGGACAGCAGGTAGTCATCCCGAGGCTTTTCCCGTAGGGCATCGCCCAGTCGCCGTTCGCTCAAACCCTGGCCATAGTGCGGGGCCGTATCAAACAGGCGAATACCTGCTGCCCAGGCGCTTTCGACGGTGGCGGCTGCCTGGTCATTCGATATCGCATGGTAGAGGTTACCCAGGGGGGCTGCGCCGAAACCGATCTCGCTGACCGGGGTGTTGCCCAGTTGGCGGCTCGAGATGGCGCTACATTTCATATTTGGTTATCAAAATAGAGTTTTACCGATAAAATATCGACCCGATGCCCAACTTATCTGCCAGCGGTGCTTCCTCAAGGGTTCTCTGTGGGTCATTGATTCTGCCGGGCAATGTGTAAATACCCAGTTCTGGGAACTCCTGGCTCATACGGTTCTACTCCTTTGATCGCGACCGGTTGATCCGGCTATGACCGCTATGGGAAGCGCGGCATGCTCTTATCAGCGACCGCCTTGCGGGGTGAAAATACTATCACAAGTATCCTGCCGGTAAATGAAACCAGTATCAGTCCAATCATCAATGACGAATATGACAGCACTGTGAGTTGATATGCACTTGTTTTCGCCACATCCTGGTCTTACATTAGATGGCTTCCTGTTCCGGGCAAGCGTCACGAATGCGGCCTGCATGTTGCTGGCGAGCCGGGTCAATAAGCAATAATCGATTCAATAAGGATGGTTTTATGAGCAGACTCAAAGGCAAAGTGGCACTGATCAGTGGCGCTGCATCCGGAATTGGCCGTACAACCGCGCTCCGCTTCGCTGAGGAAGGCGCTACTGTTGTTGGCTTCGATCTCAATCCAGCCAGTGAGGATTGGCAGGCGGTCGTGTCCTGTGCCGCTGACAGTTATTTTATAACAGGCAATGTCACCAGTGAGGCCGACGTTATAGCCGCTGTAGAGCAGGTCGCTGGAAAATTTGGCCGCATCGATATCCTGGTCAACGCAGCCGGCGTGGCGAGCTACGGCGCAACGACAGACGTCGAGGAAGACGAATGGGATCGCGTCATGAATATCAACGTGAAGGGCTGCTTTCTGTTCGCCAAGCACGCAGCAAGGGTAATGCAACAGCAGGCGTCCGGCAGCATTGTTCACATCGCCAGTATTGAAGGCATGGTCGGATTGAATGGGCAGATCACTTATGGCACCTCGAAAGGTGCGGTGATTCAGATGACGCGAAATATGGCCGCAGATTTTGCCGGGAATGGCATTCGGGTTAACTGCGTCTGCCCCGGCGCTATCGAAACACCACTGACGGCGGCCCTGAAGGACGAAAGCTTGAAGGCCGTCAAACAACAAATGGAAGCTGCACACCTGATGGGTCGATTTGGTGAACCGATTGAGATAGCCAATGCCATCCTGTTCCTGGCGTCCGATGAAGCGTCCTTTGTGACCGGCCACCCACTCGTGGTTGACGGAAGCTGGACAGCCGGCACTCTGTTGTCGATGTAAGTCGAAGCAAAGTGTTACCGGCCTTACGATTCAGTGAAGTATTAGAAACTGAGAGCCTGCGCGGCCCCGATTTTACACATTCTGTCCAGGCCAAATTCGGTGTCGATGTATTGGCTGGCAGGCTGCCTTCACACACGGAGAATAAAGACAATGGCTAAACACGATCTGGGCGATATGGAGCAGATTCGCTCAAAGCTTGAAGGCTGGTTGCGAATAAATCTGGCAGACGCAGAGAACCTGAAACTGGGCGATCTTAAATTCCCTGAAGAAAGCGGCGAGAGCAGCGTCACCCTGATTATGAAGGCCCAAAATAATGGTGCTGAATTGGGGCTGATTTGCCGCATGGTGCCCCCCCAGAGCGCAGTATTCGCGGAGCACGATTTGCGCTTGCAATACAAAATGATGAAGATTGCCGGAGACAACGGCGTTCCTGTGCCGCCACTACTGGGCATGGAAGAAGATGCCAGTCTGCTGGGCAGTGAGTTTTATATCATGGGGCTTGTGGACGGCCAGGTGCCAACGGACAACCCGCCCTACGCCTTCGGAAGTTGGGTGACTGAATTGAGTGACGGTGAGCGCTCGACGATGTGGAAAAATGGCGTAGCCACACTGGCGAAGATTCACCAGATAAACCTCGACGATTACGATGTCAGGGGCGTTCCGGTATCACCGGAAGGCCAGTCCCCGGTTCAGCATGAAATCGACAAATTCAACGCCATGTTCAGTGACGAAATCCGGGACAGAATGCCGCCGGTAGTCGCCCAGGCGATGCAGTATATTAATGAAAACGCCCCAGCGAGTGGTGTTAAGCGGCTGTGCTGGGGCGATTCGCGCCCTGGCAACATCATCTGGAAAGACCTCGCCCCGGTCGCCGTTATCGATTGGGAGATGGCCAGCATAAGTGACCCTATGCTGGATGTGAGCTGGTGGTATTGGATTGACTATTGCCTTAGCGTTGGTCTCGGCCTGCAGCGGCTGGGCGGGCTGCCTAGCAGGGAGGATATCTATGCCCAGTGGCATGCCATCACAGGCCTGCCTCTGGAGCATGCTGATTACTACGACTTGTTCAATATCACCCGCTTTGCGGTGATTCTTGAGAAAAAGTATGTCGCCATGGGGGCAACTACACCGGAGCCCGGTGCTAATTTTGTGGTCCCCTTCGTGGAGCAGCAACTCAAGACAATCCTGGCGGGATAGCATGCGCCAGGTTTTCGCCTAACAGGGCTGGAAGGAGTTCCCTATGATTCCCGAGCGCTACGCTGGCTATGAGAAGGTTGTCACCCTCGGAGCGGTAAACTTCACCTGTATTTCCGGCGACAAAGCCGCAAACCTCGCGAAGATCGAAGCCAATATGCGAGAGGCCGTAGCACAGGGCGCGAATGTCTTCGAATTCAAGAAGTTGGTCCACGGCGCCTGATATGAGTTTTGATGCGCCAGTTGAAAACCCGCATCGCCGCCTACCCTCGGTAGATGTTCTGCTGCAACAGATGCCGGATGCCCTGGCCTGCTGGGGGCGGCAACAGGTGACCGTCGCGCTGCGCGAGGAGTTGGCCGAGATACGTGCACAGATTTCCCGCGATGAAGCACCGGAGATTGACGTCGAGTCGATTCAGGGAAAAGTGTCCGCGCGACTGACACGAAACAACAGCGCCACTCTGAAGCCGGTGATCAACTTGTCCGGAACGGTCCTTCACACCAACCTGGGGCGGGCCAGTCTGCCGCGGGAGGCCCTCGATGCGGTGGTCGCCGTCGCGGCGACGCCCAGCAACCTGGAGTTTGAACTGGAGACCGGGGTGCGCGGCGATCGCGAGTCGCACATAGAGGCGTTGGTGTGTGAGTTGACGGGCGCCGAGGCGGCAACGGCTGTCAACAATAATGCGGCGGCAGTGCTGCTGGTATTGAATACCCTGGCCCTGAACCGTGAGGTTCCGGTATCCCGCGGCGAACTGGTGGAAATTGGTGGCTCCTTTCGTATCCCCGAGGTGATGCAGCGCGCCGGTTGCACACTGGTTGAAGTCGGTGCCACCAACCGCACGCACCTGAAAGACTTCGCAAAGGCCATCAATAGCGATACGGCGCTGTTGATGAAAGTGCACGCCAGCAACTATCAACTAACCGGCTTCACCAGTACGGTGCCGGAGGCGGAACTGGCACAACTGGCACATGAGCATCAGATGCCCTTTGTCATCGATCTCGGCAGCGGCAATCTTGTGGATTTCACCAGGCTGGGTTTGCCCCCGGAACCCACTGCGGCCGAGGCGATTGCCCTGGGCGCAGACCTGATTACCTTCAGTGGTGACAAGCTGCTGGGCGGCCCACAGGCAGGACTGATTGCAGGGCGCAGGGACTTGATCGCGCAGATCAAGACGAATCCCCTCAAGCGCGCGTTGCGTCTGGACAAGATGACGCTGGCGGCGCTGGCGGAAGTGCTGAAACTGTATCGGGATCCGGACAGCCTGGTGCAGCGCCTGCCAACCCTGCGCCAGCTGACACGGTCCAGGGATGATATCGCGGCGCAGGCCGAACGCCTGTTGCCCGCAGTCAAGAAATCGCTCGCGCCGGCATTCTCTGTGGTGCTCGCCGAGTGCTCCAGCCAGATTGGCAGTGGCGCGCTGCCGGTGGAGACCTTGCCAAGCACAGCGCTGAAAATTACGCCGTGCTCGGGTGCAGATGCCGACGCCCGGCAGCTTGCGCAGGCACTTCGTCTGCTGCCCTTACCCGTGATCGGGCGCCTGCACAAAACCAGCCTCTGGCTGGACTTGCGATGCCTGGAGCAGGAGCGGGAGTTCATCGAGCAATTGGGTGGGCTGCGCATTTGATCGTGGCCACCGCAGGTCACGTGGATCACGGCAAGACCTCGCTCATCAAACATCTCACCGGTATCGACACCGATCGACTGGAAGAAGAAAAGCGTCGCGGCCTGTCCATTAACCTTGGCTTTGCCTATCGCAAGCTTCCGGGGCACAGCCCTATCGGTTTTGTCGATGTCCCGGGCCATAACCGCTTTATCAATACCATGATCTCCGGTGTCAGCGGTATCGATCTCGGCATGCTGGTCGTGGCGGCCGATGACGGCCCCATGCCACAGACTATTGAGCATCTCGACGTACTGAGACTGCTGGGCGTGCAAAACATTGTGCTGGTGGTCACGAAGATAGACCGTGTGCCGCCAGCGCGGGTGCAGGAAGTGGAAACGCAAATGCAGGCGCTGTTGGCGGTAAAGGAAGGCAGGGTGCCAGCTTTTCCTGTATCCAATAACAGCGGCGAGGGTGTAGCGGCACTGATCTCCTATCTGGAGCAACGTGCGCGCGATGAAATCGAGAAGCCCGCAGTGGGTGGTTTTCGCCTGTCGATAGATCGTGCGTTCAATCTCAAGGGCGTCGGGATGGTGGTCACCGGCACGGCGACCGCGGGGTCTGTCAGTGTGGATGACTTCGTCGTTTTGCAGCCGTCTGCCATAAAACTGCGGGTGCGCAGCGTTCATGTACAGGACGAGAAAGCCGATCGCGCCTGCGCCGGCCAGCGCTGTGCGCTGAATGTCGTGGGTGACATTGAGAAGAGTGCCGTCGCGCGCGGTGACTGGTTGCTGGATATCAATGCCGGCCCGGTGTCTTCCGGCATCGACGCCCGCGTACGCCTGCTGGATAACGCACCTTTTCCACTGAAACACCTGTCGCCCGTGAAAATATACCTGGGCGCCAGACGCGTTGCTGGTCGGTTGTTCATTCTGGAGGGTGGCCGACGTCTGGATCCGGGCGCTGATGCACTGGTACAGCTGTTGTTGGATGACGCTGTCAGTTGCTGCCATGGCGAGCGCTTCCTTCTGCGTGATGACAGCGAAAGCGTCACCCTGGGCGGTGGGAGGGTACTTGACCCCTATGCACCGCGAACGGGTAAGAGTCGCCCACAACGACTGGGCACACTCCGCGCACTGGATACCGACTCGCCGCAAGCCGCTCTGGAGACGCTGGTAGTTGAACAGGGCCAGCTGCTGGACCTGGAAAAGTTTCGGCACAGCTGGAACCTGCGCACCGAGGAGATGGAGAACGTGTGTGGGCCATCGTTGCATCGAATCGAGGCCAGCGCCGGCAGTCTGCTGGTCTCTGCGGCACGGTGGCAACAGGGGTTGGACACCATCCCCGAGTATCTGGCGAGCTGGCATCAGCGTAACCCGCATGAAGACGGCATCGAGATACAGCAGCTTAGTTCAGGGCTGGCGATAACACCGGAAGCGCCGCTGCTTGCCGCGCTGCTGGGTGACTTGATGCAGCACTCGGTAGTGACGCTGAAGAGCGGAAGATTGTCCCTCGCGGGATACAGGGCGTCAGTGTCCAGTAAAGATGTCGAGCACTGGCGCAAGTGGGAAGCGTTTCTCCTGCAGCGTGGGAATGACCTTCCCCTGCTATCACAGGTTGCCACGCAGACCGGACTGACCAGGAAAACGCTCGAGAAAATAGCCCGGATAGCGGTGAACGACGGCAGGTTGCACAAACTCACCGACACCCGCTATGCCACCCCGCAGCAACTGGCAAAACTGGCGCAACTGGTGAGCGACCTGGTGGACGATGGGCAGCCCATCACCGTCATCAATTTCAAGCAGCGTATGGGCACCGGTCGCAAGCTGGCCATCGAGGTTCTCGAGTACTTCGATAGCATCCGTTTTACCCGGCGCAGCGAGGATGATCGCGTGATTCTGGACGCCGAACTACCCGCACGTCTTTTTAACCGTTAAACTTTTGCATCGCGGAAGAGCGACGTCCCCGGTGGGATGCCTGGTCTTCAAAACCAGTGAGGTGCTCATCGCGCCTGGTGGGTTCGACTCCTACCTCTTCCGCCATATTTTTTATAAAAACACAATAAATCAAATGCTTATGATATAACTTTAGTTGCCTGTATTGACCGAAATACTTGTTTTGATACATCGGGAGATACAACGTGAATACGATTCCTTACCTTTCAATGCGCAACCAAAGGTTCTATTTCCGCCGCACTGTTCCAAAAAACTTGAGAGGTTTTTTTGGTCAACGGGAAGTTATACGATCATTAACTACATCTGATCCCAGAGAAGCGCAGAGAGCAGCTATAGCATTAGCATTGATTGCCGTTAAGGCTATAAGTTTTACATCTTTTCGCTGTTGTTCCGGAGAGAGACCCCCTAAAGGATCCTGGCAGGGCATAAGGGTCGTCAGGTGGTTGGTGGCCCTCTTACCCTCTGCCATTCCCAGCAAACTCGCCCAGCCTGGGGTGTCAAAATGGGTGGAATTGGATGGACAAATGGAGGTTGTTGTGTTAGTCTAATTGGGTGGAAATGGATGAATATACGGATGGCGGCGTGCACACAGACACATTGATTATTACGCCAGAAGTGCTGAATATCATCGCCGCGATCGATGAATTCAAAGGCGCTTGGGCGGCTATTGGGCGTATTGCACCGGAACAACTGACCTCCCTGCGCCGGGTAGCCACCATCGAAAGTATCGGCTCCTCCACCCGAATCGAGGGTGCCCGGTTGACGGA